>DATBAZ010000310.1:0-6059 GCA_036271255.1 Alphaproteobacteria bacterium
GGATGGCGATCCGGTACATATAGGCGTGCAGCTGAAGGTAGAGCCCGCTGCGCAGGCGCAGGGGACGGAACTCCTCCTCGCTGAGCTCGCCGTTCAGGCGGCGGCGGACCTGGTCGCGATACTGGGCGGTCCTCTCCTCGAGGAAGCGCCGGTCGAATTCGTCATAGCGATACAAATCTCGTCTCCCGCTCTCGGGTCAGGCAGTCAGCTGTTCAAGCCGTGGGGCCGAAGGCGCGGATGGTCTCCTTCACGCCGATAGGGCCGATGACGCCGCCGGCCACCGTCACATCGATTACATAGGGACCCACCGCCTCAAGCGGCAACGGCCCCTTCATCGCCTCGACCAGCAATTCACCGCCGTCCGGGGCGGTTGCCGCATCGGCGATCGCCGGGGACCAGGCCCCGTTGCCGGCATAGTAGATCGGCACGCCGTCGCGCAGTCGGTTGCCGGTCACGGCTTGGTGTTGGGTCTCGCTGCTCACTCGACAAGGCTCTCGTTCATTCATGCGCGCCGTGTAATCCGCGTATGTTTAACGGCGTACGCACGCCTGCGCTAGTCACGGTCCGGCAGGCAAATCGCCGTGCCACGACCGCGCCGATCGCTCATGGCTGGCATGCCGTTTTCGCAGATTTGAAGCCCGGATGCTTCGAATTGGCCGCTTTAACGGGCATAGACGCCGCCAAACCGCGCATTTCCACGTCCGGCAGCTTACGCGCGGCGCCGATTTACATTATACAGCGCCTGTTGCGCAATAGCCGGGATTCTACAGGGGCTTGAAGAGTTGCAAATTGTACCGATCATATGGCAATGTGCAATGCACATAAAGAACGTTCGCAGAGTGTAGTTTACGGACCTCAGAGCACGAACATGACTGCCCAGCTTGTGTCAGCCGAACCCGACAGCCCCGTCACCTCAGAGATCGTCGTCGATGACGCCGCTCTGCGCGCCGCCGACCTCATGTCGCGCTACGGCGACCTGGAGGGGGTCGCGCTGCTGCGCGCGCTGTTCAAGGAGATGCCGGGGCAGATCGCGCTGGTTTCCTCCTTCGGTGCGGAATCGGCGGTGCTGCTGGCGATGGCGGCCGAGGTCGATCCGGCCGTGCCGGTCGTCTTCCTGGATACCGGCAAGCTGTTCGGCGAAACGCTGACCTATCGCGACAAGCTCAGCAAGTTCCTGGGCCTCACCAACGTCCAGACCTACAAGCCCGATCCGGTGGCCGAGGCCGAGCTCGACAAGCCCGGCACCCTGTGGCGCGACAATCCCGACGCCTGCTGCCATTTCCGCAAGGTCGAGCCGCTGGACCGGGCGATGGCCCCCTTCGCCGGCTGGATCACCGGCCGCAAGCGCTTCCAGAGCAAGAGCCGCGCGGCCTTGCCGGTGATCGAGGCCGAGGGCGGCAAGCTCAAGATCAATCCGCTCGCCAGCTGGGACGCCAAGCAGATCGCCGCCGAATTCAAGCGGCGGGAGCTGCCGGCCCATCCGCTGGTCGCCGACGGCTTCCTGTCGATCGGCTGCATGCCCTGCACCGACAAGGTGGCGCCGGGCGCCGATGCGCGGTCGGGCCGCTGGGCCGGCATGGACAAGACCGAGTGCGGCATCCACCTGTCGCGCATCCCGGCCAAGCGCCCGCCCCAGCGCGCCGCCCGGCACCTGCGCGATCTGGAAAACCAGAGCATCTATATATTGCGCGAGGCCTTCGCTCGTTTCCCCAAGCTCGCCTTGCTGTGGTCGGTGGGCAAGGATTCGAACGTGCTGATCTGGCTGGCGCGCAAGGCTTTCTATGGCCGCGTGCCCTTCCCGGTGGTCCAGCTCGATACCGGGATGGAGCTGCCGTCGGTCTATGAGTTCCGCGACCGCTATACCGCCGAATGGGGCCTGGACCTGAAGGTCGAGGACTGCCCGCCGGTCGAGGATATCGATCCCAGCCTGCCGCCCTTCGCCCGCGCGGCCGCGCGCAAGTCCGCCGGTCTGCAGGCCCTGATCCGGCGCGAGAGGCTGAACGGCGTCATCGTCGGCATCCGCCGCGACGAGCAGTCGACCCGCGCCAAGGAGCGTGTGTTCTCGCCGCGCTCCAACCAGGGCGACTGGAACTTCGAGCAGCAGCCGGCCGAGTTCTGGGACCATTACAAGGCGCGCGTGGCCGAGGACGAGCATGTCCGCATCCACCCGCTGCTGGGTTGGACCGAGCTCGACATCTGGCGCTACATGAAGGCCGAGGGCATCCCCGTCGTCCCTGCCTATCTGGCAGAGGGCGGCCTGCGCTACCGCTCGCTGGGCGAGACCAACATCACCTTGCCCGTGGCGAGCGACGCCGCCTCGATCGACGACATCATCGCCGAGCTGGAGGGCACCCGGACGGCCGAGCGCGCCGGCCGGATCATGGATCACGAATCCGAGGACTCGTTCGAGCGCCTGCGCAGCGGCGGCTATATGTAATGGCCGGCCCAGGGTCTGCAGCTGACGAGGGTACGCTCGAGCCCTTGCGGGTCGTGATCGTCGGCAATGTCGATCACGGCAAATCGACGCTGATCGGCCGCCTGCTGAACGAATCCGGCGCATTGGGCGAGGACAGCGTCGCGGCGGTGGCCGAGATGAGCCGCAAGCGCGGCGTCGATTTCGAATGGGCCTTCGTCACCGACGCGCTCCAGGTCGAGCGCGACCGCGGCACCACGATCGACACCAGCGAGGCGGTGTTCCGCACCCCGCGCCGCAGCTTCGTCATCATCGACGCGCCTGGCCAGGACGAGTTCCTGCGCAACATGGTGACCGGCGCCTCCTCCGCCGACATCGCCATCGTCGTCATCGACGCGACCGAGGGCACGCTCGACCAGTCCCGCCGCCATCTCTACCTGCTGAGCCTGCTCGGCATCCGCCGGCTGATCGTCGCGGTCAACAAGATGGACAAGGTCGACTATTCGCCCGACTGCTTCTCAGTCGCCGCCAACCAGGTGCGCAACTATCTCCAGCAGATCGACGTCGCCGCCACCGCGATCATCCCGATCAGCGCCAAGAAGGGCGAGATGATCGCCCGGCGCACCACCCTGCTCGACTGGTATCACGGGCCCACCCTGCTCGAGGCGCTGGACCGGGTCGAGGCCGACGAGGTCTCGCCCGACGTGCTGCCGCTGCGCTTCAGCGTTCAGGACATCTACAAGTTCGACGAGCGCCGGATTCTCGCCGGCCGGGTCGAGAGCGGCGTGCTTCGGGTCGGCGACGCGCTGGCGTTTGCCCCTGGCGGAGCTATTGCCCGGGTCGCCACGATCGAGGACTGGAACCAGACGACGCGCCGGGTCAGCGCCAATGCCGGCGACACGATCGGCATCACCTTGGACCAGCGCGCCTTCGTCGAGCGCGGCCATATCGCCGCCCCCGCCGCCGAGCCGATCCGCCTGGCCCGGCGGCTGACGGTCCGGATGTTCTGGCTGGCGCCCGATCCCCTGTTCGCTGGCCGCAACCTGACCCTGCAGCTCGCCTCCGGCGAGTACAGGGTCAAGGTCGGGTCGATCGACGCCGTGGTCGATATGCAGACCTTGGAAAAGAAACCCGCCGGCAAGGTGCTGACCAACCAGGTGGCCGAGATCGCCCTGGATGCGGTCGAGCCGCTGCCGGTCGACCGCCATGGCGCGCTGCCCCGCACCGGGCGCGGCGTGCTCAGCGACGGCGGCGATGCGCTGGGCGGCGCCATCGTGCTCGATTTCGTCGAGGCTCCGGTCGAAAGTCAGACCGAGGCCGTCTATGCCGGCGTGTCGCGTGAGGAGCGGGAGCGGCGCTATCGCCATCGCGGCGCGGTGCTGTGGCTGACCGGCCGGCCCGGCTCCGGCAAGTCGACCCTGGCGGCGGCGCTGGAGCGGGCTTTGTTCGAAGGCGGCATGCATGCCGTCGTGCTCGACACCGATCTGATCCGCCGCGGCCTGTCGCACGATCTCGGCTTCGCCCAGGGCGACCGCACCGAGAATACCCGCCGCATCGCCGAGACGGCGAAGCTGCTCGCCGATGCCGGCAACATCACCATCGCCGCCCTGGTCTCCCCGCTCGAGTCCGACCGGACCCTGGCGCGCGCGATCGTCGGCGACAATTTCGCCGAGATCTATATCCGCGCCGACCTGGCGCTGTGCGAGGCGCGCGATCCCAAGGGGCTCTATGCCCGTGCCCGCCGCGGCGAGATCAAGAACTATACCGGTGTGGATACGCCCTATGAGGCGCCGACCATGCCCGACCTTGCCATCGACACCGGCAAGCTGGACATCGCCGAGGCCGTCGATCTACTGATCGGCTTCGTCGATTCCCGCTTCCACGATCCGCGCATCGATCAGAAACTGGCCGAGCCTGAGTGGAGCGTCTGATGCGGTTTGGTATCGATCTGCCGCACGATGGTGCGGCCGTGATCGCGTGGCTGGCGGCTGTGCGGGGCCTTAACATCCGTTTCGGCGCCCGATGACGGCGGTCGAAGTATCTCGGGGCCCACGCCCGCGCACGCCGTTCCGGCGCTGGAGCGTTCTGCCGGGCTTCGGCCCGACCCTCGGCTTCACCCTCACCTACCTCTCCCTCATTGTCCTGATCCCGCTCCTCGCCCTGTTCCTCAAGGCGGCGCAGATGGATCTGCCGTCGATCTGGCACATCCTGACCAACCCGCGCGTGCTGGCCGCCTTCCGCCTCACCTTCCTGGCCTCCGCCGTCGCCGCGTTGGTCAATGTCGCGTTCGGGCTGGTGATCGCCTGGATGCTGGTGCGCTATCGCTTCTGGGGCCGGCGCGTCGTCGATGCCCTGGTCGACCTGCCCTTCGCCCTGCCGACCGCGGTGGCCGGCGTGGCGCTGTCGTCGCTGATGGCCAAGAACGGCTGGGTCGGCTCGCTGTTCGCCCCGCTCGGCATCGATATCGCCTATGCCCCGCCCGGCATCGTCATGGCGCTGATCTTCGTCGGCCTGCCCTTCGTCGTCCGCACGGTCCAGCCGGTGCTGCAGGATTTCGAACCCGAGCTCGAGGAGGCCGCTGCCACGCTGGGCGCCGACCGCTGGACGACCTTCATCCGGGTCACCCTGCCGGCCCTGGCCCCGGCCATGCTGACCGGTTTCGCCCTCGCCTTCGCCCGCGCCATCGGCGAATACGGCTCGGTGATCTTCATCGCCGGCAATCGGCCCGGCCTCACCGAGATCGTGCCGCTGCTGATCGTCATCAAGCTGGAGGAGTTCGACTATCGCGGCGCCTCGGTCATCGCCGTCGCCTCGCTGCTGGTGTCCTTCACCCTGCTGATCCTGATCAATTTCCTGCAACGGCGTCTGGCGAGGCATCATGAGCGAGGCTAGACGCGAGCGGCCGGCGCTGCGCGACCCGCGTTGGGCGCGCTGGGCCATCTTCATCGGCGGCATCGGCTTCCTTGTGCTGTTCGTCGTTCTGCCGATGACGATCGTGGCGGTCGAGGCGTTCGCCAAGGGCGTCGGCCCCTATTTGAAGTCGCTGCAGGACCCCGACACGCAGTCGGCGATCCGGATGACCCTGACCGTCGCGGCCATCGCCGTGCCGCTCAATCTCGTCTTCGGCGTCGCCGCCGCCTGGGCTTTCGGCAAATTCGAATTCCGCGGCAAGACGTTCCTGCTGACCCTGATCGACCTGCCGTTCTCCGTCTCGCCGGTCATTGCCGGCATGGTGTTCCTGCTGATCTTCGGTCTTCAGGGCTGGTTCGGCCCGTGGCTGCGCGAGCATCATATCAAGATCGTCTTCGCCCTGCCCGGCCTGGTGCTGGCGACCACCTTCGTCACCTTGCCGTTCATCGCCCGCGAGATCATCCCGCTGATGCAGGAACAGGGCGCCGACGAGGAAGAGGCGGCGCGGATGCTGGGGGCCGGTGGCTTGCGCATCTTCTGGAGCATCACCCTGCCCAACATCAAATGGGCGCTGCTGTATGGCGTCCTGCTGTGCAATGCCCGCGCGATGGGAGAGTTCGGCGCGGTGTCCGTCGTGTCCGGCCATATCCGCGGGCTCACCAACACCCTGCCGCTTCAGGTCGATATATTGTACAATGAGTACAACATGGTCGCCGCTTTTGCGGTCGCTTCGCTG
>DATBAZ010000311.1:0-7159 GCA_036271255.1 Alphaproteobacteria bacterium
TCGATAAACAGGCGATTGAACTGCTTGTAGAAGCGCGGGCAAATTTTGATCGGATGGGATTGCGTCACGCCGCAATCGCCCGGCACGACGGACAAATGTTGCTTTTCCCTTGGGTGGGAGACAGGCGTCAGCAGGCGTTACTTTTGGCATTGGCGAAGGCCGAAATCGAAACGACGCCGCTGGGAATCGCAATCGGCGTGGCGGCAAATGACGAGGCCAGGCTGCTTGACGAGCTTTCACGGCTGGCCGGCGGCTCCGCGCCCGACGCGTTTGACCTCGCTGCATACGTCAAGAACAAGATGTCGGAGAAATTCGGCATCTATCTCGGCGACGATCTTCTGACCCTGGCTTTCGCGACGGAACGGATAGAACCAGAAGGCCTACCGGAACTTGCCGCTCGCATGCTCGACGGGTGGAGGGCACCGCCGATGATCGAAAGTCAAAAGTGAACGCGGGCCTGCTGGCCACTGGGTATCGCGCTCTGATTCTCGATGCCATAACGAACACGAGCATTCTTTATGTCCGCTGTGGGTCAGCTCGAGACCGAGCTGGCGGAATCCTCAAAGTCCACTTCTGCAAAACCCGACGCCGAGGGCGCTGCCTGGTGAGTCGCAGTTGCGCCAGGAGCGGACGTCGTGGATCGGCAGGTCAGCGATATTGACGAGCGTGTTTGAGACGGAAATAGGCGTACCCAATTCGGTCGCTCTCCTGGCTAATGTGCTATCGGCGACGAATGGAGAGGGTGATGTCGAAGCTCAACAGTCGTTCAACCTAATCTTATCGGCCGCATTGCTTGGTTAGCCTGCGCGCCTTCGGCGCGAGCGGATTTCTTTGACGATGCAACAGACATTCCAGACGGATATTCCGTACTTCTTCCAAACGACGTGCCGCATTTCTTCCAGACGATGTCCCTTGCGCCTTCGGCGGGCAGCCAACTAGCCACACAAGGAGGTCCTGCAGGGGCCGGAGGAATTCCGCGCGACAGCCGGCGGAGAACGGGGAGGCGCCGCCCGCTGTTCCGGCCGATCCGAACCAGGATACGCGCCAAGCGCCGGTCTACGACCAGTAACGCGGGCTCGCTTCAAAACATTTGCTTTAGATTGTTCCGAACCGCTGCTAGGTGATACCGCATAGATACTGTCCAATCGTGCGGAGTTGAACGTGAGGAATGCTCTTTTCATCCTGGCAAGCCTGGGTGCTTTGTATTTCGCCGGACCGGCCGCCGCGCAGGATACGCATTATGAATATATCGATATCCGATGGGACGGCACTGACCGGATGTGCATTGTCTATGGCGACGGGCGGGTCGATTTCGTCGGTAAGGAGCTGGAGAAGGTGCCGCGTCCCGACGATGCCAACAAGCGTGCCTTCTACATGACGCTCGCCCTCAATAAGATGGCGGCCCAGGGCTATGAGTTCGTCGGCATGATCAGCGACGAGATCGTCATGAAGCGCCGCGCGCTGCGCTGATCGCCGGTACGGCGGCAAAGAACGAATCCTCTTATCGGGGCGGTTTGACAATGCCTCAGGTGCTGTGCCCGCCGGTCATCTGTAACGTCTGTGCGTTGTCGGCAGGTGCGTTGTGCGCTACCTTTTCGAAAGCTTTGAGTACGGATACGCAAGGAATTTAGGGCAATGGTTGTTGTTTCGGAGGCGCTGAACCCAGAGGAAGCCCAGCTCGTGCGCCTGATCGTAGAGACGCTGAATCTGGAGCTCGATCCCGGCGATCTCGAGCCGGAAACCCCGCTTTACGGTGAGGGCATGGGCCTGGACTCGATCGATATTCTGGAAGTGGCGCTCGCCGTGTCGCAGCGATACGGTGTCACGTTGCATGCCGATGACGAAAACAACACTGAGATCTTTGCCTCGATCCGGTCATTGAGCGAGTATATTCAGAACCATAAAACCAAGTAATGCTTGAAAAACTCAGAAAGCCGCTGCGTGCCGCCGGAGTTGTATTTTTCGCTCTATCGCCATTTTTGACCCATTTCATCCTGATCGACCATGCCGACAAGGTAGGCGCTGCGACGGCGGCCCTGCTCCTGTGCCAGGGGCTTTTCATCGGCGGGCTGATCGGTGCCCGCGT
Organism: Alphaproteobacteria bacterium; assembly: GCA_036271255.1. GTDB lineage: Bacteria > Pseudomonadota > Alphaproteobacteria > BOG-932 > Roseiterribacteraceae > BOG-932. The sequence goes on from DATBAZ010000311.1 coordinate 2,087, forward strand.
CGGGAAGCCTTTCCGGCTTGCCGCCATGGGGGCGGCTATGACGGCAAGCGTGGTGCTGGCCCTGTTCCATCTTCGCAGCGGGCTGGTGCTGTCCTCGGGAGCGCCCCACGCCGTGATCTATCTTGGGCTGCTGGCGATTTTCGGCCTGTCGCTGTTCCCGGACCGCGAGCCGGTCGTCACCTATTTCGCCCGGATGATTCACGGCGGGCTTGCGCCTGAGATCGAGACATATACCCGGCGCGTCACCTGGATCTGGTGCGTGTTCTTTGCCCTGCAGCTGGCTGGCTCAGCCCTGCTGCTGATGCTGGCGCCGATCGCCTGGTGGTCGACCTTCGTCAATATCCTGAATGTTCCCCTAATCGCCGCGATGATGCTGGGTGAGAGACTGACCAGGCCGCTCTGGGTATCGAACCCGCCACGCGAGTATCTGAGCGACATGTTGCGCATGCCGCAATTGCTGAGGCAGCGCCTGAAAAAGCCGGGCGTTCAGACGCTATGAATGCCGGTGGCGTCCAGGTGGCGATGCCGGGCCTGTCCGTCCTGCGCCATTCCGCGCTCGGGGCGCCGCTCGCGATCGATGCGGCCGGGGAGACGGTTAGCGCCGGGCGTTTCCTGAGCCACGTCCAGGCGTTGACGGCGCACCTGCCGGATGCCGGCTATATCGTCAATCTCTGCGCCGACCGTTACCGTTTCGCGGTCGGCTTCTTCGCCGCGCTGCTGCGCCGGCAAATCACCTTGCTGCCGTCGAGCGAGGCGGCCGCACCGATGTCGGCGCTGCTCGTTGCCTATCCCAACACCTATTTCCTGACTGATGCCCGTTCGGCGGTTTCCGGAACGGCGCGGACCTTCTGCTTCCCGGACGACCTGAGCGGCGAGCCCTCCGACACCGTCCCCGCGATCGCATCTGACCAGCCGGCCGCGGTTCTTTTCACCTCCGGTTCCACCGGTACTCCCGCGCCACATGTGCGCAGTTGGGGCGCCATGGTCAACAGCACCCGCGCGGCCGGCCTAGCGCTCAAGCTGGATGGCGTTGGCGACGCCTGTATCATCGGCACCGTGCCGCATCAGCACTCTTACGGCCTTGAATCGATCATCATGCTGGCGCTTCAGCATGGGCTTGCCTTCCATCGCGGACGCGCCCTGCTGCCGGGAGATATCGCGCGCCAGCTGTCGGGAATTCCGGCGCGCCGGATATTGGTGACGACGCCGGTCCATCTGCGCAGCCTGGTGACGTTCGATGGCGCGCTGCCTGCGCTGGACCGCATCGTCTGCGCCACGGCTCCCCTGACGGCCGATCTTGCCGAGGCGGCCGAGGGCCGGTTCGCTGCGCCGCTTTATGAGATCTATGGCTGCACCGAGGTCGGCCAGATGGCGGTGCGGCGGACCACCAAGACCCCGGAATGGGTCTGCATCGACGGCATCGCGCTGCACGAGCACGACGGCGAGATTTGGGCCTCGGGTGAGGCCGCCGCCGCAACGGCGCCGGTCGGCGACATCATCGACCTGATCGACGCGAAGCGGTTCCTGCTCAAGGACCGCAAGTCCGACGTCGTGAATATCGCCGGCAAGCGCAGCTCGCTCGGCTATCTCAATCACCATCTGAATGCGATCGCCGGGGTACGGGACGGCGTGTTCGTCGTGCCCGAGGATGGCCGCCGCCTGACCGCTTATGTCGTCGCCCCCGGCCTATCGGCCGGGCAGATACTGGCTGCGCTCCGCCCGCAACTCGACCCGGCCTTCCTGCCGCGCCCAATCCATTTCGTCGACAGCCTGCCGCGCAATGCCGTCGGCAAGCTGACGCGCACGGCGCTGGACGGTCTTTCGAGGGATGGATGGGCGTCACGGGCCTATCGGTTCGCCTCCGACCATCCGACTGCCGCCGGCCATTTCCCCGACAATCCGATCATTCCCGGCGCCCTGCTGCTTGACCGTATGCTCGACGCCATGGGCCGCGCCGGGCGAGGGCAGCAGGAGGTGCGCGTCGTTAAGTTCCTGCAGCCGGTCCGCCCGGATGACGCTGTCATCTTCCGCTGGCGCGAGAATGGGCGCGATATCGCGTTCGAATGCGTGTTGACCGGCAGCGGCGAGATTGCCCTGAGCGGATCGGTGGCCACATGACCGACCTCCCGGCGACCGGGGGCGCGAGGCCGGAATGGCTGCGCCGCAAGGAGCGTGGATCGGCCTGGTCGATCCGGCTCAGCGTCCGTCTGGCGTTGGCCCTGGGGCGGCCGGTGGCGCGGCTGTTCGTGCCGATCGGCGCGCTCTATTTCTTGCTGTTTTCGCCGGAAGGCCGCCGCGCGTCGCGTGATTATCTGGAACGGGCGCTCGGCCGCCCACCAAGCCTTTCGGATGTCTTCCGGCATTTCCAGGCCTTCGGCGCCTGCGTTCTGGACCGCGCCTATTTCCTAAAGCACCGGACGGACCTGTTCGATGTCCGGATCATCGGCGAGGACCTGCTGATCGACCTTCTCAAGGAGAAGACCGGCTGCCTGCTGCTGGGCGCACATATCGGCAGCTTCGAGGTGCTGCGCGCAATGGGCCGGGCCCATCCGGACCTCAATGTCAATATGCTGATGTTCGAGGAGAACGCGCAGAAGATTGGCTCGGTTCTGGGCGACATCGCGCCCGACCTCGCCAAGGAGATCATCAGCCTCGGACGGCCCGACGTCTTCATCCGGACTTCGCGCGTCCTGGAGCAGGGGCATTTCGTCGGCCTGTTGGCCGACCGCAGCCTCACCGCCGACCACCAAGTCCGACTGCCGTTCCTCGGCGCGCCGGCGCCGTTTTCGCTGGGTGCCTTCCGCATGATGGCGCTACTGCGCAAGCCCGTGCTGCTCATGGTGGGGCTCTATCTTGGCGGCAACCGCTACGATATCCATATCGAGCGGTTCGCCGTTCCGGACGATCTGCCGCGACGGGCCGGCCCGTCCGAGCTGGCGCTGCTGGCCGGGCGCTACGCCGAACGGCTTGAGCATCACTGCCGGGCGGCGCCCTATAACTGGTTCAATTTCTACAAGTTCTGGGACTGATGCGCGTTCTGATGGGAATGGTCGTGGCCGCCGCGCTTGCGGCCGGCGCCGCGCAGGCGGCGGATGCCCCGGACGGCGGCTGGAGCCTAGACGCGCTGATGGCCGGACTGCGCCAGGTCCGCGAAGCCTCCGCCCATTTCACCGAGCTCAAGACCGTTCATATGCTGACCCGCCCGATCCAGGCGACGGGAATGCTGAAATATGTCGCGCCCGACAAGCTGGAGAAGATCACGCTCACGCCGGCGCCGGAGACCATCCGGCTCGACGGCAGCATCCTGACCGGCACGCGCGCCGACGGGGAAGATTTCTCGATCGATATCGGCAGCCATACCGAGATCGCGGCCCTGGTCGAGGGTATCCGCTCGACCCTCGCTGGTGACCTGCCGACCTTGCAGCGCTATTACAGAATGGCGTTCACCGGCGGGCAGGATCATTGGCAGATCGACCTGGTGCCCAAGGATCCTTGGGTACGCGAGAAGATCGACCGCATTCGCATCCTCGGCGCCGGCACCGTGATCAGCAACATCGTGGTGGATGAGAAGGACGGCGATCGTTCCGAAATGGCCGTCACTCCCGACACGCCCGCGCCCCACACGCCCGCCTCCGACAGGCCATGAGCCGGGCCGGTCGCGCCGCTGCCATCCTCGTCTGGCTGATTGGCCTCGCCGCGGCGATCGGCGTGATCTTCCATACCCAGTTCTCGACCGACATGTCGGCCTTCCTGCCGCGTTCCGCCGACCCGGCGCAGCAGGTGCTGGTCGAGCAATTGCGCAACGGGGTCGCCTCGCGCCTGATCTTGATCGGGCTGGAGGGCGGGACGCCGGAGCAGCGGGCCGAGATCAGCCGGTCGATGACCGGCATGCTGAAGGGGTTGGATGATTTCGCCTCCGTCGATAACGGGGACGGCGGCGTCGGCACCGCAGACCGCGACTATATCTGGCGCAACCGCTATCTCCTCAGCCCCGCCGTCACGCCCGAGGCTTTCCTGCAGGACGGTCTCACGCGGGCTCTCGGCAATGACCTTAACCTGCTGGCCTCGGGGTTAGAGCCGCTGCTGAAGGATAGTATCGGCAGCGATCCGACCGGGGAGACCGTGCGGATCGTCAAGACGCTGGCCGCCCAAGGCGACCGCCATATCCGGAACGGCGTGTGGGTCTCGGCCGACGGCGCCCATGCGCTGATCCTGGCCCAGACCCGCGCCATAGGTTTCGATATCGATGCGCAGGAACAGGCGCTGAACCAAATCCGCCGCGCCTTCACGGCCGGCGGCCACGACACGGGCGTGCAGATGCTGGTCAGCGGTCCCGGCCTGTTCGGGGTCAAGACGCGGGACGCAATGAAGCACGACGTCACGCTTTATTCGGCCATCGCCATGGCGACGATCGTGACCCTGCTGCTGCTCGCCTATCGCTCGCCCCTGGTGCTGCTGCTGACCCTGGTGCCTGTCGCGTCCGGCGCGCTGGCCGGTCTGGCCGCGGTCAGCCTATGGTTCGGCTTCGTCCATGGCATCACCATCGGCTTCGGCGTGACCCTGATCGGCGAGGCGGTGGACTATGCCATCTATCTGCTGACCCAGAGTTCGCCGCAAAGCCCGCCACGAGCGACCCTGCAGCGCATCTGGCCAACCTTGCGGCTGGGTGTCCTGGTATCGATCTGCGGGTTTGCCGCGATGCTGTTTTCGAGTTTCACTGGCTTCGTCCAGCTCGGCATCTTCACGATCGTCGGCCTGGCCGCCGCCGTGACGGTGACCCGTTTCGTCCTGCCGAGCCTGCTCAGCGCGGGTTTCGCCGGTACGCGGGACACCGGCTTCGCGCCCGCGCTGCTCAGGATCGTCTGGGCAGCGGGCCGCCTGCGCCCGTATCTTCTCGTCGTGCTGGTCGCCGCCGTGGTGCTGATCGGCGTGCGGCGGAACGACCTGTGGGAGGATGAGCTGTCGAGCATGAGCCCGATTTCCGCCGCCGATCAGCAACTGGACCGCAGCCTGCGCCACGACATCGGCGCCCCCGACGTGCGCCAGTTGATCGTGGCTACCGCGCCCGACGAC
>DATBAZ010000312.1:0-9161 GCA_036271255.1 Alphaproteobacteria bacterium
ACCGCGTCGCTGCGCCCTAGATGGCGCACATAGATGCCACGATAGGGAAAAACGAGATGGGTGGCGCCGGCACACTCAGCGGCGCTTTTATGCCGGCAGTCGCCGCCACACACGACGTCGCGGATCTGAACCGTTTCGGTATCGAGCAGGGATTGGGTCGCGAATCCGGTCATGGCGTGGAGGAAAGCCCGATTCCGTTCCGGTAGTCGCCGGAACGGTACCTTATCACCGAGTGAGATTCTTGAGAAAACTGGAGCGGGCGAAGGGATTCGAACCCTCGACCCCAACCTTGGCAAGGTTGTGCTCTACCCCTGAGCTACGCCCGCGGCGGTTTCGTCCGCGTCACGACCCGATGGCTCCCGGTCGCGAAGCGGCGAATATACGCAAAACTTTGGCCGGCGCAAGCGGGGGCGCAAAGATCGTGTTTTGACCCCATGGTGGGTAGGTTGCGCTTGCCCAAGCGGGGGGGACGTCACATGTTAGGGGCGATCAGGAGGATACGGAATGGATCTCGCACTCGGGCAGTCGGCAGCCGGGAACGGCGCCGTGCCAATCAAGGATGTCACCACCGCGACCTTTGAGGCCGATGTCATCGCCGCTTCGATGGAGGCGCCGGTCATCGTCGATTTCTGGGCGACCTGGTGCGGCCCGTGCAAGCAGCTGGCCCCGGCGCTGGAAAAGGCCGTGGCGGCCACGCGCGGCGCGGTGCGGCTGGCAAAGGTCGATATCGATAAGAACCCCGACCTGGCCCAGGCGCTGCGCATCCAGTCGATCCCGACCGTCTATGCCTTCTATCAGGGCCGCCCGGTGGACGCCTTCCAGGGTGCGCTGCCCGACAGCCAGGTAAAGCAGTTCGTCGACCGGCTGGCGGCCCAGGCCGGCGGCAACGACGATCTCGCCGCGGTGCTGGAGCAAGCCGCCGAACTGCTGGACGCCGGACAGACGGCGGACGCCATCGGGCTGTACCAGGCCGTTCTGGGTGAGGCGCCGGACACGCCGGCGGCTTTCCTGGGCCTGGTACGCGCGCTGCTGGTCGAGGACCGGCTGGAGGAAGCCAAGAGCGTTCTCGCCCAGGCGCCGAAGGAGATCGCAGGCCACGCCGACATCGCCGCCGCCAAGGCCGCGATCGACCTGGCCGACCAGGCCTCCAACGCCGGCCCGATCGGGCCGCTGAAGGATGCGGTCGCCCGCGACCCGGCCGATCATCGCGCCCGCATCGATCTTGCGACCGCGCTCTATGCCGGCGGCCAGCATCAGGACGCCATCGACCACCTGCTGGAGAGCATCAAGAGCGACCGCGCCTGGAACGAGGAGGAGGCGCGCAAGCAGCTGGTGAAGTATTTCGAGGCCAGAGGGCCGAAAGACCCGATCACGGTCGGCGGCCGCCGCAAGCTGTCCTCGATCCTGTTCTCGTAAGACCGTCACCGTGAGCGGGGGCTATGCGTCGGTCGGGGACCTGCCCCGCGAATTGCCGGTCTTTCCGTTGACCGGCGTGCTGCTGCTGCCGCGCGGCCGCCTGCCGCTCAACATCTTCGAGAAGCGCTACCTGGCGATGTTCGACGATGCCATCGCCGGCGACCGGCTGATCGGCATGATCCAGCCGTCAGATCCCGCCGCCGGCGACATGGGGCCGCCACTCTATTCCATTGGCTGCGCCGGACGCATCACCTCCTTCAACGAGAGCGGCGACGGCCGTTATCTGGTGGCGCTGGACGGAGTCGCCCGCTTCAAGATCACCGAGGAGCTGGAGCTGCGGCGCGGCTATCGCCGGGTGGTCGCCGACTGGTCGCCTTATGCCGCGGACTTGGCGGACGATGACGGTGCGGTCGACCGGCACCGGCTGATCGAGCTGCTGCAGGCCTATTTCCGCCAGCATGAGCTGTCTGCCAACTGGGATGCGATCGGCCAGACGCCGGATGAGCGGCTGGTGACCTCGCTCGCGATGATCTGCCCGTTCGCCCCGCCCGAGAAACAGATGCTGCTGGAAGCCGGTTGCCTTTCCGACCGGGCGAAGCTCATGATGAGCCTGCTCGAAATCGCCATCGCCGGCCACGGCGGCGGCGACAGCCCCGCCACCAATCGAACCGCCCACTGAATCGTCGAATCGCAATGTCCAATCCCGACCGCAAGGCCGACCCCAAGCTGCTCGAAATCCTGGTCTGCCCGCTGACCAAGGGCCCGTTGCGCTATGACGCGGCGGCGCAGGAGCTGATCAGCGACCGCGCCGGCCTCGCCTATCCGATCCGCGACGGCATCCCGATCATGCTGGTCGACGAGGCGCGCGCCCTCGAAGACGACGCGCGCTGAGCCCCCGAGATGGCTGAATCCGTCTGGCCGACCGAGCTGGTCGTGAAGCGTGCCGAGCGCGAATTGCACGTCGCCTTCGACGACGGCGCGCGCTTCGTCCTGGCGGCAGAATATCTGCGCACCCAGTCGCCCTCGGCCGAGGTCCAGGGCCACAGCGAGGCCGAGCGCAAGACCATCGGCGGAAAGCAGTCGGTCGCCATCACCGGCGCCGAGCCGGTCGGCAATTACGCCGTGCGGCTGCTGTTCGACGACGGCCACGATACCGGCCTCTTCAGCTGGTCCTACCTGCACGAGCTGGGCCGTGAACACGATAAGCGCTGGAAGAGATACCTCCAGGAGCTGGCCGACAAAGGCCTGAAACGTACGTCGTAGGCCCATGCCGTATTTCCGCCATCTGACCGGTCTAGGCTGGGCCGATGCAGAGTAAGCTCGGATTGGTGGCCGGCATCGCGCTGGCGATTGCGCTCGGCGGCGGATGCGACGATCGCGACAAGCAGGGCGCCGACAAGGACAAGCCGAAGGCCGCCGCGACGATGGCGCCAGCCCGCTACGGCGCCGGCTGGCACGCGGTGGCGGAAACACGCCAGTCAGGCTGGAGCTTCAATCGCACGCCGCCGCCCGGCCGCATGCTGGCCAGCCAGTCGAGCGAGCCCGAAGTCCTGCCCGGCGATTCCGGCCCCGATGCGCTCTCCGGCATCCGTGCCGCGCTGATGGCCAACATGTTGCCGGCCCACGGCAGCGTGCATATCGAGGCGCTGGTCAACCGCGCGCTGTCCTCGATCGGCCCGCTGCCCGCCGAGACCGTTCCCGACAAGCCGATGGTGGTGCTGGCGACCACGCCCTGGAACGAGGAGAGCCTGCTGCTGTGGGTCGAGGTGCCGGGGCTGACGGCGCCCGATAGCGCTTCAGTCGGCATCGAGTTCGATCCCAGCGCCGTCGCCGCCTTCCGGGCCCTGGGCGACCCGGCGGCGATGCCCAATCCGGCCGATCCCCTAAGCGGGGTCCCGGCCGGCCGCGCGGCGATGCTCTATGAGCTGCTGCCGCAGCGGACCGATGCCTCGCCGAAGGGCAATACGGCCAAGCTGATCGTCAAATACGGCGTGCTGCACGTCGCCGGCACCGCGTCCAAGCAGCCCAAGCTGGATGAACCGATCACCACCACCGATGCGGTCGGCACGATCGACAACGCGCCCGAGATCGTCCGCTTCGCCGCCGCCGCCGCCGGCTTCGGCGGGTTGCTGCGCGGCGATCCGGCCATGCGAGATCTGTCCTGCAACGACGTGATCGCGCTGGCACAGAGCGTGCGCCAGCCCGATGCCGACGGCTGGCGGGCCCAGCTGATCGCGCTGATGTACCGCGCCCAGCCGCTGATCGACCTGCCGCCCGCCAGATAAGGCCCACGGCGCGCTATGCCGCGTTGACAGTCCCCGGGGTGGCCGGTACATCCGACATTCCCCTCGAAGGCTGCCTAAAGACGGTGATTTCGCTTGAAAAAGGTATTTCCTGACGCCGCCTCCGCGTTGGCCGGGCTGACGCATGACGGCATAACCCTGATGGCCGGCGGGTTCGGCCTGTGCGGCATCCCCGAGAACCTGATCGACGCGCTGGTGGCGACGGGGGTCAAGGACGTGACCGTCATCTCCAACAATTGCGGCATCGACGGCTGCGGCCTGGGCAAGATGCTGGACGCGCGGCAGATCAAGAAAATGATCTCGTCCTATGTCGGCGAGAACAAGCTGTTCGCCCAGCTCTATCTGGCGGGCGAGCTGGAAATCGAATTCAACCCGCAGGGCACCCTGGCCGAGCGCATCCGCGCCGGCGGCGCCGGCATCCCGGCCTTCTTCACCAAGACCGGCGTCGGCACCATCGTGGCCGAGGGCAAGGAAGTGCGCGAGTTCGACGGGCAAAAATACGTGATGGAGCGGGGGCTGACCGCCGACCTGTCGGTGGTCAAGGCGTGGAAGGCCGATACCGAGGGCAACCTGGTCTTCCGCATGACGGCGCGGAACTTCAATCCGATGATGGCGACCGCCGGCAAGGTGACCGTGGCCGAGGTGGAGGAGCTGGTCGAACCCGGCCAGCTGGACCCCGACAGCATCCATACGCCGGGCATCTATGTGAACCGGATCATCGTCGGCAAGAATTACGAGAAGCGGATCGAGCAACGCACCGTTCGCCAGAGGGAGACTGCCTGATGCCCTGGACCCGCGACCAGATGGCGGCCCGCGCCGCCCGTGAGCTGCATGACGGCTTCTACGTCAATCTGGGCATCGGCATCCCGACCCTGGTGGCGAACAACATCCCGCCGGGCATGAAGGTGACCTTGCAGAGCGAGAACGGCATGCTGGGCATGGGCCCGTTCCCCTATGACGACGAGGTCGACGCCGACCTGATCAATGCCGGCAAGCAGACCGTCACCAAGCTGCCCGAGACCAGCTTCTTCTCGTCGGCCGACAGCTTCGCGATGATCCGCGGCGGCCATATCGACCTGTCGGTGCTGGGCGCGATGGAAGTGGCGCAGAACGGCGACCTGGCCAACTGGATGGTGCCGGGCAAGATGATCAAGGGCATGGGCGGCGCCATGGACCTGGTCGCCGGCGTCAAGAAGGTTGTCGTGACCATGGAGCACGCGGCGAAGGACGGCTCGTCCAAGCTGCTCAAGACATGCACCCTGCCGCTGACCGGCTCGGGCGTGGTCGACATGGTGATCACCGAGCTCGCCGTGTTCACGCTGCGCCGTGGCGACCCGACGGGCCTCACCCTGATCGAGCTGGCGGATGGCGTGACCTTGGACGAGGTCAAGGCGAAGACCGACGCTGACTATACGGTCGCGGTAAAATAGGGCGGATAGCCGGCCATGCGGCCGGCGCGGAAAAACTATGCGCGGTTATTTCGGAATCGGGGTCGAGGACATCAGCAAGCCGCATAATGCCGGCAACCTGATGCGCTCGGCCCATGCCTTCGGGGCGAGCTTCTTCTTCGCGGTCAAGCCGGATATCGATTTCCACGGCCTGCGCCAGTCCGACACGTCGGAGGCGGCTTTCCATATGCCGTTCTACGAATATGACAGCGCGGCGGCGCTGGCCCTGCCGCGCGGCTGCAAGCTGGTGGGGATCGAGTTCCTGCCCGACGCGCAGGACCTGCCCAGCTTCAAGCACCCGATCCAGGCCGCCTATATCTTCGGCCCGGAAAAGGGAAACCTGTCGCCGGGAATCCTGGAACGCTGCGACGCGGTCGTGAAGATCCCGACAAAGTTCTGCGTCAATGTCGGGGTGGCGGGCGCGCTGGTGATGTACGACCGGATGATCGCGCTGGGCAGCCATGCCGAGCGCCCGGTTGGGACCAGGGCTGCGCTGACGCGCAAGCCCCATCCCCGCAACAGATAGCTGGATTTAGAGCGACAGCATCTTCGCGAACAGCTTGCCCACGAGGGTCAAGTAGCGCGGCTTTTCGCGGACCAGCAGCACACAGACGCAACCCTCGCCTTTTTCAGCGATCATCCTGTGCTGCTCGCCGGGCCCCATGGAGGCGAAATCGCCGGCGGCGTAGGTGCCGGTTTCGTCGGTGAAGCCGCCTTCGAGCACCACGGTCCATTCCTCGGCCACATGGCTGTGGGCGAGCGGTCCACGCCCACCGGGCGCCCTAACGACCCAGACGCGGCTGGACTGGTCTTCGAACGGAATACGCAATGCGCGGAAGCCGGCGGGCAGCTTGCGCCAAGGCGCATGACCGGTCGTCGCGAGATGATCGCGCAGCGGCGCCGGCCATTTGACGGCAAAATTCGGGGCCGAGCGGATCACGCTGTCGATGGAGACCGGCGCGTCGCCGTCGATCGCCTGCAGCGCACGCTGAAACGCCGCGGGCGGCAACGCCATGGGCTCGATCGTCTCGAGCAGGGCGCCGCCGGCGCTGAGCGCCACATGCGCCGCCTCGCGGCACTCCGCGCAGGCCTCCAGATGGAGCGCGATCAGCAACGTTTCCGCCGGAGACAGGGCACCCGCCGCATAATCGATCAGCAGCTCACCCGGGGGGTGATGGGTGGGCGCAGACATGTCGGACATATTTTCCATCAAACCAAACCTGATACCGAAAGCGACAGAGCCTCAGCCGGTTCCCAAACGGGAATCCGGTTACCTAGTTAATATTGAGTACGCGAGGGAGTCGGTTCCGGATCAAGCAGGCCGTTAGTTCTGCGTTATCGTGTCTCAGAGCCGGACGAACGGCGCGGCGAACCGGCCGATCGTCGTGGTGTATCTGGGCGACTCGCGCACCATGATCAGGCTGACGCAACGCCCTTCGGGGCCGATGAAAGGCTGATGCTCCTCGCCATCCTGGCGGACACCGAAGTCGCCGACCTGATAGGCCCGGTCGCCGTCGTGGAACACGCCGGACAGGATCACGGTCCATTCGTCGCCGACATGCCGGTGCGGCAGAAGCTTCAAGTTCGGCGGGGCATCGAACAGCCAAGCCCGGCCCCGGCCTTCCTGCCCGGGAATGCGGCGCATTCGAAACCCGTTGGGCAGGCGCTTCCAATGCGGATGGGCCATATGCCGCGCCAGGAGGGTAGAGAGCGGCGGAGGCGGAGGCGGCTCATCCTTCACACCGGCATCGATGGCGGCCAGTGTCCGGTTCAGCATGTTGGGCGGCAGGCGGGACGGCTCCAGCAAATCGAGCAAGGCTCCGCCCGCGGTGCGGGCCGTCTTCACCACCCGACGGCAGGCCTCGCAATAGGCGAGATGGGTGGCGAGCAGCAGCGTCTCGGCCGGCGACGTCGCGCCGGCGGCATAGTCGAGCAGGAATTCCTCAGCCGGATGATAAGCCGGCGGGCGGGCGCCCGGATCGGGGAAGCGCGGCATGGCATGAGATAGTGTCCCGCGGGTCATCGTTCGTCGTCTCCCAGATATGTGCGCAGGCGCGCAAGCGCCAAACGCAATCTGGACTTAACGGTTCCGAGCGGCAGGCCGACTTCAGCCGCGATGACGCTGTGCGACTTGCCCTCATAGAAGGCGAGCTTCAGCAGCGAAGCCTGCTCCTCGGGCAGGGTGGTGATCGCTTCGCCCAGCTTGCGCGCCTCCTGCGCGGCTTCGATCCCGTGATCGGGCGCCTGCTCCGGCTCGGGCGCCAGGGAGGGATCTTCGAGGTCGAAATCCAGGTGGCGCTCGCGGCGGAACTTGTCGATCCGCTTGTTGCGGGCGATGGTGAATATCCATGTCGCCGCGTTGGCCTGCGCCGGGTCGTAGCGTTCCGCCTTGCGCCACACCAGCAGCATGACCTCCTGGGTCAGTTCGTCGGCACCGGACGCGTCCGAGCCGGTGCGCACGAGATAGGCCTTCACCCGCGGGGCGAAATGCGTGAACAGCGCGGCAAAAGCCGAGCGGTCCTGACGCACACCGATGGCGACGATCAACTCTTCGAATGACGGGCTGGGTCGGAAGAGGGGTTCTGGCATTGCTCCGGCATGAAAGGCTATAGTTTCCGTCCGCACAAGATGCGTTGTAGCAGCGGAAGCCCGCGGAGCGAACAGGCGTCGTTTTTGTGTGGCTTTCGGTCTCATGACGGGGTGTACGTCGCAGATCTGCTGCAAGATCACTCAAATTGTCGAGAATTGTACGAATCTTGTCTCAATGAGTCGCCGGTCTGTCCCAATGCCACGCATCTTCGTCCATCTTCTGCTTCTCGCCTTCGCCGCCGCAATTCCCGGCCGCGCGCTCTCAGCCCAGGAGGCCGCGGATGAGCGCGCCGAGCCCTCGCTCGAAGGCGCGTTCAACGACTGGTCGCTGTACGGGCTGCAGGAGAACGGCAACCCGGTCTGCTACCTGTCGTCAGGGTTGGAGCGGTCGAGCGACACTGTTCCACGCAAGCGCCCGGCGGTGGTGTTGATCACCAATCGCCCGGCCGAGGGGCGAAAGGGCGTTGTCAGCGTCGATCCCGGCTATATCTATGAGGACAGCAGCCAGGTGCTGATGAGCATCGGGCGGCGCCAGTTCCATCTTTACACCAAAGGCGGCCAGGCCTGGGCGGAGGATGGAGACGACCCGCAGATCATACAGGCGATCCGCACCGGTTCGACTCTGGTGGTCACCGGCCGTATGAAGAGCGGCACGGCAACGACCGACACATTCAGCCTGCGCGGTTTCGGCGCGGCGCTGGCGGCACTGGACCGCGCCTGCCCGATCGCGGGCGAAAAGCCGGCCCCTGTGCCGCGCAGGACACGGAAGAAAAAGCGATGAGCGCATCGTCACACGCAACGACCTTTGCCCCGCCGGTGGCGGCGGACGGCAGGATGGGCCTGATCGGCCTGGATCGCACCCAGCTGGAATCCGCCTTGGCCGAGCTGGGCCTGCCGGCGTTCCGCGCCCGCCAGGTCTGGCATTGGCTCTATCACCGCGGCGTCACCTCGTTCGAGGCGATGACCACCTTGGCCAAGCCCGTGCGCGAGCAGTTGGCCGAGCGCTTCTCGATCGCGCGGCCGGCGGTGAGCCGTGACCAGGAATCGGTCGACGGCACGCGCAAATGGCTGATCAAGATGAATGACGGGCAGGAGGTCGAGACCGTCCATATCCCGGAAAGCGACCGCGGCGCGCTCTGCGTGTCTAGCCAGGTCGGCTGCACCTTGACCTGCCGCTTCTGCCATACCGGCACCCAGCCGCTGGTCCGCAACCTGGGTCCCGACGAGATCCTGACGCAGATCCTGACCGCGCGCGACGCGCTGAATGAATGGCCGGCGCCCGGCACCAACCCCAACAACGTGACCAGCACGCTGACCAATATCGTCATGATGGGGATGGGTGAGCCGCTCTATAATTACGACAATGTCGCCAAGGCGCTGCGCATCGCGATGGACGGCGAAGGCG
>DATBAZ010000313.1:0-2306 GCA_036271255.1 Alphaproteobacteria bacterium
GCCGCCGATACATTCGTGTTCGAAGCGGCGCTGGACGATCCGGTGGCGCAGCAGCAGTTGCAAATGCTCGTGGCGCAAAAGGGCTTCCTGCCGCCGGGCCAGTCGCTGCACGCGATGTTGACGCCTGAGGCGCAGGCGGAACTGGATGAGGCCATCGCCGCGGCCCGGATCGCGCCGGAATTCATCGACCGTGAACGGCCCTGGCTGGCGGCGCTGCAGCTGACCATCGCACGGCTGGGGCAGCAGAAATTCGGGGCCGAGAATGGCGTGGACAAGGCGGTAATGGCGGTCGCATCGGCGGCGGCGAAACCGGAGCGCTATTTCGAGACCCTGGAGGAACAGCTCGCCCTGTTCGCGCCTGCCGATCCCAAGCTCGAGCTTGCGGAATTCCAGTCCGACATCGCCGACATCAAGAACCTGCCCGATGAGGTGGAGCCCCTGTTCGACGCCTGGGCGCGCGGCGACGCGGACAAGATCGACGAACTGATGAACGGCGAGATGAACGACCGGCCGGAAGCAAAGACCGCCCTGATCGACGACCGCAACAAACGCTGGCTGGTCAAGATCGAGGCGATGCTGAAGGAGAAACACGCATTCTTCATCACCGTCGGCGCCGGTCACCTGGCCGGGCCGGGCAGCGTGCCAAACCTGCTGCGCAAGGCAGGATATGAGGTCGATGGACCGTGACGCCGCGCCGGATCAGGCGGCGCGGCGATAGTGCCGGCCCTCCTCGACCTCCTCGATGATCTTCTGCACAAAGGCCGGCAGGTCGTCGGGGTTGCGGCTGGTGATGATGCCGTTGTCCACCACCACCGTCTCGTCGATCCAGCTTGCGCCCGCATTTTCGACATCCTTGCGGATGGATTTGTAGGAGGTGGCCTGGCGGCCGCGCAGCGCGTCCGCCTGCACCAGCAGCCAGGGCCCGTGGCAGACCGCGGCCACGACCTTGCCGCTGTCGAGGAAGGATTTCACCAGCGCCATCGCATCGGCATCGACCCGCAGCTTGTCGGGATTCATCACCCCGCCCGGAATCACCAGCGCGGTGTAATCGTCCATCTTCGCATCGGCGATCTTCAGATCGGCGTCGGCGGTCCGGCCCCAGTCGCCCTTCTGCCAGCCCTTGATCGACTTGCCGTCTGGCGTCGCCACATCGATCCTCGCGCCGGCCTTTCGCAGGCTGTCGCGCGGAACTTCAAGTTCCGATTGTTCGAAGCCGTTAGTGGCGATGATCAGAATGCGGGCCTGGGTGATCGCGGTCATGTCGTCCTCCGTGATGGATGAACAGACAATCCGTGACCCCGCGTCGCGTTCCGCAGCAAACTCCGGCGTTCTCCCCGCACGTCGCTGGCCGGGAGGTGTCGCGGCGAGGGTTCGCTGCCACAGCGTGCGAAGGGTCACCAGGGCGGCGCCGAAACTGACCAGCCCGCATGCCGGTCCGCTTGCCGCGGAGCGCCCGCTCCAGCCCCGAGCGCCATGCCGATGGCGGTCGCGGCCGCCAGCTGCAGAACGACGTCCAAGGCGCCCGGACTGGCCCAATCCGTGCCGATTCCTCCCGTCTCGGCCTAGCCAGGTTCCGGTCAGATAATCATATGCAGATTTCTTTATATCATTCTTGCCCGGCTCTGGTCGGGCTGCTATAGCCAAGCCGCAATCCTCAGGAATCGCCCCATGTCCGCCGCCTTCTCCGACTACATCGTCAAGGACATCAGCCTGGCCGAATGGGGCCGCAAGGAACTCAACATCGCCGAGATCGAGATGCCCGGCCTGATGGCGACCCGCGCCGAATACGGCCCGACCCAGCCCCTGAAGGGCGCGCGCATCGCCGGTTCGCTGCACATGACCATACAGACCGCGGTGCTGATCGAAACCCTGAAGGCGCTGGGCGCCGACATCCGCTGGGTCTCATGCAACATCTATTCGACCCAGGACCATGCCGCCGCCGCCATCGCCGCCGCCGGCATCCCGGTGTTCGCGATCAAGGGCGAGAGCCTGAAGGATTACTGGGACTATACCGCCAAGCTGTTCGAATGGCATGGCGGCGGCACGCCGAACATGATCCTGGACGATGGCGGCGACGCCACCATGCTGGTGCATCACGGCCTGCGCGCCGAAAAGGGCGACACCGCCTTCCTGGAAAAGCCGGAGAATGAGGAGGAGGAAGTTTTCTACGCCCTCATCAAGCGGCTCTTGAAGGAAAAGCCCAAGGGCTGGTTCGCCGAGATCGCCGCCACCATCAAGGGCGTCTCGGAAGAGACCACGACCGGCGTGCATCGCCTTTATCTGATGGAGAAGGCCGGCAAGCTGCT
>DATBAZ010000314.1:0-7031 GCA_036271255.1 Alphaproteobacteria bacterium
GGCTGAACCGCTCATGGACGCGGGCGAGCTGGCATTCCAGCGCCGCCACGAATTCCTGCCGGTCTTCATAGCCCATGAAAGCGGCGATCTGCGCCATACCCTCCTCGGTCGTCGGCAGCGTATGGGTCTGCCGGTCGTCGACCATCTGCAGCCGATGCTCGACGGTTCGCAGGAAGCGATAGGCCTCGATCAGCTCGTCGGCCGCGTCGTCGCCGATGCGGCCGGCTGCCGCCAGCGCATTCAGCGCGTCGCAGGTGGCCGGAACCTGCAGGGTCGCATCGCGGCCGCCGAAGATCAGCTGCTGGGTCTGGGCAAAGAACTCGATCTCACGGATGCCGCCGCGGCCGAGCTTGATATTGTGGCCCATCAGGCCGGGATTGGCGGGCTTCAGCTTGTGCTGGTTGATCTGGCGCTTGATCGAATGGATGTCCTCGATCGCAGCGAAATCGAGGCTGCGCCGCCAGATCCAAGGGCGCAGGAATCCAAAGAGTGCCTCCCCGGCCACGGGGTCGCCGACGAGTTGGCGGGCCTTGATCATCGCTGCCCGCTCCCAGTTCTGGCCCAGGCTGCCGTAATAGATTTCGGCGGCGGCCAGCGAGACCGCCAGCGGCGTCGCTGCGGGGTCGGGGCGCAGGCGCAGGTCGGTGCGGAAGACATAGCCGTCGCCGGTCCGCTCCTCCATCAGCTTGACCAAGGCGCGGGCCAGGCGGACGAAGGCCTGGCCGATCTCGTCCCGGTCGCCGCCGATGCGGCTCTGGTCATAGAAGACGATGAGGTCGATATCGCTGGAATAATTGAGTTCGTGGGCGCCGAGCTTGCCCATGCCCAGCACGATCAGGCCGGTCCCGTCGGACGGCAGCAGCTTGAATGGCGGCGTCGCCAGCAGATGCGTCACCGCCCGGTCGAGCGTGACCTGGGCGATCCGGCTCAAGGCGTCCGTGACGCTCTCCAGCGGCCAGATGCCGCCAATATCGGCCAGCGCCGCCAGCAGCGATCCTCGGCGCTTTGCCCGGCGCAACGCCTTCATCACCGCCGGTGTCGGCATCTCGGCGACGGGCAGGGCGGTGGTTTCGGCCATCAGCCGGGCAAACAGACTGTCGGCATTGCTTTCGGCGAGGTCACGCACGAAATCGATGTTGGCCGTCAGCTCCTGGGTCAGGAACGGGCTGCTGGCGAATACCGAGCGCAGCAACGGGCCGATCGACGCATCGGCCAGGGATTGCGTGGCAAAGCCTATGATTCCGGCGTCGCCGCTGGCGTTGGCACGGTCGAGCCATTGTTCCTCGCCGCGTCTGACCGGCTGCGGATCATTGGTATGTGGTAGGGTTTCGGAGCGAATCGCGATCATGACAGGATTTGAATGCGCTGCCCGTGGGTAGGCCGTACAGGATGATGTCTTACCGGCCTATGATATACCGGACGGGCTGGCTTTTGCTCGAAATCGCCGGTGTCCTCGTCGGCGGTGTGCTCGTGCTGACGGCGATCGCCGTCTGGCGGCTGTCGACCGCGCCGGTCGAGGCGCGCTTCATACGGCCCTATCTCGAGCAGGCGATCAACGACGCCAATCTCGGCTTTGCCGTCCAGCTGGCCGAAACCAGGATCGAGTGGCACCATTTCCGGCCGGTGCTGGGGGTCAATTTCAAGGGCGTCAACGTCACCGCGCCGGATGGAAGACCGGTCGCCACCCTGCAGGACGGTACGCTTGGCATCTCGGTCAAGGACTTGGTATTCGGCCGTTTCAGCGTGGTCGAGATCGATCTCAGGAAGCCCGAGATGACCGTCGTCCGCAGCAAGGATGGCCATTTCGCGCTCCGCATCGGCCATGCCTCCGGCGACGTGCCGGCCGCACCGGGGGACAGCAACGCCGATTTCGGCACGGTGCTCCAACGGTTCATCGAGGAGCCGAACGACCAGAGCCAGTTCGGCCGCCTGCGCCGCATCCATATCGTCGACGGCAAGGTGACGATCGACGACCGCAAGCTCGGCATCAGCTGGTCGGCGCCGGATGACGATATCGATATCACCCGCGGGCCCAAGCAGACCGTCGCCAAGGTCAGCGCGATGCTGGACCTGCCGAACCACGCGGCGCACGTAGCCGGGCAGGCGCGCTACATCAGGGCCCAGGGCAAGATTCACCTGTCGCTCAATGTCGATAATTTCGACGCCGCCGCGGCCGCGCCGTTGGCTCAGGCGCTGTCTCCTTTGAGCGCGCTGGCCATTCCGGTGGGCGGCAAGGTGCAGGCAGTGTTCAGCATCGGCGGCGACCTGTTGAGCGCGGAGGCCGAGCTGCATGGCGAGCAAGGGCACTTCGTCTATCCCGACTGGTATCCGACGCCGCTGGCGCTGAAGGCGGTCGATCTCAAGCTCCATCTTGGAGATGCCCAGCATCTGGTGCTCGACCGGATGGGAATCGATCTCGGCGATGCGAAGATCAATGTGACCGGAACGGCGGATTTCACCGGCGCCAACGTCGCCGTCGATGCCAAGGCCGATATCGCCAACATCCCGCTGGTCCGGTTCGACGCGATCTGGCCGCACGGCATGGCGGTGGGCGGCCGCGATTGGGTGACGACCCATATCCCTGAGGGCGTTATCAACACCGCGACCCTCCATGTCGCAGCCTCCGGCCCGCAGGCCGATCCGGCCCAGATCCAGACGACCGCGGTCGCCGGCGCCTTCGATTATACGGGCATGGAGGTTCATTACTTCCCATCCCTGCCGCCGATCCGCGGCATCGCCGGCCATGCGACCTTCGACGTGGCGCGTATGGACCTCTCGATCGACAGCGGGATGCTGGAGGATATCGGCGTCTCCAAGGGCGTGATCGCGATGACCGGCCTCAACCAGGAGGACCGCGAGATCGATATCGGGCTGACCGCCCAGGGGCCGGTCAAGACCCTGCTGACGATCCTGGACATGAAGCCGCTCGGCTATGCGCACGATATCGGGCTCGACCCGGCGGGCGCTTCGGGGAAGCTCGATCTCAGGACCAGCTTCCGCTTCCCGCTGATCAAGTCGCTGCTGTTCAGGCAGATCGAGCTTGGGGTGAAGGGATCCCTGGATGGTATTGCCGCCGCGAATGTCGTCGGCAATCGCGGTGTGAGCGATGGCGCCGTCACGCTCGCTTTGGACAAGGCCGGCATGACCTTGGCGGGCACCGCCAAGATGTCCGGTGTGCCGATCAGCTTCGACTGGAAAGAGTCGTTCCTGCAAAGCGACAAGATCCGCAGCCATATCAACTTCGCCGCCGAGCCGGATGATGCCGGACGCGTAGCGCTGGCGCTCGCCCCGCCCGATCCGGTTACGCTCAAAGGCAAGATCGCGGTCAAGGGCGCGGTCACGGTCGACCGGGCGCATACCACCACGCTCGACGCCACCGCCGATATCGGCCAGGCCGACCTTTCTATCGACAAGTTCGGCCTGAAGAAGCCGGCGGGCGAGGCCGGGACGACCGACGTCTCGCTGGTCTTCAACGGTGACACGATCCGCCATGTGCCCAGGGTCAAGATCGCGTCGAACAGCCTGAACCTCCAGGGCCAGGTCGATTTCGGCGCCGACGGATCGCTTCAGCATGCCGCCTTTTCGCGCTTCGCCAGCAAACGCAACGACCTTGCTTTGACCGTGGATGCCAAGGCGGGGGCGCCACAGAGCTATGTCCTGTCGGCGAAGGGCGCGCAGTTCGACGCCACGCCCCTGCTCAATGCGAAGTCCGATGGCCAGCCGCCGACCCACACGCCGCATCTGGAAATGACGCTCGCGCTCGACCGGCTGCTGACCGGCGCCGAGACCAGGCTGGATAATGTGAACGGCACGCTCACCCTGTCCGGCGGCCGGCTCGACCGGGCGGATATCAAGGCGACTGCGGGCAAACCGCTGACGCTCACCTATCAGCCCGCCGGCGACGTCATCGCGCTCCATATGGCGGCTGACGATGCCGGGGCGGCGCTGTGGGGACTGGGGCTGACGCGCGGCGTCAGGGGCGGCACGATGAAGCTCGACGGCACCACCGATCCCGGCCGCAATCCCTGGCTTACCACCGCGACCCTGGACCTGCGCGATTTCCGCCTGACCGACGCGCCCATCGCCGCCCGGCTGGTCAATGCCGCGTCGCCGACCGGCTTCATGGACCTGCTGCGCGGCCAGGGCCTCAATTTCGACCGGTTGAGCGCGGAGATCGACTACGCCAACGGCAAGATCGGGTTCCGAAACGGCCGCTCGGCGGGTGCGCTCGGCATCAGCTTCGAGGGCGATCTCGACATGGACAGCGACAAGGTCGCGCTCAAGGGCACGATCGTGCCGGTCGACACCTTCAACAAGATCGTCGCCGCCATCCCGCTGATCGGCGACGCGCTGACCGGCGGCAGCCGGGGCGGTTTCCTCGGCGTGACCTACAGCGTTGCCGGCACGACGAGCGATCCCAGGGTGTCGGTCAACCCGCTGTCGGCACTGGCGCCGGGCTTGCTGCGCAACCTCTTCTTCCTGGGCGCCGAGCAGCCCGAGCCGAAGCCTGAAAAGGTTGATCAGCCCAAGCAATAATTGGCACTTGCAGCGCTATCCTGCTTAGATAGGGCGAACGGAGTGTTTGCTGATTTAAGGGGAAGACTATGCGGGCGGTGCGCTGCAAAGAGGGACATGTGCATCTGGTCGAGGTCGACCGGCCGAAGGGCGACGGCGTCCGCGTCAAGGTCGCCGCGACCGGCATCTGCGGCTCCGACCTGCATCTGCTCACCGCCGGTTTCCCTCTGCCTGCCACCCTGGGCCATGAGATCGCCGGCGTGACCGAGAACGGCACGCCGGTGGCGATCGAGCCGATGGCGGTGTGCGGCACATGCCCGGCCTGCCTGTCCGGCAACTACAATCACTGCGTGCTGGGCGCCGGCACCTTCACCATCGGCATCGGCCGCGACGGCGGCTTCGCTGACGAGCTGATCGTGCCGGAACGCTGCTTGGTGCCGCTGCCCTCGGGCCTGTCGGCCAGCGACGCCTGCCTTGCCGAGCCGCTGTCGGTCGCGATCCACGGCATCGCCATGGTCGATCTCAAATCCACCGACCGGGTCGCCGTCGTCGGTGGTGGCTCGATCGGGCTGTGCGCCGTCGCTGTCGCCAAGGAAGTGACGCCGGACGTCACCCTGATCGCCCGCCACGATGCTCAGAAGCTGGCGGGGGAACGGCTGGGCGCCAAGGCCGATGCTTCGGGCGACTATGATGTGGTCATCGAATGCGCCGGCACTTCGTCCTCGATGGCCGATGCCGTCCGCCTTTGCCGCGCCCGGGGGACCTTGCTGATGCTGGCGACCTATTGGGAGGGGCTGCAACTGCCGGCCTTCGAGGTCTGCAGCAAGGAGCTCAAGATCCGCAGCTCGGCGTCCTATGCCCGCAACGGCGCGGTGCGCGATTTCGATGTCGCCGTGGCGATCATGGCGCGCAACCCGGCCATCGCCTCCAACATCATCAGCCACCGCCTGCCACTCGATGCCGCTGTCGAAGCCTTCGACGTCGCCCGCAACCGCGCCGCGGGCGCGATCAAGGTCGTATTGGAGCCGTAAGCCATGAAGATCTGCGTCGCCAACATCATCCCGGTGCCGGACGAGTACCTGCCGGTCTCGGCCAAGAACGTCGAGAATTGCTGCCGCCGGGTGCTGCATCCCGACACCGAGCTGCATTTCCGCGCGCCGAAGAAGGGCATGAGCCTGGGCACGGACGGTCTCGAATATCACCGCAACCCCTATTACGAGCACCTGATCGCCGGCGCGGTGGTCGAGACCATCGTGGCGGCGGAGAGCGAGGGCTTCGACGCCTTCGTCATCAATTGCTTCGACGATCCCGGTCTGCGCCAGGCACGTTCGGTGGTCGAAACGCCGATCTTCGGCCTGGTCGAGCCGACTTTCCACTGGGCCGTCCAGCTCGGCGCCAAGTTCGGCGCCCTGGTGCCCGACATGCCGGGCCAGGTCTCCTACGTCACCAAGCAGATCGAGCAGCTGGGCTTCGCCGACCGGCTGATAACCAACGGCGTTCGCGCCGAGCGCAAGCGCTTCGTCGACAGCTTCGGCGAGGCCCTGACCGACACCCGCCCGATGATCGAGCGGCTGAAGGCGCAGGCGCGGGAGATGGTGGATGAGGGCGCCGACGTGATCGTCGTCGCCTGCGGCGGCCTGGGCCAGGTCTGCGGCAATGCCGGCTTCCACACGCTGGAGCATCGCGGCGCCCTGATCCCCGTCGTCAACCCGCTGACCACAGCGGTCAAGACCGCCGAGATGGCGGTGGCGATGGGCAAGGGTCTCGGCTACCAGACCCCGAGCCGCGTACATGCCGGGACCCGCTTGTCGCCCGAAGAGCGCAAGCGGTTCCGCGACGCGTTCTGACCGGTCAGCCCGGCGGCGTGTCCATGAAGACGCGCAGCGTCTTGAACTTGCCCGCGTCGTCGAAGGCGAAGATCTGAACGATGGTCGATGTGACCGGCGGATTGCCGCCGACACTGGCGGTGACCTCGGTGATCGAGGCCGCCTCGGTTCCATTCACCATGATCTTCTTCGGCACCAGGTCGATATCCCAGCCGCTGGCGACGGTCGCGACGAAATATTCGTTCATCGCCGCCTTGCCGACGATGGGCGGGCTGCCGACCGGATCCTCGAAGCTGATGCCGTCGGCGAACAGGGCGATGCGGGTGGCAACGTCCTTGATCTTGTAGCTGGCGAGGAATGTCTCGATCGCCTGGGTCTTGGTCTGGTCGCTGCTGGACATGGGTGCTCTTGGATGTTGTGCGGAGAGATCGTCGAGGCTAATCGCTCCAGGGCAATTCGTTAAGGGTTATTGAGGCCGGCCCGCAACGGGCCGTAGTTGGATAAACAGGGGAGCAGGGACATGGAACTCGGGGCACGGCTCAAGGGCAAGGTGGCGATCGTGACTGGTGGCGGGCAGGGCGTCGGGCTCGGCATCGTGCGGCGCTTCGCGCGTGAGGGTGCGGCGATCCTGCTAGCCCAGCGCAATGCCGACCAGGGCCAGCAGACCGTGGCCCAACTGCGCTCCGAATT
>DATBAZ010000315.1:0-3625 GCA_036271255.1 Alphaproteobacteria bacterium
AAGCCGTTGCGGTGGAAGATCGGCGACGTCGAGGTCATAAGGATCGCCGAAAGCACCTCGCCCTTCCCGGCGGAATTCCTGATGGCGCAAGCGACAGCCGAGAGGCTCGCGTCCCATGCGGGCTGGCTGAAGCCGCATTTCGTCGACGATGACAACAACATGCTGATCGCCAGCCACGGCCTGCTCATCCTCAGCGGCGGACTCAAGATCATGGTCGACACCTGCGTCGGCCCGCATGTGCAGACACAGCATGGGCAGGTCTTCACGAAGGCGTTTCTGGAAAACCTGACCGAAGCAGGCTTCAGCCCAGCCGATATCGACATCGTCCTGTGCACCCACATGCATTTCGACCATGTCGGCTGGAACACGACGAAACAAGGCGACGTCTGGGTCCCGACCTTTCCCAATGCCCGCTACCTATTCTCGAAAAACGAATGGGATCATTGGAATTCGGCCCAGGAGAAGGGCTATGCCATGACGCTGAACGAATGCGTCCAGCCCATCATCGATGCGGGCCTGGCCGACCTCGTGGAGATGGATCACACGATCACCGATACGGTGCGCCTGATGCCCACGCCGGGCCATACGCCCGGCCACGTCTCGGTCTCGATCGTGTCGCAGGGGCAGAAGGCGCTCATTACCGGCGATACCGTTTTCCACCCCGTGCAATGGGCCGAGATCGAGTGGGGCTCGGACGCCGACCATGACGTCACAGCGGCGCGGGCCATGCGCCGTCAGCTGCGCGACATGTGCGAAACCGAGGACAGGCTGGTCATCGGCACCCATTTCGCCGCGCCGAGCTCGGGCCACGTTGTCCGCGAGAAGGACAATTGGTGGTTCAAGGCCTATCGGCCGACCTCGTCCCACTAAAGCCGTTCGGGAGATATCGGATGTACGATCTTGTGATCTTGAACGGCATCGTGATCGACGGTTCGGGCGTCTCCAGGCGGCAGGCCGACGTCGCGGTGAAGGACGGGCGCATCGCCGGCATCGGACGCTTCGGCAAGGATGAGGCCCACCGGACGTTGGATGCGGACGGGCTGATCGTTGCGCCCGGCATCATCGATGCGCACACGCATTACGACCCGCAGCTGACATTCGAACCCTATGCCACCTCGTCATGCTTCCACGGCGTGACCAGCGTGGTCACCGGCAATTGCGGGTTCGCCATGGCGCCGACCAAGGCCGGCGACCGGAAATATATGGGCTCGATCTTCACCCGGGTGGAGGAGATCGGCGCGAACGCCATGGCCGCGATCGATTGGGATTTCGAGACCTTCCCGGAATTCATCGCCGCGCGCACCGGCAAGATCGGCGTAAACGCCGCCTTCTATGTCGGGCATTCCAACATCCGCCGCTGGGTCTTAGGCGCAGCAGCGAACGAACGCGCCGCGACCGAGGATGAAGTCACCGCGATGCGCGTCATCGTGCGCGACGCCATGGCAGCCGGCGCCGCCGGCCTGTCCTCGTCCCATTCGCCGACGGACCTGGATATGGAGGACCGGCCCGTTCCCAGCCGCCTGTCTTCCAGGGATGAGCTGCTCGCCCTGGTCGACGAGGTCGGCCGTTCGAATAGGGGCACCATCGGCTATCTGCCGCTCAGCGCCATCGGCGGGCTGACGCCGGAGGACGGCGACCTGCTGATCGAAATGGCGCTGACCAGCCGGCGTCCCGTGATCATCCAGGGCCTCGGCGCCCGCAGCAAGATCGATGCGCCGACCGCCACCTGGCCCAAGTCGGAGGAATATCTCGAGCGTTGCCGTTCGCTAGGGGCCGCGGTCTATTCCCTGCTGATCTCGAGGCCGTTCAACCGGCCCTTCAGCCTGTCCGGCAAGACGACGATGTATGAAGGCGTTCCCGCCTTCCACCGGTTATTCAAGACCGCCGACATAGCCGAACGGATGGAGATGCTGCGCGACCCCGCCTATCGCGACGAAATCCGTCACGCGGTCGAAAATCCGAACAAAGATCCCGAAAAGGGCTCGAACACGCCGCCGCCGGCCTTCTCCATGGTGCTGGTCGGCAAGACCAGCAGACCTGAAAATGCCGGCCTGCAGGGCCGCGTCTTGAGCGAGATCGCCGAGCAACGCGGCGTCGCACCCATGGACGTGATGGCAGAGCTCGCTTTGTCGGAAGATCTGGAAACCCAGTTCATCTGGAATACCGAGACCGACGAATGGCGCGAAGGTACGGCGCGAGCATCACGCCACCCGCAGATGATCATCGGAACCTCCGATGGCGGCGCCCATCTCGGCCGCGACGACAATGCCGAGTTCACGTCCTATTTCTTCCAGAAGTGGGTGCGCGAATGGCGCGAATGGACGCTGGAGGAGGCGATCCGCGAGTTCACGATGCTGCCGGCGAAGATACTGGGCTTCCACGATCGCGGGCTGATCGCACAGGGCTATGCCGCCGATTTCATGATCTTCGATCCCGAGATCATCGGCCCGGACTTCAAGGCCGTCGCGCACGACCTGCCGGGCGGCGACAGCCGCTGGACCAGCCGGCCCAAAGGCATCAAGGCGACGATCGTGAACGGTGTCCCGATCGTTCTCGACGGTCAGCTGACAGATGATTGCGGCCTGCCCGGGCAGGTCCTGCGCCCGGGCTGAAACCGGACGATCAGCCCAGAAGGACGGGGTCGAACGCGGCCCAGTCGTCGCCCGGCCCGGGTTGGAACCCCAGGTCGGCCTGGATGTCCGCGATCTGCCAGTCCAGATAGTCTTCCCAGTCGACCATCAGCAGCGGCTTCTTAATCGCACGGCCGGCGGCGATGCCGCGTTCCATGGCTTCGAGCAGGATCGGCATGCCCTGCGGATAGTGAAGACCCGCGCGCATATAGCTGGCGCTGCTGACGAACAGGGTTCCCATATAGATGGAGTGGGCCAGCTCGGGGCTGAAATAGTTGGCGTCGCAGGTCACGTTCATCATCGCCATCGCCGTTTCGCCGGCGATATTGGGCCCGAACCAGGTCACCATGTGCTGGATGTCGTGGCTTTGGGCGCCGCGCTTGAATAGATATTCGATGTCGCTGGTGACTTCCTTGCCCTTGTAGGAGAACTCGATGTCCATGCCGGACTTCGTGAGGAAATCACGGATCGTCGCGCCCAACGTGCCGTCGGCATAGTGGCTCAATTCGGCCGGGTTCCAGCGCGTGTCGCGGCGCCGGTCCAGCCATGCGGCGAATTCGGGCTTCTTCTCCCGCTCCTCGGCGATCAGGCGCACGGTGTTGGCCACATCCGCCACGTCCTCCATGCCCCGCTGCATGTCCGGAATGTCGTAGGTGACGGGAATGTCGTGGCCGAACCGGCGCAGCGAGAGGGTGGTGTAGGCATGCGCGAACAGAGGGCTGTTGAGATAGCGCGAGGTCGACATCGGGATGCTGCCCGTGGCCGGCTTGCCGTCACCCCTCATATAAGCCCCGTCCGCGGCAATCTGGGCCTCGTCGCGCAGACGGACAGTATCTTCGCGGGTCGCGGTCGCCACATCGTCCATCAAACGTCTCCTCCTACTCGCGATGCCGCCGCACCGCATTTATATATGCCATATATAAACCCTAGGCAGACGGTTGCCAAGAAAAAGGGTGGGCAGCATAGTCGGCCGCATGACCTCTGAAGCACTTGCC
>DATBAZ010000316.1:0-4811 GCA_036271255.1 Alphaproteobacteria bacterium
CCGGCCATGCCGCAGAGCCGCGCCCGTCACAATCAAGGCCAAGCTATCGCGCGGGACGTTCTCAGCGACGTTCCTGTTGGCGGTGGTGGCAGCGATAGGGTTGGCGGAGATAGCGCTGGAAGATTTGTAAAATTTGAGTCCATAGTCCGCGCAAAGACGCGGGAAATAATGGACATCAAAAAGATATCAGCCACCCTTAGGAAGCGTTGGCTCCTTCCAACGGTGGCTGTCCTGTTGATCGGATTTTTTGCGGTTCCCTATTTAATAGGCCGCGCGTGCTATTCCGGCGATAGCGTTTACGTCCTAAACCAGACCAGCAAGGAAATCGCAGATCGTCTGAATGAAGACGCCTACGGCTATAACTGGAGCGGCCATGATAGCCCACGCCATAGCCTCCTCCGGCTCGCTCTTTACGCGTCGAAGCGCGGTTATGAGAGCATAGAGGACAAAGAGGAAGGCTATCAGCCGAGCAGGAAGCAGGAGGATTGGTGGGGGAGCTTTTGGTGCGAGATAAAGCTCACCGACTGGATCGTAGCCTATTTCACGTTCATCCTCGCGGGAGCGACGATATTGCTCTTCTGGGCAACCGAGAAGCTTTACGTCACGGGAGAAAACCAGATTGAGGCCGCTGCGAAGGCTGGCGTGAAGCAGGCGGCGGCAACCAAAGTCTCCCTTAAGGTGGCAAAGAGCGCCGCCGACGCCGCGAGGGACTCCGCCAACGCCGCCCAATCTAGCGTTACTGAAATGCGAGCCACCGCCGAACGACAGTTGCGCGCCTACATCGGGGTTGATGACGCCTTCTTTGAGAAAATAAGCGACCCGTACGTCCCCGGCAGCGAAATGATGACCGGGTATGTGCATTTGATCGTCAAAAACTACGGCACGACCCCCGCAACCGATATCATCATCAAGACCGAGAACCACATCAGGGAAATCAAGGACAGCAACAAGTTGCTCCTCATCAGCAAGCACGCGAACGTCCATCCGCGGACAAGCCTGCCTCCCGGAAAATCTCAAATCCTGCACCTGCAGTTGATGGAGCCCAAAGAGAATATGCGCCCTAACAATTGGCGCAATTGGAGTGCCAACGGGACGCGCCAAGCCTACCTCTGGGGTCAGATTAATTACATCGATGCCTTCGGCAAAGACCGGTTCGTCAATTTTCAAATGTTTGCCGATTTCGACCGCGTGACCTCTTACGGGTACTGCGAACACGGCAACTATTCCAACTAGCGCGGCCATCGCCGCCAATTTTGATACCATGGTAGATTAGCTCCACCGGCATCAGATCACATACTCTAAACCCTTGAAATCACGGGTTGTGGAGTTTGCTACCTAATACCGGCGAAGCGTAATCCAGCAGAGGTGATGCCGCTGGCTGTATGCCGCGCCGTTGCGCGGCTGGCGGATTACGCTTCGCTCATCCGCCCTACGTAGCGCTCTGCTCGTACATCGCCGGGTCCATCTCGAAGACCGTGATCGGGTCGAGGATGACGCCGTTGTCCGCGACATAGGCGTCCCAGAGGCGGAGCAGTTCGGCGAGCTTTTCGGGGTGGGTTTCGGCCATGTCCTCGATCTCGCCGGGGTCGCCGGAGAGGTCGTAAAGCTGCCATTTGCCGGGGCCGTAGGGGGCAGGCAGGAAGAGCGCCTTCCAGTCGCCCTGGCGGATGGCGCGGCGGCCGAACAGCTCCCAGCCGGTGCCGGTCTCGCCGTCATGGACGGCATCGGTCCGCCTGCCCATGTAGGGCACCAGCGACCGGCCCCGCATCGGCACGATGTCCTTGCCCTTGTATGACTTGCCGGGATGGGCGGCGCCGGCCAGTTCCAGCAGGGTCGGGGCCACGTCCATCACGGTTGAGAAGGCGGTGCCGATTTCACCCTGCCGCTCGAAGCCCGGCCAGGTGACGAAGGATACGACGCGGATGCCGCCTTCGGTGGTAAAGGCCTTGTGCAGTCGGGACGGGGCGGTCGCAGCCTGGGCCCAGCGCGGGCCGTACCAGATGCAGCTCGACGGACGGCCGATATTGTCGAGGCTGTTGTCGTAGTGGGTGCGCACCTGCTCCATGATGTAGGCGCCGCTGAGCGGCATCGCCTCGACGATCGCGCCCTCCGCGCCGTTGTCCGACAGGAAGATCACGACCGTGTTGTCCAGCTCGCCGGTCCTGGCGAGATAATCGGTGACCCGGCCGATATTGCGGTCCATGTTTTCCACCATGGCAGCATAGACCTCCATGGTCCTGGCCGAGACCGCCTGTTCCTCCGGCGTCATGTCGGCCCATTCCTTCCAGGTGTCGGCGACGACGGGATGGGGTACGACATCGGGGCCGCACAGGCCGAATGCCTTCAGGGCCTTCAGCCGCGCCTCGCGCAGCATGTCGGGCCCGCCGGCATAGCGTCCACGGTATTTGGCGATGTCCTCGTCATGCGCCTGCAACGGCCAGTGCGGCGCCTGATAGGGCAGGTAGGCGAAGAACGGCCGCTGCTCGTCCGGCGCGCGCTCCTCGAAATAGCGCAGCAGTCTGTCGGTGAAATAGTCGGAGGAATAGAAGCCCTCCGGCACGTCCACGAACGTGTCGTCCTCGGTATAGAGCGTCGCCACCGTGGCGAAGCGGCTGAACAGCCCGCCGCCATAGTGGCTGCCGCCGGCCGGCAACAGGGCGAAGGACCGCTCGAAGCCGCGCGCCCAGGGCGAGGTCTCGATCGTGTCGCCCAGATGCCACTTGCCCGCCATCAAGGTCTGATAGCCGGCATCGCGCAGCAGCTCGGGCAGGGCGACGACGCGGTCGTTCAGATACCCCTCATAGCCCGGCGCGCCCTCGAAGCCGGGGATGGTTACCTCCAGCATCGTGCCGATGCCGGCGATATGGTGGTCTGTGCCGGTCATCAGCATGGCGCGGGTCGGCGAGCAGGCCGGGGCCGAGTGGAAATCGGTGAGCCGCAACCCGGCATAGGCGAGCTTGTCGAGGTTCGGCGTATGGATCTCGCCGCCGAACGCGCCGATGTCGGAGAAGCCGAGATCGTCGGCGACGATCACCAGGAAATTGGGCCGTTTCGCCATGGGCGTATCCTCAGGTGCGGGCGGCGGCTGCCGCGGCCGATTCCTCGGCCTGGGTGAAATCGTCGGGCGCCGGCGTGGCTGCGCCCTGCTCGGCCAGCGCCTTGACGATCTCCGCGTGCTTCGCCTGGGTCAACGGGAAGCTCAGCATCAGGATCGCCGACAGACCGTGGCCGATCGCCGGGCCGACCGCGATCACCCATTGCAGCGATGACAGCGCCGCCGGGCTGTTGGCCGCGCCGGGGCTGAAGCCGAACTGATGCACCAGCGGCAGGGCGATGCCGACCGACAGCGCCATCGCCGCATTGATGGTGACGTTGAAGATCGAGAACAGCAGACCGGAATGGTCCTTGCCGGTCCTCAGCCGCTCCTGGTCGGCGACATCCGAAACGATGGCCCGCAGCATGAGATTGCCCGAGCCTTGGCTGAGGCCCTGCAGCAGGGTCAGGGCCACAAGCGCCCCGTATTGGCCGGGCTGCAATAGCAGCAGCATGAGGTTGATGACGATCTGCGTGACCTCGGCGACGATCAGCGTCCGGTTCTTGCCCAGCCTGCGGCCGATCCAGCCCCAGATCGGCGAGGCGAT
This sequence comes from Alphaproteobacteria bacterium, assembly GCA_036271255.1. Taxonomy (GTDB): domain Bacteria; phylum Pseudomonadota; class Alphaproteobacteria; order BOG-932; family Roseiterribacteraceae; genus BOG-932. The sequence goes on from DATBAZ010000316.1 coordinate 3,642, forward strand.
CACGCCGAAGCCGTATTGGATCAGCGGAAATACGAAGATGGGGCTGAAGGACGTTCCCAGCACCGTTATCGAGGGCAGCTGCATGTAGTACGTCACGAACAGAACCAGCAGCGCGCCGCGAAAGCCTTGGCCTAGCGAGACGAAGAAGTCGGAACCGATGACGCGCAGCACCACCCGGTCGGTGGCGAGCAGGCGAAGCGCGGCGCCGAATTCCAGGTGCCGGCGCAATTGGGGGCTTGGGCGTTCCTTGAACCAGAAGGCCAGGATCGGCAGGCCGATCACCAGCGCGGCGATGTTCGCCATGCCCATGCTGGCAATGGTGCCGGCGTCGACTTTGCTTTGGCCGGAAAATATCGGGAAGACCACCATCGTCACCAGGCCGAGCGAGATGACGGTCTGCACGTAGGTCTGATTGCGGGTCCGTTCGTGGTAGTGCGGCGACAGGCTGCCGGCCCAGGCATAGAGCGGGGTCGAAAGGGCGGAATTGCCGAGATAGAGGGAGAACAGGGCGAATCCGAGATAGAGGCCGTTGGCGGACGAGGGCGGCATATAGGTCGCGACAACCGCCGCCAGCAGCAGCAGGCCGCCGCCGATCACCCAGGGCTTGCGCCTGCCGAACCGGCTCTGGGTCCTGTCGGACAGCACCCCGATCACCGGATCGCTGAACGCGTTCAGCAGCCGGCAGAGCATGAAAACGCTCCCGACCAGGCCAAGGCTCAGTCCAAAGCGCTGTGCATAGAAGGCGGGGAGATAGAGCACCACTGCCGTCTGTGCGCCGCCGATCGCCAGGCCCGCTATCGAAAAGGCGATCAGGCGCAGGGCGCTCTGACGCGGGAAATTGTCGGCGGGCTCAGTCATGGGGGCGGTGCTCAAGAATGCTGTCGGGGCGATTGTGGCGGAATATGCAGGCTCTGTCATGGGCTGAAGCGGATGGGGGCATCCGTTATAGCGGATGCTCCCGGTGGCGCCAACCGATGTAGCGCCCGGACAAGAAAAAGGCCGCCACCCCGAAGGATGGCGGCCCATTCTACGCTATGCGCGCCGCTTAGTCGGCGAGCGGGCTCGGACGCAGCTGGAAGGTAACCAGCTTGCTGTTCTCGCCCTCGCCGCCTTCCTGATGCCAGAGGGTGGAGCTGGCATAGGTCGCGGTAACCTCGCGGCCTTTCCAGC
>DATBAZ010000317.1:0-35715 GCA_036271255.1 Alphaproteobacteria bacterium
AAGCTGAGCCAGGTCAGGGGCGTGCTGGGCGGCTTGCCCGCCTCCACCGCTTCCGACCAATCCGCATCAGGCCGGTCGGTGGTCGCCGACGAGCTGGCGAAGAGACCGGACGTGATAGTCGCCGACTTCCCGCATAGCGCCGTCCTGCTGCCGGGCAAGCTGTCGCCTGCCAGCGTCATGTTCACCCATAATCTGGAAGCCGAAATCCTGGAGCGGCACGCCGCCGTCGCCACGGGCTGGCGCAAGCTGGTCTGGGCGCGCGAGGCGCGAAAGATGAACCGGTTCGAGCGTGGGACATTGAAGCGCTTCGATTCCGTCGTGGCCGTGTCGGAGCGGGACGAGGCCGCGCTGGCCGACCGATATGGCTTGGCCGTAGTGCGACGGATCGAAACCGGGGTGGACCTGGAATTCCACGCCTATCGGGCGCCGCGCGCCGAAGGCAATTGCGCGGTCTTCGCCGGGGCGATGGACAGCCGGTCCAATATCGACGGCATCGAGTTTCTGCTGCGCGCCGTCTGGCCGCGCGTCCATGCCATAAGGCCGCAGGCGCGCATGCTGATCGCCGGCCGCAACCCGCCGCCGGCGCTGGTTGCCGAGGCCAAGGCATCGGGCATGAACTGGCACTTCACCGGCTCGGTGGACGACATCCGCCCGTATCTTCACGAGGGCGACATCTCGCTGATTCCACTGCGTGTCGGCAGCGGCACGCGGCTGAAGGCGTTCGAGGCCATCGCCAACGGCCTGCCGGTCGTGTCGACGACGCTGGGTGTCGAAGGGTTGGGGCTGGCGCCGGGCGAACATTACATGGCGGCCGATACCGACGACGCCTTCGCCGGAGCCATCCTGGTCTTGCTGGCCGACGGTCCACGCCGGCTGCGGATGGCCGAGGGCGGGCGGGCGCTGCTGGAGGCCCGCTATTCCTGGGGCACAATCGCCCGGCAGTTCGAGGGAATTTGCCTGGAGGCTCTGGGTCAAAAGTAGGGTGGAATGCTCGTACCGAAGGCACGATAGTCGCGCAGGTTCTTCCTGCGGCTCAACCAGCCGGCATAGCTGTCGAACGGCTGCCGCGGCACGCCGGAAAAGCGGGTGAACTTGGTGAGATACGACATGCTGGGCGTGCGCAGGACCGCGCGCAGCAACGGAGCGTGGATCGCGGCCCGAAGCTTTTCAGAATCGTACAGCACGAAAGACAGGTCGCCGGTGACGGGATAAGCGGCACGGTAGTCGTATTCCGGCCAGAACCAGAGGCGCCATTGACCATCCTCATCGGACATATGGCCGACCTGACAACGGTCCAGATAAACAATACGGCCGCCAATGATCTCGATCTGAGGCGTGGTGTCCACGGCGGATCCGCTCCGTCCAATCGTCTGCCTCTTGCGAAACTGTATCCGGGCCGGCTTGTTCCCCGCCGTTTCACATTCCGAGCATGGAAGGGGCGTAGATCCAGACCACCCAAATCGCGAAAGCCAGCGGCGGCCCGAATGGAATGGCCGTGGCCCCCGATATATCCCTGCCGCGCAGCCGCATCGTCAGCGCGACGGCCAGCCCGGTCACAGCTCCGACGAGCATCACCGGCCCCAGCCCCATCCAGCTCAGCCAGGCGCCTGCCGCGGCCATCAGCTTGGCGTCGCCCTCGCCCAGCCCGTCGCGGCCTCTGAGCCGCCGGTAGACGTGGGAGATCGTCCAGAACAGCAGCCAGCCCGCCATCGCGCCGATCGCATGGTCGGCGATGAAGGGCGGATCCAGGAACCAGGCAAAGACGAGACCGGCCAGAACCAGCGGCAGCGTCAGCACGTCAGGCAGGATCATGTGCCTTGCGTCGATCCAGGCGAGCGCCAGCAGGGTCCAGCCCAGCACGCAGTCCGCCCAGAGCCTTAGACCGTCATCCACCGTCGCGGCCCAAACCGCCACCAGCAGCGCCCCCAGTTCGATCAGCAGGTGGAACCGCCCGATCGGCGCGCCGCAGTGGCGGCAGCGGCCCCGTGCCGCAAGATAGCTGACGATCGGGATCAAATCCGCGGCCCCAAGGTTTCGCTGGCAGGAGTTGCAGCGCGAGCGCGAGGCGACGAGGTCGTCGCCTTCGGGCAGGCGCTGGATGAGGACGCCGAGAAAACTGCCAATGAACGGCGAGGCCAGGACGGGGAGCAGCCAATCGGGCAAGGGGCGCTTCCTCTTGTTGCACAAACCCCCTATGTATCCCGCCGAAACGGGCCGGCGGAATAGCTTAGCTTTGCCCGCGTCCCCAAAGACCTATATTCTGGGCTGTCGTCTGGTTTGGCGATACACCGAAGGGTGGTTTGAAGCGTAATGGTCGCAAACCTGGAATTTGACCACGACCGCGAGGCCGAGGTTCCGGCCGGGCCGGACGCGATGGCGGCCTCTGTCGCCGACCTGCTGGTCCGTCGCGGGGCGCTTGAGGCCACGGCGCTGGACCGCGCCCGCAATGTCGCCCAGGAAAGCGGCAAGCGGCTGGATGCGGTCCTGGTCCAGCTGGGGCTGGTCAAGGAGCGGGTGCTGGCCGAGACCCAGGCTGAGCTCTTGGGCGTGCCGCTGATCGGCGCCGAAAGCTTTCCCCAGAAACCGATGTTCGCCGACCGGCTGAAGGCCAAATTCCTGCGCAAGGCCAATGCCGTGCCGCTCGCGATCGAGGGCGACAGGCTTCTGGTCGCCATGGCCGACCCGTTCGACGGCTTCACCCGCGACGCCATCGCCGCCGCGACCGGCCGGCCGGTCGCCGTCGCCGTCGCCGTGCCGCTCGAGGTCGAGGAGGCGCTGGACCGGCTCTATCCCGAACTCGACCCCGCCGAGCAGGAGGCGCTGGCCCAGGAGATGGGTGACGGCGACGAGGAAGACGCCGAGCGCCTGAAAGACCTGGCGAGCGAAGCCCCGGTCATCCGCTTGGTCAACCAGATCATCAGCCGCGCGGTCGAGACCCAGGCCTCCGACATCCATTTCGAGCCGTTCGCCGACAAGCTGCGCTTGCGCTACCGCTATGACGGCATATTGCATGAGGCGGAATCGCCGCCCAAGCGGCTGACCGCGGCCATCATCTCCCGCATCAAGATCATGGCCCGGCTGGACATCGCCGAGCGCCGCCTGCCCCAGGACGGGCGCCTGCAGATGGCGGTGCGCGGCCAGGAAGTCGATTTCCGTGTCTCGACCATCCCGTCTTTGTTCGGCGAGAAGGTGGTGCTGCGCGTGCTCGACCGGCAGGCGGTGAGCTTCGACTTCGCCAAGCTGGGCCTACACCCCGGGGTCGTCAGACGGTTCAGCGATGCGCTGGAGCTGCCGAACGGCATCGTTCTGGTCACCGGCCCCACCGGCAGCGGCAAGACCACCACGCTCTATACCGGCCTGCTGCAGCTCAATTCCGTCGTCCGCAATGTCGTGACGGTCGAGGATCCGATCGAATACCAGTTGACCGGGATCAACCAGATCCAGGTCAAGCCGCAGATCGAGCTGACCTTCGCCAACTTGCTGCGCTCCATCCTGCGCCAAGACCCGGACGTGATCATGGTCGGCGAAATTCGCGATATCGAGACGGCGCAGATTGCCGTGCAGGCAGCATTGACCGGCCACCTGGTGCTGTCGACCGTCCACACCAACTCGGCCGCGGCCACGATCACCCGCCTGCGCGACATGGGGCTGGAGGACTACCTGGTCACCGCCGTGCTGCGCGGCGTGTTGGCCCAGCGCCTGGTCCGGCGGCTGTGCCGCCACTGCCGCCAGAGCGCGCCCGCCTCGGCGGAAATCGTCGAGCGTTTCGGGCTTGAACGGCTGGCCCCCGCCCATCCGGTCGGCGAAGCGCTGCAGCTGTGGCACCCGGTGGGCTGCCCGCATTGCCGCAACACCGGCTATCGCGGACGCCTCGCGATCGCGGAATTCCTGGCGCCCGACGACGAGACCGCCCATCTGATCTTCTCGCGCGCCGACCACACCCAGATCGAGCGCGCAGCCGTGGAGGCGGGGATGGTGCCGCTGTTCGACCAGGGGCTGATCGCGGCGCTGGCCGGCGAGACCACGATCGAGGAAGTCGTCCGCTCGATCCGCACCGAGGCCTGACATGCCTGGCTTTCGCTATGTCGCGGTCGATGCGGCCGGCACCACCCATCGCGGCACGATGGAAGCGGCCAGCGAGGCGCGCGTCATCGAATCGCTCCAGCGCAAGGGCTTCATCCCACTGAAGGCCGAACCCGACCGCGGCGCCGGGTTCGCAGCGAATTTCCTGACTCTCGATATCGGCCGCGGCGGCGCTCTCGGCAAAGGCGATCTCGCCAACATCACCCGCGAACTGGCGACCATGCTGGGCGCCGGCCAGAACCTGGACGCCTCGCTGCGTTTCCTGGTCGAGATATCGAACAGCCGCAAGGTGATCGCGGTGATGAGCCGGGTGCGCGAGAAGGTGCGCGGCGGCTCTTCGCTGGCGACTGCGCTGCAGGCCGAGCCCAAGAGCTTTCCCCGCCTCTATGTCAGCCTGGTCCAGGCCGGCGAGGCCGGCGGCAACCTGGCCGACACGTTCGAGCGGCTGGCCGTGCTGCTGGAGCGGCAGCGCAGCTTGGCCGCCACCGTGCAGTCGGCGTTGGTCTATCCGATCCTGCTGGTGATCGTCGCGACCGGGTCGATCACCCTGCTGCTGACCAAGGTGCTCCCGCAGTTCGTGCCGCTGTTCGAGGAGAACGGCGCGCAATTGCCGACTGCCACGAAACTGCTGATCGCCATCGGCGACGCTGTCAGCAATGACGGCCCGTGGGCGTTGCTGGCGGCGCTGATCCTGGGTTTCGCCTGGCGGCAGGCGCTGAAGGACAGGCGGGTCAAGCGCTGGTCCGATGGGATGCTGCTCAGGATACCGGTCGCCGGCTCGCTGATCCGCGAGACGCTGGCGGCCCGCTTCAGCCGCACCTTGGGCACGCTGCTGCTGAACGGCGTGTCGCTGATCACCGCGTTGGGCATCGCGCGTGAGACGCTGGGCAACCTCGCCGCGGCCGATGCGGTCGACTGGGCGATCGGCCGGGCGCGCAGCGGCGCCGGCGTCTCGCAGCCGCTGGGTGAGCGCAAGGTCTTCCCGCCGCGGATGATCCATCTGATCCGGCTGGGCGAGGAAACCGCGCAGCTGGGTCCGATGGCGCTCAAGACAGCGGAAATCCATGAGGAGCAGACGCGGATCGCGGTACAGCGGCTGGTTTCGCTGATGGTGCCGGTCATCACCATCGTCATGGGCATGGCCGTCGCCTTCATCATCGGGTCGTTGCTGACCGCCATGCTGAGCCTCAATGACCTCGCGGGCTAGGAGGCGCGAAGCCGGCTTCACGCTGATCGAGCTTCTGATCGCGATCAGCATCGCCGGCCTGTTCATCGCGATGATCGCCATGCACGGCAAGCCGCGCAGCGCCGGGCTGGAGGAGAACGGCACGGCCTCCGAGCTGGCCGGAGGGCTGCGCGAGGCGCGGGCGCAGGCGATCGTCCAGAACAAGCCGGTCGCGCTGACGCTCGATATCGCGAACCACCGGTGGAAGATCGACAATCAGCCGTTCCGCAGGGTGCCGCCGCAATTCCGCATGGACGTGCTGACGGTGCAGGGCGAGGCGCGCGGGAACCTGGCGGCGATCGTGTTCGAGCCCGACGGCAGCTCAACCGGCGGGCAGGTCGCCTTCGATGACGGCCTGCGGAAATTCGCGGTCAATATCGACTGGCTGACCGGAATGGTCAGGGTCACCAAGGAATGACGGCCGGCGGGGCGCGCCAGCGCGGATTCACCCTGATCGAGGTGCTGGTCGCCTTCGCCATCGCCGCCCTGGCGCTGGGCCTGCTGTTCCAGGCGGCGAGCAGCAGCGGCACCGCCGCCCATCAGGCCGGGAACTATGAGGAGGCCGTGTCGCGTGCCAAGTCCCACATGGCGATGGTGGGCCGCGAAGCCGATGTCGCCCCGGGCGAGCGGGAAGGCGACGACGGCGGCGGCTACCGCTGGCGGGTGAAGATCACCCAATCGGCCGTGACCCAGCCGCCCCAGGGCAGCTCGCCGCAGAACCGCCTTGTCCTTTACAATGTCGAGGTTTCGGTCTCCTGGTCGGACAGCGGCAAGCCCCACAGTGTCTTGCTGCATACCCAGCGCACCGGAACCCAGCCGGGGGCCGCCAATGGCTAGAGGCTTCACCCTGCTGGAGATGATCGTCGTCGTCGCGGTCATGGGCTTCCTGATGATCGGGCTGACAGAGGGCAGCCGTTTCGGTTTCCGCGCCTGGAAGCATCAGTCGGACACGATCGCCGATCACGACCAGTTCGACGCCGTCGACCGCACGCTGCGCCAGCTGCTGACCCGTGTGGAGATGCGGCCCGGCACCGATCCGGGCACGCTGTCTTTCACCGGGACCTTGCCCGCCGCCGTCGCGCTGGGCACGCGGCGGGCGGATATGGACCTGCTGGTCGACCAGGACCACCAGCTGATCCTGCGATGGGTGCCGCACCGGCACGAAACCCCGCTGGGCAATCCGGAAAAGCCGGTCACCACCGTCCTCTTGCGCAATGTCGGGCGGATGGGTATCGGCTATTTCGAAGGCGCCGACCCGAACGGCGGCCAGCCGGGCTGGACCGACCAGGTGAATGCCGGCGAGACGCCCAAGCTGATCAAGCTGACCCTGGAATTTCCGCCGGGCGACCGGCGCCACTGGCCGGCAATCGTCGTCGCGCCGGCATCGCTGGGGCCGGAAGACGAGACCCAGCCCGGCCAAGCCCAGTAACGGCGGCGCCACATAACGATAAGGACATCGACATGACCCAATCCCTGCAACTGAACGGCGGCGTGGCCGTAGTCACCGGCGCGGCGAGCGGCATCGGCACCGGGCTGGCGCGCAAGGCGCTGTCGCTCGGCATGCGGGTGGTGCTGGCCGACGTCCAGGCCGAGGCGCTGAACGAATTCGCCGCGACCCTGGACGGCGAAGTCGTGGCCGTGCCGACCGACGTCTCGGACCCGGCCTCGGTCGAGGCCCTGGCTGAGCGCGCCTATGCCGAATTCGGCCAGGTCGACCTGCTGTTCAACAATGCCGGCGTGATGGCGACCGGCTTCAGCTGGGAAATCGAGCCCAAGCGCTGGGAGCGCAGCATAAACGTCAATTTCTACGGCGTGCTGCATGGCCTGCGCAGCTTCGTGCCGCGCCTGCTGAAGGCCTGGCGGCCGGCCCACATCGTCAACACCTCATCGGTCGGCGGCTTTCTGGCCAGCCCGATGATGGCGCCCTATTCGGTGACCAAGTTCGCCGTGGTGGCACTGACCGAATCGCTGCGCGGCGAGCTGGAGATGCTGAAGGCGCCGATCGGCGTCTCGCTGCTGGCGCCGGGGCCGGTGACCTCCGGCATCTTCAACGACCCGTTCGGCGCCGACATCAGGCCCGAGGTGCAGCAGTTCGTCGATTACCTGCGTGTGCTGCTGACCCGGCACGGCCTCTCGCCCGACGAATTCGCGGAACTGGTCTATGCCGCCGTCGCCGACGGCACCTTCTGGATCATCCCCCAGCCCCACGCCTTCGACGACGGCTTCCGCAAGCGCGTCGAGGACATACTGGCCCGGCGGAACCCGACCTCGCATACGTATTGAACACGGATACCTCTCAATACCGTCATGCGCGGGCATGATCCACGGCTGTCCGGCTAAGCGAAAGCGGTTGTATCTGAGGCGCTCTATTCTACCCTGAACCGTCATGCCCGGACTTGCCCGGGCATGACGGTTGAGGTGGGGTTGAAGTAAGCGACGAAAGTCAGCCCCAAGCCGCCTTGATGTCCGCACTCGTCGTGATCGTGCACAACTGCGCCAGCGAGTTCTTGATCACCGCTTCGGCATAGTCGGCCGGGAACCCCGCCGTGCAGTCGACCGGCAGGATGACGCGATAGCCGAGATTGACCGCCTCCAGGCACAGGCCGAAGACGCCGAGATTGATCGAGACGCCGGTGGCGACGATCGTACTGACGCCGAGGTTGCGCAGCGTGATGTCCAGCGTAGTGCCCGAGAACGGCGTTACGCCGTGATAGCGCGACAGCACGAAATCGTCGGGGCCGGGGCCGAGCGCGGGCACGACCTGGGTCTGCGGCGAGCCTTCCAGTATCTGGTCCGGGTCCTTCATCGCCCGCGACAGCATCGGGCAATTGGCGGCCGAGCCCCTGCGGTCGGGCCGGAATACGGCATTGCAATGGACCACGGGAACTTGTGCGGCGCGCGCGGCGTTCATAAGGGCCGCGAGATTACCGACCACCCCGCCCTGCTCGATCGCGGCCACGAGGACGCCGATCTTGCTCAAGTCCCCGACAACGCCGCGCTGCATCTCCATGCTGAGCAGAGCCGTCGTCCGCGGGTCGACCCACTCCGGCAGAAATTTGCGCGCAGCGCCGAACGTCATCTCCATGTTCCCGCCTCCCCTTTGTTTTTCCCCCAAGGCCATATCAGGATTTCGGCCTTGCGTAAGCGGGGATGACCTCGATGGCGGAATTTTCGCCACAATCCTGGCGTCTTTACCCCCTTGATGGGCGGAATCCATGCAAAAGCGAATGACGGGGCGGGAATTGTGAAGTTATTGTTACGATCGCCTTTGCCGCTTCGTCCGTAGGGTCATGCGCAATCGTCCTCCCTTTCGCAATCGCTGCCCAGCGGCTACAAGACGCCCGCAATGCGCCTGATCGATTTGAGCCGTTATTCGCCGGTTTTGCGCGAGTATTTCGCCTGGTGGGTCAGCCAGATGCGCGATCTGCTGCCCGAGCGCGCCCGCGCGGCGGAGACGGCGGCGAGCGAGATATTGATCATCGAATCCGATGCCGCCGGCTCCATGCTGACCGCTGCCATGCGCCGGGGCGACCGGGTCACGCCGCTGGGCCGCTTCCCGTCCGATCCCACCGGCCTGACCGCGCTGCGCAACGCCGCGGCGTTGGGCGGGCGCCCGATCCCTGTCTGGCTCAGCCCCGCTTCGGTGATGCTGGAAAAGCAGCTGTCTTTCCCGTTGGCGGCGGAGCGCGAGCTTGGCCGGGTGCTGGCCTATGAGATGGACCGCGAGACGCCGTTTTCCGCCGACGAGGTTTGGTGGAACTGGCATGTCGACACGCGCGACAAGGCGCAGGGCCAGCTCAGCCTGACCTTGTTCCTGCTGCCCAAGGCCAATGCCAGGGCGGTCGCCGCGGCGCTGCGCGAAGCCGGGCTGGAGCCCTCTGTGATCGATGCAGCGACCGTTTCCGGTGCGCGGCGCCAGATTAGGCTGGACGACACCGCCGTCCACCGCATCGTGCTGTCCGGCAAGACGCGGGCACTGGCCTATGGCTGCGCGGCGCTGGCGGTGCTCGCCCTCATCGCCCCCCTGGTCAAGCAGGCCGTGCTGCTGGGCCATGCGGAATCGCGAATCGCCGAGCTGAAGCCCCAGGTCGACGAGGTGCAGCAGCTGAAACGCCGGATCGAGAGCGCCGGCCAAGGCGCCAGCCAATTGGCGATGGAGCAGGCCGGCAGCGCCGATCCGCTGAAGGTGCTGTCGGCAACGACCGACGTCCTGCCCGACGACACGCACCTGACCGACTTCAGCCTCCGCAAGCACAAGCTCAGCTTCAGCGGCCAGTCCGAGGAGGCGGCTAAGCTGATCGGGCTTCTGACCGCCAACCCGCTCTACAAGAACCCGGCCTTCACCTCTGCGGTGACGCGGGTTCAGAATTCGAAGGCCGATGCCTTCTCGATCGAAACCGAGGTCCGTCCTTGATCGCATCTGCCGACACATTGCCGACCGGGCGGCGCGGGCAGATCACGGCGCTGGGCGCGGCCCTGGTCGCCGTGATGGCGGTGTGGCTGATCATCGTCTCGCCGCTGATCGATTTCTATTCCGACCGGGCCGACCGGCTGGAGAAGCAGCAGGCCGTCGTCACCCGCATGGAACGGTTGGTCTCCCAGCGCTCGGAATTGCGCGAGGAAGCGGCGGGCCTCGGGGACGAGAGCCCGGCGAAAGGCAATCTGCTGGACGGCAGCTCCATCCCGGTCGCGACCGCGGCGCTGCAAGGCATGGTGCAGGATATAGCCGGCACCTCCGGCGCGACCTTGGCCAGCGTGGAAAGCCTGCCGGGCGAGACCGGCAACGGCTATCGCCGCGTCGGGGTAAAGCTGTCTCTGTCGGCCTCATGGCCGGTGCTGATCCATTTCCTGCAGGCGCTGCAGGAGTCCGACACGCCCATGGCGATCGACGATCTGCAGATCCACAGCGGCAGCGAAACGCCGAAAAGCCCCGATCAGCAGGTCTTCGAAGCCGGCTTCGCCGTCTACGCCCCGGCCACCGCCGAACCGCAGCAGCCGAAGGAGGCCGCGCCCGGCAATGCGCCGGCGGCCGAACCGGCGGAAGCAGCACCGGCGGAAGCAGCACCGGCGGAGGACGCGCCGGCGGAGGACGCGCCGGCTGACGCCGCGCCGGCCGACGCCGCGCCCGCCGATGCGCCGGCGGCGGACACACCTCCCGCCGAAGACACGCCGCCGGCCGACACTCCGCCAGGGGACCCGCAGAAGTGAACGGCACCGTGAGGCTGCTTACCCTCGTCGCCGTCGCGCTGACCGCGCTGATCGCGATCGAGCTTTTCGTCTCGTCCGGCCGCGATAACGAGACCGCGGCGACCCCCGCCGCGCAGACGGCTGAGGCTGCGCCCGCCGCCGATGCCCAGGCCCCGGCGGATTATGCGGCCACCGTTCTCGCCCGCCCCTTGTTCAGGGCCGACCGGCAGCCATACGTGACCAACGATCAGGATGTGTCCACCGCGCCGGTGGATTTACCGCGATTGGCGGGGATTTTACTGGCCTCTGACCTCAAGCGCGCTATCTTCGCGCCGGACGGCAGCGACAAGCCGATCGTGGTTTCGGAGGGTGAAAGTGTCGGGAGCTGGCGCGTGCAGGAAATCGCACCCGATTCAGTGACAATGACAGGGCCCGACGGGACGCGGCGGATCAGACCGAAATTCGCCGCGAACACCATGCCGGCTACTCCGCCCGATGCCGCGGACCCAGCGCCCGCGCCGACCCCAGCGCCAGGGACCGGGCCGCTGCCGCAGGCGCCCAAGCGCGGTGCGGCGATGCTGAAAGCCCGCCGTCACCAGCACGACAACATGCGGCCGCCGCCGTCAAGGAAACATTGATGCTTCGTGTCCTCCTGCTCTCGACCGCCGTCATCGCGCTTGTCGGCTGCAAATCCCAGAACCAGCCGCTCGACGAGCTACCCGGCCCCCACAATGGCCAGGCCGGCGTCGCCAGCCCCCGGGTCAACGGCGTGGTCACCCCGCCGCAGGGGCCGCTGCAGCCGCCCACGGTGGCGTATGGCGGATCGGCTTCGCCCAAGGGCAAGCGCGGCGCGGTGGCAGGCGAAGAGGGCGACGTCATGCTCAATTTCGCCGACACCGACATCAAGGAGGTCATCCGCCAGATCCTGGGCGACATACTGCACGTCAATTACGTGGTCGACCCGGCCGTCGCCGGAACGGTGACCCTGGAAACCCACCAGCCCGTGCAGAAGGCCCAGCTGCTGGCCACGCTGGAGACGCTGCTGAGCCAGAACGGCGCGACCCTGACGCAGAGTGGCGGCATCTATCGGGTGATCCCGAGCGCGGTCGCGCTGACCGAGCCGTCGATGGCCGGCGACACGACTTTCGGCAGCGACGTCGAGGTACTGCATTACACCTCGGCTAAGGACCTGGTGAAGGTGCTGCAGCCCTTCGTCGGCGACAACGCCCGGCTGATCGCCGATCCGAACCGCAATGCCCTGCTGGTCACGGGCGAGCCGAATGCGCGGGCCGCGATCGTCAGCATGATTCATGCCTTCGACATCGACGTGCTGGCAAACCAGTCCTATGCGCTGTTCCCGGTCACTGCCGACGATCCCGGCAAGGTCGCGACCGACATGCAGAAGGCGATGCAGACCGAGGGCGAAGGCGCCTTGGCTGGGGTGGTCAAGATCATCCCGATGGAACGGGTGAACGCCATCCTGGTGGTGTCGTCGCAGCGCCGCTTCGTCGAGGATGCGCGCCGCCTGTTCCAACTGGTCGACAAGGCCCGCCGTTCGACGGCGCGGACCTGGCACGTCTATTACGTCCAGAACGGCGATGCCGGCGATCTGGCCAACATGCTGCAGCGCGCCTTCAATCCGAAGGAGGCGCAGGCGGAGAAGGCCGCCGGCGGTTCGACCGCACCGGGCCACAACCAGGCCAAGATCAGCGACAACAATCAAAGCGGCTTCAACAACAACAACCAGAGCGGCAGCGGCGGCGGCATCGGCGGCGGCACAGGCGGCCTCGGCAGCACACCGGGCGGCGGCACGACGGGCAGCAGCCCCTCGTCCAGCGGCAGCGGCACGCCCGGCGGCGGTTCCGACACGCAAGGCAGTGGAGGCAGCGGCAACGAAGACCTGCCGATGCCGGTGGAGGAGACGGAGTCCCTGTCCGCGCCGACCGAGGAGAACACCAACACGATCCGCATCATTCCCAACTACAAGAACAATGCGATCCTCTATTACGCGACCGCGGACGAGGCGGTGACGATCGAGGGGATGATGCACAAGATCGACATCGTGCCGCTGCAGGTGCGGATCGACGCCACCATCGCCGAGGTGACGCTGAACGATAACCTGAAATACGGCACGCAATTCTACTTCAAGAACCTGGGCACCGGCATCGACGGTCTGCTGACCCAGGCGTCATCCGTGGCTAATGCCATGAAAGCCAAGGGCGACCTGCCCGGTTTCCAGTTCGGGTATTCTTCGTCCACGGTCGCCGCCACCCTGTCGGCGCTGCAATCGGTCACGGACGTACGGGTGCTGTCGTCGCCGCAGCTGCTTGTGCTGGACAACCAGATGGCGCGCCTCCAGGTCGGCGACAACGTCCCCTATCTCACCCAATCGGCGCAAAGCACGATCACCGATACGGCCGATATCATCAACTCGGTCGCCTATCAGGAAACCGGCGTCATCCTGCAGGTCGTGCCGAGGGTGAACAGCGGCGGGCTGGTCACGCTCGACATCTCTCAGGAGGTCAGCGACGTCGTCCCCGCCGGCGGCTCGTCCAACATCGATTCACCGACTTTCTCAGAACGTAAGGTGCGCTCCCACGTCGTGGTCCAGGACGGGCAGACCATCGGCCTTGCCGGCCTGATCAGCGACAACACCAGCCGCAGCAATGCCGGCATTCCCTATTTGAAGGACATCCCGGTGCTGGGAACGCTGTTCGGCACGCAGAGCAATACCCGCCAGCGGACCGAGCTTCTCATCCTGATCACGCCGCACGTGCTGCAGGACCAGCGCGACGCGCGATCCCTGACCCAGGACATGCGCGAGAAGCTGCGCAATGCCGGGCTGGTGCCGCAGCAGCTGCAGAACCTGGTGCCGTCCGGCAGCTCGAACCCCAATGCGAGGCTGACCCCGCCATGAGGCTCGGCCAGCCATGAGATCGCGCGGCTTCGCGCTGATCATCGTCCTGTGGACGCTTGTCCTGCTGTCCTTCGTCATGACCCATATGGTGACGGCCGGCCGGACCGAGACGCGGATCGCCGCCAATTTCGTCGCCAACGCCGATGCCGAGACCCAGGCCGACGGGGCTGTGGTCGAGACCATCTTCCGGGTGATCGATATGTCCCCGTCGCACTGGGATATCGGCGGCGGTCCCTACGGGCTGCGGATGAAGCAGGCCAAGGCGACGGTCACGATCGCGAGCGAGGCCGCCAAGGTCAACCCCAACACCGCCTCGCAGCAGATGCTGGCCGCGTTGATGACCGCCGTCGGCGCGCAGCCGTGGCAGGCCGCATCCCTATCGCGGGCGATGCTGGACTGGCGCCAGAGCGACGAGAACAACAAGAACGACACCGAGCGCAAGATCGCGCAATACCGCTCGGCGCGCCTCGACTACGCGCCGCCGGGCGCGCCGTTCGAGAGCCTGGACGAGATTCAACGGGTGCTCGGCATGACGCCGGATCTCTATCGCCGGCTGAAACCCAACCTGTCGATCTATCAGACCGGCGATCCGGATATCTCGGTGGCGAGCCCCGCCGTCGCCAAGGCGCTGCGGACGCTGAACCTGCCGCCGCAGCCGCCCAACGCCGACGTGACCCAGATCGTCTCGATCGTCGCCCGCGTCACCACCGACCGGGGCGGGCATTTCCTGCGCCACGCCGTCGTGCGCATCGACCCGCCGGAATCCGGGACCTACGGCATGCTGGCCTGGGATACGGACGCGCAGCCGAATTGAACGTTACTGGTTGCAGATCTGGCCGTTGGTGCCCGTGCTGGCGTTCTGGTTGTTCGGCCCCTGCGAGCAGAGGTCGAAGTCGTGGCCGTCGCGGCTGGAGGGGCTGCGGTAGAGATAGGTGTGGTTCCACGGATCGAGCGGCAACGCGCTCGCGTTCTTGAGGTAGGGACCAGCCCAGCCGACCGCGTCGGTGGGCTTGGTCAGCAGCGCCTGAAGCCCCTGGTCGGTGGTCGGATAGTTGCCGATATCGAGCTTGTAGATATCGAGGACCCCGGCCAGGCGCTCGACCGATTGCTTCGCGATCTTTTCCTTGGACGAGCCGAGCTGCCGCAGCGCCGCGGGCGCGACCATATAGACCAGCATGCCCAGGATGGCGATGACGACGAGCAGCTCGAGCAGGGTAAAGCCACGCTCGCGCGAACGGCGAAGCGAAGCGGAGAGCGAGATCATGGGACGATCAGCCATAGTTTTAAGCATGCCTCTATCATAGTCAGGCGGCGCGCAGAGTCGAGTTTTCCAGCCATAAAGCGGTCAGTGCGGCCTCGACTTCGGCCGGCCGCTCGATGCGGCAGAGCCGGGCCTTGGCTGCCCGCCGCGCCTCGGCGGCAGCCGGCCAGGGGGCGTTCTCGACATACCAGCCGAGGTGCTTGCGGAAGATCTTGAGCCCGAGCGCATCGCCGTAGAATCGCAAGCTATCCCGGAAGTGTTCCAAAACGATGACAAGACGCTCGGCGGCCCCCGGTTCTTCCATCATGTCGCGGCCCTGAAGCGCGGCCTGCATGCGCGCCGCGACCCAGGGGCGGCCATAGACGCCGCGCCCGATCATCACCCCGTCTGCGCCCGACGCCGCCATCGCCGCACGTGCCGAAGCGGCGTCGACGATGTCGCCGTTGACGATGACCGGCAGGCCGGTCGCGGCCTTGACCGCCGCGATCGCCGCCCAGTCGGCATCGCCGGTATAGAATTGCTGGCGGGTGCGGCCATGCACGGTCACCGCCTTGATCCCGGCCCGCTCCGCCCGCGCCGCCAGCTCAGGCGCATTGCGGGATGCATCGTCCCAGCCCAGCCGCATCTTGAGCGTCACCGGCCGGGCGGTCGCGCCGACCGCGGCGTCGAGCAGGCGCTCGGCCTGGTCGAGATCGCGCATCAGCGCGGAGCCTGAGGCGCAGCCCGTCACCTCCTTGGCCGGGCAGCCCATATTGAGGTCGACGATGTCCGCGCCCGAGGCCTCGGCCATGCGGGCGCCCTCGGCGATCCAGCGCGGATCGTGGCCCACCAGCTGGACCACCATCAGCGGCAGCCCCTCGCCCACCGCGGCGCGGCGCACGACATCCGGCCGGCCGCGTGCGAACTCCGCGCAGGCCACCATCTCGGTCGCGACATAGGCCGCGCCGAGGCGCGAGGCCGCGCGGCGGAACGGCAAATCCGTCACGCCGGTCATCGGCGCCAGCAGCACATTGCCCGGCACGGTCACATCGCCGATCTGGAGCGCATGCGTCATAGGCGGGGTTGTGGCCCTTCGGTGAGGGAAAATCAAACGCTGCCCACCTTTCGCACATCATTCTCCACCGTCATGCCCGGGCTTGACCCGGGCATCCACGCGTCATGTCCAGGCACAAAACGATGGCGTTCAGCATCGGCGGAGGGCCGTGGATGGCCGGGTCAAGCCCGGCCATGACGGTGAGGAGGGTCGCCCTCAGTGCGCCAGGTGCCGCCCGATCCAGGCGGCGATATGGGCGTTGGTCTTTTCCGCCGTGCTGTTCGCCTGCTTGTTGAAGCCGTGAGCCGCCTCGGGGACGATCACCAGCTCGGCATTGTGCGATTCCCGCACCCATTTGCCATACATCAGCTCGGTATCTTCCTGCAGCGGATCGCGGGTGCCGCAGACGAACAGGGCCGGCGGCAGGCCGGTGAGCGGGTTGTAGAGCGGCGATACCGACGGGTGGCGGCGATCTCCGCCGGGAATGCCGCGGGCCTTATCGAGGATGCGGGGCATGCTCGGACCGTGCAGCACCAGCGTTTCCGGCCCGGCGCGTTTGCGCATTTCCGTGCCGCCGAGATCGTAGCAGCCATAGGTCAGCGCCGCGCCCTTCACCCGGTCGAACCGCTCCCCGGCGTCGCGCAGCCGCAGGATCGTGGCCGCCGCCAGATGCCCGCCGGCCGATTCCCCGCCGATCGTCATGCGCTCGACGCCGAATGTCTCCCTGGATGTATCCAGCACCCAGCGTGCCGCGGTTTCGCAATCGTCGATGCAATCGGTGAAGGCGAAGGACGGGATCAGGCGGTATTCCACCGACACCACCGCGACATGGATGCCGAGCGCCAGCTTCGCGTTGATCGCGTCGTCCATCCGCGCATTGCCGATGGTCCAGCCGCCGCCATGGATATGGACATGGACCCCGTGCAGGGGCCCCGGCGGGCGCAGGATGCGCACCCGCGCCGTCCGCCCCAGCGCGGTGACGGTCCGCTCCTCCGTCGTCACCCCTGCCTTCGCGGCAAGATCCGGACCGAAGCGGTTGCCAAAGGCCATCAGCCCCTGGATCAGATTGCGATGGATAGCGCTCTGCAGCCTGAGGCGCGGCATGCGGGCAAGGAAATCATTGGCCTTGCGCGTGGCGGCGAGGTCGGCATCGTCGAAGGCAATCGGCATCCCTGGGTCCCGCGGCAGTGGCGCGCATCTTCAGCGCTGCATGCCCCAGCGTATCACGGTGAACCGTTCGACGGTCCGGAAAATGCCGATCTCGACCAGCAGGCCGACCAGGATGACGACCAGCATGCCGGCAAAGACCTGGTCGATCGCCAGTTCGTTGCGATGCTCTGAGATGAACCAGCCCAGCCCGCCCGAGCGGGAGCTGGCGCCGAACACCAGCTCGGCCGCGATCAGGGTGCGCCAGGCGAACGCCCAGCCGATCTTCAGCCCTGCCAGGATCGAGGGAAATGCAGCCGGGATCAGGATATGGACGACATGGCGCCAGCCGGTGAGCGACAGGTTATAGCCGGTCATCCTGAGCGCCGGGCTGACGCCGCGAAAGCCGCTCTGGGCGTTCAGCGCCAGCGCCCACAGCACCGAGAACATGATGACGAAGACGATGGCCGGCTGGCCGATGCCGAACCACAGAATCGCCATCGGCAGCAGCGCCACCGCCGGCAGCGGACTGAACATGGCGGTCAGCATCGTCAGGAAGTCGGCGCCGAACCGGGTCGAAATGGCGAATGTCGTCAGCACGGTGGCGATCGCGACACCGGCGGCATAGCCCATGCCCAGCGTGCCCAGGGAGTTCAGCAGCCGGCTGGGAAGCTCTCCGGTGCGGGTGCTGTCGAGCAGCGCGGTGACGGTTTGGGAAAGCGATGGGAACAGCAGAGGGTCACCCAGAAACCGCCCATACCCCTCCCAAGCCGCCGCCAGCAGCAGGATGACCAGTGTGCGGCGAACGGCGACGGAGTGCAGCCAGTCAGATGACATAGTCGGGCCCCCGCTGGCTGCGTTCCAGCAGCATGTCCTCGATCTCGCCCGCCAGCCGGGCGAAGGCAGGGTCGGCGCGGCTGTGATCGCCGAATTCCCGCACATCGAACTCGGCCAGGATCGATCCGGGATGGGACGTCATGACGAAGACGCGGCTGCCGACGATGATCGCCTCCTCGATCCCATGGGTGACGAAGACCAGCGTGAAGCGCAGCTCCTGCCACAGGCTCAGCAGCTCGTGCTGCATACGCCGGCGGGTCAGCGCGTCGAGCGCGCCGAACGGTTCGTCCATCAGCAGCATCTTGGGTTCCAGCGCCAATGCGCGGGCAATGGCGACGCGCTGCTTCATGCCGCCCGAGAGCGTGTGCGGGTAAGCGCCGGCGAATTTCTCCAGCCCGACCCGGCGGATCGTGTCCTGCGCACGCTCCCGCGCGGCCTCCCGGCCGAAGCGGCGCGAGGCGACCATGGGAAACATCACGTTGCCCAGCACAGTCTTCCACGGCAGCAGCTGGTCGAACTCCTGGAACACCATCATCCCGTCGGGAGAGGGCTCGGTCACCGGCCTCCCCGCCAGCCGGATCGTGCCGGTCTCAGGCGTTATGAAGCCTCCGACGGCTTTGAGCAGTGTGGACTTGCCACAGCCCGACGGCCCAAGCAGCACGATCCGGTCGCTTTGCGCGACGTCGAGGGAAATATCCTCGGCCGCCACCACGCGGCGGCCGGCATCGGCGTAGGCCAAGGTCACACCGCGCAGTTCGAGGAGTGATCCGGCGATCGAGAGAGGCTCCGCCAGCTTAACCTTGCTCATGGAAATCACGTCGCCCAATCCGACCCGCACCGCAGATAACTTGAATGGAATGTAGTTGTGGTTATTTATACAGTATGTCAACAATGATTATGAATTTATTACATTATAAGAGTGTATGATATGAAGCTCGGCGATCGACTATCCGCGGGCAAACGCTTGGCAGCGGCTTTTGGTGTCCTGGCGGCGATGGCCGTGCTCGCCCCTGCCGGTCCCGCCCGCGCCGAGGTTCAGGAACTGCGCATCTCGCGCCAACTCGGCCTCGGCTACCTCCAGCTTTATGTCACCGAGGATCAGGGGCTGATCGAGAAGCATGCCAAGGCGGCGGGCCTGGGCGACATCAAGGTCACCTATCTGCCGCTGGGCAGCCCGTCGACGATCAACGACGCCATCCTGTCAGGCTCCGCCGACATCGCCGGCACCGGCGTCCCGCCCTTCCTGCTGCTGTGGGATAAGACCTTCGGCTCACAGAAGGTGAGGGCGCTGACCGCGCTCAACGCCCAGCCGGCCTTCCTGAACAGCAATAAGCCGGGCATTGCCGCGCTGAAGGATTTCGGGCCGACCGACCGCATCGCGGTGCCGTCGGTGAAATCGTCGTTCCAGGCGATCATCCTGGAGATGGCGGCGGAAAAGCAGCTGGGCGCCGACAAGCGCACGGCGCTGGACCAGCTCACCGTCTCGATGGCCCATCCGGACGGGGCCGCGGCTCTGATGTCGGCGAAGACCGAGATCACCGGCCATTTCACCAGCCCGCCGTTCCAGTACCAGGAACTGCAGAGCCCGGCTGTCCATAAGGTGCTGAGTTCATACGACATCACCGGCCCGGCGACCTTCAGCGTCCTATGGATGACAGGCAAGTTCCACGATGCCAACCCGAAGCTCTCGGCCGCGGTCGTCGCGGCGATCGACGAGGCGACCGATTTCATCCAGAAGAACCCGGATGAGACCGCGAAGATCTTCCTGAAGATCGAGCAATCCAATCTGCCGGCGCCGTTCATTGCGCAGTTGCTGCGCGATCCCGATATCCAATATTCCGCCGCGCCGGAGAACATCACCAAGTTCAGCGATTTCATGAACCGCACCGGTTCGATCAGCCACAAGGCGGAGGGCTGGAAGGACCTGTTCTTCCCTGAGATCCAGAATCGTACAGGCAGCTGACCGAGCATTCCGATGAGCAACACCCTATCTATCACACCGCTTTCGCCGACCTTCGGCGCCGCGATATCCGGCATCGACCTGTCCCACCCGCTGGACGCGGCGGCGCGGGCCGACATTCTCGCCGCCTGGCGCAAGCATCTTGTGCTGATCTTCCGCGGGCAGACACTGTCGCCGGAGGCCCTGCTCGACTTCGCCCGCGGCTTCGGCCGGCTGGACCTGGCGCCGCCCTTCGACCAGCAGCAGTCGAGCCTGCCTGGCTATCCCGAGATCGCCGTGGTGTCGAATGTCGAGGAAAAGGGCGCGCCGATCGGCGGTCTGGGCGCCGGCGAGCTCGCCTGGCACAGCGACATGACCTACCGCGCCGACCCGCCGGAGGGCTGCGTCCTGTTCGCCCGGGAAATCCCGGCTGCGGGCGGCAACACCCATTTCCTCAATATGGCGGCCTGCCTGGACTCGCTCCCCGCCGATATCCGCGCCGCGATCGGCGGCCGCCGGCTGGTGCACGATTCCCGCTATACCAGCGCAGGCACCGAGCGGGTGGCGGCCGACGACTTCGCCAAGGTCAACCACCCGCTGGTGATCACAGAGCCGCTGTCAGGCAGACAGTCGCTGCTGCTCGGGCGGCGGCGGCAGAGCGCGGTGATCGGGCTGAACGAAGCGCAAGGCAAGGCGCTGCTCGATACGCTGTGGGAGCCCGCGGACCATGACCGCTTTGCCATCACCCATGAATGGCGGCCGGGCGACGTGGTGATGTGGGGCAATATCGCGGTGATGCACCGTCGCGACGCCTTCAACAGCCGCGAACGCCGGGTCTTGCTCAGGGCGCAGATCGCCGCGTTGAACTGAACGGCCAATTGGTGACGCCGCCCGCATAGAGCGCCCACCAGACCAGCACCGGCTGCAGCAGCAGCCGGGGGCCGTGGTAGTACCACATGTTGGGAATACCGGCGATCGACGGCCCGTAGATCGCGTGCTTGATGTTCACCGGAAAGACGGCGACAGCGTAAAGGGCGAGCATGAGGCCCGCCAGCCAGCGCGTGCGCGGAACGATGAGGCCGATGGCCCCGGCGACTTCGCAGGCGCCGGTGAACAGGATGACCTGATACGGCGCAGGCACCCAATCCGGCATCACTGGCATGAAGGTGTTCGGCATCGCCAGATGCACATACCCGGCAGCAAGATAGAACAACGCCAGGAGCCACCGAAACGCCGTTCGCATCGAAATTCAGTGCTCCAGACTGCAAATATCCGTCATTGCGAGAAGCGCAGCGACGAAGCGATCCAGGAGCCAAAGGCCGTGGTATCGGGCTAACGACCCTGGATTGCTTCGCTCCGCTCGCAATGACGGATGACGTGCGAACCTAGAACCTAAAGCAGAGTCGCGTCGAGCGTGATCTCGGCCTTCATTAGCTTCGACACCGGGCAGCCTTTCTCGGCATTGCCGGTCAGCTCATCGAACTTCGCCTTGTCGATGCCGGGGATCTTGGCCTTCAGGGTCAAGGCCGACTTGGTGATGGTGAAGCCGGAACTGTCCTGCGTCAGCGAAATGGCCGCTTCGGTCTCGAGCTCGTCCGGGGTGAAGCCGGCGCCCTGGAGCTGGAAGGCCACCGCCATGGTGAAGCAGCCGGCATGTGCGGCGGCGATCAGCTCCTCCGGGTTGGTGCCGGGCTCGCTCTCGAACCGGGTCTTGAAGCTGTAGGGCGTGTGCGACAGCACGCCGGAATCGCTCGTCAGGTCGCCGGTTCCATCCCGGCCGGTACCGCGCCAGACCGCTTTCGCCTTACGGATCATCCTCAAACCTCCTGTAGTGGGGATAGCGGACAGTAATGGCGATATGTGACGGCTGCTTGTACGGAAGAGCCGTCTACTGCCACTTACGGTTGGTCGGCAGCACGATCCTGATCTGCAGGCCGGTCGGCTTGAGGTTGGAGGCGGTCACGTTGCCGCGCAGCGCCTCCACATTGCGGCGGACGATCCAAAGGCCGAGGCCCGCATGCGGCAGCACGCTGTCCTCGTCATCGTCGGTCAGCGGCACCGGACGCAGCGAGAAATAGCGGTCGAAGATGCGTTCGATCTTTTCCGGATCAATGCCCGGCCCCTGGTCGTCGATCCTGAGCTCGCACACCTGGGACGACTTGGTGAGCGTGACGGTGATGACGCCGTTCTCCGGCGAGAAGCTGATCGCATTGTCCAGGATGTTCTCGATGGCGACGTCCAGCACCGCGTTGCTGCCGACCACCGAGACCTTGTCATCCAGATTCTGGACCAGCTTGATCCGCCGTTCGGTCAGCACATCCTGGAAGCGCCCGGCGACATCCTTCACGACATCGACCAGCGCGATCCGCTGGCGCGGCGCCTCGATCAGGTCGGCCGTGACGTTGTCGAGCTGCTGCGAAGCCGAGATCAGCGCCTTGAGCCGCTCGATGGCGCTGCCGATGACCACGAGCGCACGATGCGCCCTGGTGTCGTCGGGGTTGAGGCTGCGGCGGACCATCTCGAGCGAGGCCTCGACCGTCGCCACCGGCGCCTTGAAGGAATGTGCGTTGTCCTCGGCCGACTGGCGGATGTCGCGGGCGACATTCTGCAGGTCCGTCGCCATCGCGTCGAAATCGGCGGCGACGCTGCCCAGCTCGGGCGCCACATCGTGCGAGGCGAAGGACAGGTGCCGGGTCCGGCCCTGGCGGATGTCCGCGGCCACCCGGCGGAAATGGCTGAGGCTGCGTACGACGCCGACGACCACCAGCATCACCATCAGCGCGGCGGCGATATAGAAGGCGACCGCGACCCGGGTCTC
Source organism: Alphaproteobacteria bacterium (assembly GCA_036271255.1). Classification (GTDB taxonomy): domain Bacteria; phylum Pseudomonadota; class Alphaproteobacteria; order BOG-932; family Roseiterribacteraceae; genus BOG-932. Next base: position 22,447 of record DATBAZ010000317.1, read on the forward strand.
CGGCGTCTGGTACAGGGGCCGGTCGACCGCGGTATAGAGATATTCCGCGGTCGTGTGCGACGACACCACGATCCAGCAGCCCCAGCGTGTCTGCAGCGGCACCAGCGAACTCATGATCTGGTCGCTGCCGCCCGGGCGCTGATACTGGACGTCGATCGGCGCGTCGGAATCGCAGCTCTTCGACAGCCGGTCGAGAATGCCGTGACTGTCCAGGCTGGTCAGCTCGGCATTGATCTGGTCCGCCGGCAGCGGCGAGGACGAGGCGACATAGTAGAAATGCCCGGCCGCGCCCTTGGCCGGCTTCAGCATCAGCTGCAGCTTGGTCCCGTCGCTGTCGTACTTGGCGAGCATCGCCGGGAGCTCGGCCCCGGGCATCTTGTCCGGCCGGTCCAGCGCGGGCTTCAGCCCCTGGGCGATCAGCCAGCTTTGATGACGCAGGCCCGCGGTGACGAGGTCGCGCAGGCGCGCATCGGACTTGTCGAACTGGTTGTAGACCAGGAACGGCAGGGCAAAGAAAATCGCCACGAGGACAGCAAACTTCAGCGTCAGCGAAGACGCTGCCCGCCTAAGCAGGTGGAACGCCCTATGCGGCTCCCGAAGGTGCTCCACACCAGCGATATCCGAAGGCGGGATAGTTCTCGATGTCGGAGAATCCGTCATCGAGGGCCCGGAACTTATTGCGGATGCGTTTGATGGAGGAGCGTACATTGGTTCTGAACCCCTCTTCGCCACTGCCGGCCACGAACCCCGAATAGCGGACGCTGTCATAGACGGAACGATAGGTGACGTATTCGCCTTCCCGCGCCGCCAGCAGGAAGACGATCTTGAATTCGGTCAATGTGAGCTGGACGTCGACCCCATCCCAATAGGCCCGCGCATTGTCGACATTGAGGGTCAGCTTGCCGCTCACCAGCGGCTCGCCCATCCCCTGCACCCCGGCATCGGCCTGCGGCTGGGCGCGATAGGCCTGGACGATCAGGCGCAGCCGCTTGGCCAGGATGGCCGTGCCGCGCGCCTTGTCGACGAAATCGACGGCGCCCAGATCCAGCGCGGCATATTCGGCGGCGACCGCCGGCATGCCGGTCAGGAAGACCACCGGCAGATGCACGCCGCGCTGGTGCAGAAGCGGCAGCAGATCGATGCCCAGCCCGCTCTCCAGCTTCCAGTCGAGCACGATCACCTCGGCCGAGGCGCCGGTCTCCAGATGCGCCAGCATCAGCTCGCCGGTGGGAAAGGCGGAGACGGTGAAACCATGGAACTCCAGCTCGCCAGAGATCGCCTCGCGATAGAGCTCATCGTCATCGACCAGAATCGCACGGACGGCTTCAGGCCCTGCAGCCTCGCTGGGCATCATCAGGCTAGTTGCTGACAGATTTTGCGGGAAGCCGGGATGTGAACTCGGCGATGCAAGCCTGCTGTCGCTTTGCTGATCCGTCATCGCTGTTTACCTCGTAATTCAATGCGTGAAATTGCTTGGTCTCGACTTCGGGATAGAGGGTCACATTCAAGGTGCATTGTTTGATGTGATAGACGAGCTGTTTGGTCGGGGCGTGGTCCTCCTGGGAGGCCGGCGCACCGAAGACAGTTTTCAGCTCGGATTCATTCCACCCGACCAGCTCGTCGATCTGCGGGCGTGGCGCCGCGGGCGCCTTCGGTTTCTTCACATGCGGCTGGGCAGCCTCAGGCGCCATCGCCACCTGGGCCGGTGGCGGCGCCGCGGTTTGCACCACATTGCTGTCGGGCTTGCCGGAATGGCCGCAGCCGGCGGCAAGCCCCGCGAGCAATATCAAGGACGGTCGATAACGTACATTCTGCACGGTCGAAACAAACCTCTCCCTCTCCCCGATCCGGTCCCATCGGCCCGCTGAGCCCCACTGGCGTCGCCAAGCCGCCCAGGATCGCCATACGGCAGCGCCGCGGCCCTGGATTGCCGACAGTGAACTGAAATCCCTCAGATCTGTAAGGCCCCTGACGGCCTTAGTCGGTATTTTATGGCTCATTTCAGAGCCTTACCCGCATTGCTGACAAATGTGGAGAATTTGTGCATTGCGGCATTTGACGGGCCATTCATAGCGCGGAACCACAGCTTTGTCACATTTCGTGTGAACCGCACAGTAAAAAAGTGCCGCAGCCGGCGAACAACCCCTATATCTAAAATTAACACTAATTCCCGATTGAACCTAGGTCAATATTGGTCCGGAGTCGGGAACTGATTCGCTGTTACAACTGTATACTATCTTCACCCTTCGGCCAAAAAGCCGCCGGGCCTGCCCGGAGACTGCGCCGCCCGGATAGAGTTTCAATAAACGACGACAGTACGGCCGATCTGGGTCGAGCTTGGCAATGCCTGCAGCGCCGCCGGCACCGCCTCGAAACCGATCGTACGGGTGGTGAGCGAGCGGATTTTCCCGTCGCGGTACATCTCCATCAGGTGCTCGTGGACCTGGGCATGGACGTCGCCGCCAAAACTGCGGCCGGCATAGACGCCGACCAGCGAGCAGTTGCGGCCCAGCGTGTGCCAGCATTCGATCGACGGCCATTTGCCGCTGGCAAAGCCCACCACCAGAAAGCGCCCTTCCATGGCGATGCAGCCCATCGCCTCCTCCCCCGCCTTGCCGCCGACCGGGTCATAGATCAGGTCCGCCCCACGACCGCCGGTGATCCCCATCACCATTTCAGGCACGTTCTGAACCCGGTGATCGATGACGTGGTCGGCGCCCAGTTCGGCGCAATAGGTCAGCTTGTCGTCGGCGCCGGCGACTGCGATCACGGTGAGGCCGACCGCTTTGCCGAGCTGCACAGCCGCGGCGCCGGTGCCCCCGGCGGCGCCCAGCACCAGCATCGTCTCCCCCGCCTGGGCCCGGCCGTTGCGGACGACGCCCAGATAACCGGTGTGGTAGGCGATGCGAAAGCTGGCCGCCGCCGCGTCGGAGATGAAGTCCGGCGCGGGGTTCACCTCATCCTCGGCCACGATGCATTCCTCGCCGAGGCTGCCGAAGCCGCGCCAGAAATCGGTCATGCCCATGACGCGGGTGCCGACCGGCGTCTTCACGTCGGCGCCGACCGCGATCACCGTGCCCACCACCTCCTGGCCGGAGGTGAAGGGCGGCGGGCTGGGCGTGGCGGGATATTCGGCGGTGCACATGAAATAGTCCGGCAGGCCGAGACAGGCCGCCGCGACCTTGACCCGCATCTGGCCGGCCTCGAGCGGCGGCAGGTCGACCTGCCCGACCCGCATGACGTCCGTCGGCTGCCCCGCGGCATGGACCTGCCAGGCCTTGAACATCGTCCTTCCCCCGCCAGTTTATTCGCCGGGGAAAGTCTAGGTCGTTCGCAGGCGAACATCCACGCCATTTATCACAGCACGACATTGGACGTTTCCGCTACATTCGGGCCACTGTAATCGGCCCGCGGAAACGAACACTGGACAATCCCCGGCCGCGTGACACATAGACCCGGTCACCCCGTGAATGCAGGAGGCGCGAATGATGAGCTGCCGGATTTTCCAAGCATCGATCGGGGAGGCACCCCATGTCCGATAACCACCATCACCGCCCGCCGACCGAGGCGATGGCCGTCGTCCGGGCGCCGGCGCGCCCGGCACGCGCTCAGGGCGAGGATTGCACCATCGTGATCTTCGGCGCATTCGGCGACCTGACGAAGCGCCTGGTGATGCCGGCGCTCTATAATCTCGCCCGCACCAAGACCCTGCCGGAGAATTTCGCCATCGTCGGCGTCGATGTCGCCGACGGCACGGCCGAGAGCTGGGTCGGGCATTTGCACGAGATGCTGGAGAGCTTCGTCGGCAACAGCGGCTCGGAGTTCAATATCGATGCGATCGACGAAAAGCTGTGGGGCCACATGGCCGAGCGCATGGCCTATCTCAAAGGCGACATCACCAAGCCGGATGTCTACCATGCGATAGGCAAGGAACTGGAGAAGGCAGCCTCCAAGTTCGACACCGGCGACAATGCGATCTTCTATCTCGCGGTCGGCGACCGGTTCTTCGGCGACGTCGTCGACAACCTGGGCGCATCCGGTCTCGCCGACCAGCAGACGGACGAGAACGGCACGCCCGGGCGCTGGCGCCGTGTGGTGATCGAAAAGCCGTTCGGTCACGACCTGCCCTCCGCGCTCGCGCTCAACGCCCGCATCCTGCGGTCGCTGACCGAGGACCAGATCTTCCGCATCGACCATTTCCTGGGCAAGGAGACGGTCCAGGCGATCATGGCCTTCCGCTTCGCCAACGGCCTGTTCGAGCCCCTGTGGAACCGCGACCGGATCGATCACGTCCAGATCACCGCCGCCGAGACGGTCGGGGTCGAGCAGCGCGGCGCCTTCTATGAGGTGACCGGGGCGCTGCGCGACATGGTGCCCAACCATGTCTTCAGCCTGCTGGCGATGGTGGCGATGGAGCCGCCGGCGACCTTCGACGCCGAGGGCATCCGCAACCGCAAGGCCGAGGTCTTCACCAACATGCCGGCGCTTTCGCCTGAAGATGTGGTGCGCGGCCAGTACGGCGCGGGCGAGATGGCGGGCGAAAAGGTCAAGGCCTATCGCGACGAGCCCAAGGTCGATCCCAAGTCCAACACCGAGACCTTTGTCGCGATGCGGGTCGAGATCGACAATTGGCGCTGGGCCGGCGTGCCGTTCTACCTGCGGACCGGCAAGCATATGGCGGGCCGGCTGACCGAGATCGCCATCCGCTTCAAGCCGGCGCCGCTGGCGCCGTTCGCAACCACGGCAGTCGAAGCGACACATCCAAACTGGCTGGTCATCCGTATCCAGCCAAAGGAGAGCATCTCGCTGCAATTCGACATCAAGCGGCCGGGGCCGGAGTTCCAGACCTGCACGGTCAGAATGGACTTCGCCTATGCCGATTGGTTCCCGCAGGAGCCCAATATCGGCTACGAAACCCTGATCCATGATGTTATGATCGGCGACGCTACTCTGTTCAATCGCGCCGACATGGTCGAGGCGGCCTGGCGGGTCGTTCAGCCCGTGCTGGAATCCTGGGCGGAGAATAAGACCAAAGCACATCTCTATCCATCCGGCAGCAACGGACCTGCTGCCGCCGACGAACTGCTCGACAACGATGGCGGCCGGGCCTGGCGGGAAGTACCGCCGGCCGGCACAGAACAAAGGAACAGTTGCGGATGAGCGAAAAACCCGTGATCAAGCTGCTGCTGGCCGATGTGGACGGCACGCTGGTGACCAAGGACAAGATCCTGACCGACCGCGCCGTCGCGGCCGCCCACGCCATGCGCGAGGCCGGCATCGCATTGGCCCTGACCAGCGGCCGCCCGCCGCTCGGCATGAAGAAGCTGGTCGAACCGCTGGGGCTGACGACCCCGGTCGCCGGCTTCAACGGCGGCGTGCTGGTCAACCCGGACATGTCGGTGATCGAAAGCCGGATGCTGTCGCCGGAGGCGGCGCACACGGCGCTCAAGACGATCCTGGACAAGGGCCTCGACGCCTGGCTCTACACGCCGGATGCCTGGCTGATCCGCAAGCGCGACGCGCCGCATGTCGAGCGCGAATCCCGTACGGTGGGGTTCGAGCCGGTGATCGTGCCGGAATTCACCGACGAGCATCTGGCCAAGCTGGCAAAGATCGTCGGCGTCGGTGACGATTACGACCTGGTCGCCGAAGCCGAGGCCGCGGCGCAGAAGGCCCTGGGCAGCAACGCCTCGGCGGCGCGGTCACAGCCCTATTACCTCGACATCACCAATCCGGACGCCAACAAGGGCTTCGTCGCCGACTGGCTGTCCAAGCGCCTCGATATCCCGCGCGAGAACATCGCCACGATCGGCGACATGCCGAACGACGTGCTGATGTTCGTGAAGTCGGGCTTCTCCATCGCCATGGGCAATGCCAGCGACCAGGTGAAGAGCCAGGCCACAGCCGTCACCGACAGTTTCGCCGATGAGGGCTTCGCCAAGGCGGTCGAGCGCTTCGTCCTGCCGCACGCTGGGTGATCGAAACCGTAGGATGGGTAGAGCGCAGCGAAACCCATCCTACCGATCAGAGATCGGGCAGCTTGAACGGCAGGTTGGTGTCCTGCAGCCCGCCGTCGATCTGGACGATCGAGCCGGTGGCGTAGCAGCTCTTCGAGCAGAGCCAGAGCACGGCAGCCCCGACATCCTCCGGCGTGCCGTGGGTGCGCAGCGGGGTGAGCGCGTGGAGCTTGTCCCTGAATTCCGGCTGCATGTCGTACATATTCTGCAGCGCGGGGGTCAGCACCGCGCCCAGGGCCACGCAGTTCACCCTGATCTTGGGCGCCAGCTCCTGCGCCAGACCGCGGGTCAGCTGCTCGGTGCCCGCCTTGGCGACGCCATAGGCCAGCATGCCGCGAATGCCGATCCGCGCCGCGCCTGACGATACGTTGACGATCGCGCCCTGCCCGGCCTTCACCATGTGCGGCGTGACCGCCTGGGAGAGCAGGAAGGCGGAGGTCGTGTTCCAGTCGAAATGGAACTTGAACTCCTCCTCGCTGATCTCCATGAACGGGCGGAATTCGTTGCCGCCGGCATTGTTGATCAGGATATCGATGCGCCCGAACCGGGCCATCGTGTCCTCGGCCAGCTTGACCAGATCGTCGCGCTTCATCACGTCGGCGGTCAGCGCGACGGCCTTGCCGCCGGCCTTTTCGATCAGGCCGACCGTCTCGTCGATCTCGGTCTTGGTGCGGGCGCTGCACACGATGGTGGCGCCGGCCTCCGCCAGCACCATGGCGATCCCCCGCCCGACGCCGCGCCCGGCGCCGGTGATGATCGCGACCTGTCCGTCGAGGCGCAGGTTGCTGAGTGTCATTGGCTTTCCCCTTTATCAAAAACTTAAGCGCCGCCTTTTGTTTTTCGTCATTCCCGCGAAAGCGGGAATCCATCGATCCGCCAGCGCTGATGCCCGAAATGGATTCCCGCTTTCGCGGGAATGACGGCCAAGAATTTATCGGCGATGGCCCTCACCTATTCGTACCTAATCCCTCAACGCCCCCCGGCTGGCGATGATCGGCAAGTCCAAAAACGTCCTGACCCCCGGCGGCGCGGCATGGACATACGGAATGGCGTTGACCGCATGGGTCGCCGTGCCGACCACGGCTGCGGCTTCGGCGCCCTTCAGGTAATCCGGACTGTCCGGATCGAAGCTTTCGCAAATTCCGACGACGCAGCGCACCGATGGCGTGCCCTCGATCGACACTGTCCATTCGACCAGTTTCGAGGTGCTGACTTTCCAGGCCGGCTCCAGCTCGGCCGTCACCTTCCAGAAGGTCGACAGCTCGATCCGGTCCTCGGCCCCGACGACGCCGATCCAGCGGAACAGGCGGCAGCCGACCGTACCGGGCTCGATCACCCGGCCGTTGTCGAGCACCACGCGCACCTTCGACGTCGCGACCTCGTGGCGTTCCTCGATCCGGTCCAGGGTCACGCCGAGATGATCGACGATCATGTGGATGGATTCGCTGAAATAGGCGGTCATGCCTTTCAGGAAGGCATCGGCATTCAGCGCCTCTTCAGGGCTTTTGCCGAAGCCGACATGGTCCAGCATGATCTCCGGCGCGGTCGAGGCGTAATGGTTGACGTCCGATACCTCCTGCACCCGGATTTTCCGCGCCCTGTGCACCAGGCCGGACAAGGTCAGCGGCAGCACTTCGCTCATGAAAGCGGGATTGATGCCGGACCCATGGAAGGTCGCCCCGCCGTCGATGCCGGCATCGTTGATCTTGTCGTAGACGCCGGGACCATAGAACTGCGGATAGACGTTGCTGGCCGTCGTCACGACATTGGCCCCGGTCCGCAGCAGCCGGGCGATTTCGTCGTAATCGGCGACGATCGGGCAATAGAGGACTGTGTCGCCCCTCGCCACCGCCGGTTCCTTCGATGCGACGATGCCGGTGGCGGGCATGTCGCACAGGTCCCCGGCATCCTTGCCGACCTTGGCGTCGTCATAGACCTTGACGCCGGCCAGCTCGAATTCCGGGTTCCGCAGCACCTCGCGCAGCGCCTGCCTGCCGACGCTGCCCGTCCCCCATTGGATGACCCGATACGTCACGTGAAGTGGACCGCGCTCTTGGCCGCGATCAGCGGCAGGTCGAGTGTGGTCTTGAAGCCCGATGGGGCCTCGCAAACCTCGGGGATGGCGTTCATCACCAGGGCGGCGGTCCAGATCAGCCCGAGCTCGGCCGGGCGTTCGCCCACCGGCTCGAACACGCAGCGCACGCCGGGGTCGCCGTCGATCTCGACGATATAGGTCAGGCCCTTCATCGGCTGGTCCCAGGCCGGGGTCAGCTTTTCGGCCATCCGCCAATAGGTCTTGAACTCGATCACCGTGCGGTCGCCGACCAGCGCCTCGTAATTGAAATGCTGGCCGCCGACATGGCCTTTCGGGATCAGGCCCGGGACCGTCTGGGAATCCTCGGTGGTCAGGGCATATTCGTGGCTGGTGCGGAAGCTGTCGATCTCGAAGCCGAGGCCGGCGGCCAGCATCTGCATCGATTCCTTGAAGATCGTGCTCATGGTCTTGAGCAAGGGCGGCGGGGTCTTGGCGGCCGTCTCGGCATCCATGTTGAAGCCAAGATAACCGAAGATAAGGTCGGGGCTCTCGGTCATGTCGGCCATGGAGACCAGCTCATAGACCGTCACCTTGCGGATGTTGCGGCACAGCGCCGACAGCACCAGCGGCACCCGGTCTCCGGCGAAGCCCGGATGGATACCGGCGGCATACATGGTGGAGTTGCCCTTGGCGCAGGCCGCATTGATCCGGTCCAGCACCGCCCGGTCCTTCAGGAACACGAAGCCCGACGGCGTGATCAGGTCCTTGCCCGAGGCCAGGATGGCGCAGATATCGTCCAGATCGACGATCAGCGGCGTGTAGAGGACGATGTCGGCGTCGGCGTCATACACCGCCTGCTTGTCCATCCCCGCCTTGACGCCGGTGGGGGCCAGATGGGCGATCTCACCCACGTCCTTGCCGTTCTTGGCGTCGGAGAAGACGCGCGCGCCGACCTGTTTCAGATGCGGGGATTCGATGGTGCGCTGGATGCAATATTTGCCGACCGCGCCGGTGCCCCACTGGATGACGCGAAAAGGCGCCTGCCGCTTAGCCATGATCTCCTCCCCTATCTTATTTCGCGAACCATTCGCCGCCGTTGGTCGACACGGCCTGGCCGGTGACCACACGGGCGAGGTCCGAGACCAGCCAGATCACCGTGCCGGCGCATTCCTTTGGTGTCGGCACGTAGCGGAGCGGCAGGTTGGCGTCGTAATATTCCTCCATGTACCGATCCAGGCTCTGGCCCTTCTGCTCGGCCATCGCCTTGAACCAGGGGCGGACATTGCCGCCGTCGATCACGCCCATATGCACACTGTTGCAGCGTATGCCGTAGCGCCCGTTCTCCAGCGCGATCGAGCGCACCAGGGCAGCCAGCGCCGCCTTCGACGCGGCATAGGCCGAGAGGCCCTGGGGCGCGCGATTGTTGGCGGCGCCGGAATTGACGAAGACGATGCGCCCGTCGCCGCGTTCCTTCATCGACGGCAGGCAGGCCTGATAGAGATGGAGCGCGCCGAACAGGTTGGTCTCCATCACGGTGCGCCAATGCTCGGGATCGGCATCCTCGACCGAGGACCAGTCGCCCGGGTCGTGGCCGTTCTGGACCAGGATATCGACGCCGCCGAAGCTTTTCACCGCGGCCTCGACCAGGGCCCGGCAGGAGTCACGGTCGGTCAGGTCGGTGCGCTGCGCCACTACCTCGCCGCCCGCGGCGCGGATTTCGGCCGCCACGCTTTCCAGCGTGTCCGCGCTGCGCGCCCCGATCGCGAGCCTGGCGCCGAGCTGAGCCAGGCCCAGTGCGATTTCCCGGCCGAGGCCCGGTCCGATGCCGGTCACCACGGCCACCTTCCCCGGTGGCAAGAGTTGCATCATTTCACTCGCAATGTTTTTTATTGACCGCGACGGTTTACCATGCGGTTCTAGGCCCCGGTTCATGCGTCGATTGTGGAAACCGGCTTTTGTCCAGTGAAAGGCGAAGCCGAGCTGGGGAGATATGGCGGGGAACCGATGCTGAGCACGATTGCCGCGATCGAAACGCCGAGCTGCACGGTAGAGGTGCTGCAGGCAGACTGGCCGAAGCCGGTCGAGCTGACCTGGCACGACCCGCATGCCGTGCTGACCCTGCTGTTCCGCGATGCCGACTATGAGATCGAGGGCCGCTATCCGGACGCCGGCGCGGCGCGGCGGCTGGACCGTGTGGGCCGGGTATTCTTCGTGCCGCCCGACACCGAGCTCTATGGCTGGGGCACAGGCGGAGCGATCAAGGCGGTGCGCTGCGTGTTCGAGCCGGACGTTTACGAGCGCACGTTGGGCGGCCGGCTGACCCCGGCGCAGCTCCACCGTACGCTGGACCTGCCCGGCACCCTGCTGCCCACCTTGCTGACCCGGCTGATGGAAGAGGCACTCGATCCCCGCCCGACCTCGGCGGCTTTGGCGGAGGCGCTGGGCACCGCGCTGCTGATCGAATGCGGCCGGCTGATCCGGGGGCGGGACGCGGAGCGGCCGCGCAAGGCCGGCCTCACGCCGCGCCAGCACCGCATCATCGAGGACTATATCGCCAGCCTGGAATACGAAGCGCCCAGCGTCTCGGCGCTGGCGGCGCTCTGCGGCCTCAGCGAACGCTATTTCTGCCAGCTGTTCCGCGACGAGATGGGGCAGAGCGCCGGCAAGTACCTGAAGGCGGTGCAGATCGGGCGCGCCCAGAATTATCTGCTGAACACCGGCCTGCCGCTGAAGGAGATCGCCTTCCGCCTGGGTTTCGCCAACGCCGCCAATTTCTCGGCCGCCTTCCGCGCCGTCTTCCACCTGCCGCCGCTGGCCTTCAAGCGGCAGTATGAAGGGGCCAACCGGTTCCTGCGGACGGGTTGATCCCGGTCAGAAGACCTTCGCGGCTCCGCCACTGATGCGGCCGTAAATCTCCCAGGCGTTGCGCTCGACCCAGTTGTGGCGGAGCAGCCCGTCATCGCCGATCTCCCACACCGCGGTGCCGACCATTTCGAACGGAATGCCGTTCGGCTCGGTGCCCATCAGGCCGTTATTGCGGCCGGTCAGCCGCCAGCGCGAGGCCACACGGCTGCCGTCCTGGTTCTGGAAGGTCTCGACGCTTTCGAACTCCAGTTCGAGCACCTTGGACTGGAAGTCCCTCGCCCATTCCTTGAACGCGGCGCGGGACACGACGTCGTTGCCGCCTGACGTGATCACGAAATCCTCGGCCACCATCGTGTCGATGGCGCCGAGATTGTGGGGCCGCTTCCAGACCTCGCCCCAGAACCGCTCGATCAGCGCGACGCTGTCGCGCCCGTCCGCACTCGCCTGATTGTGCATAGCACGCCTCCGGATCGATGTTCCGACTTCCGCCGGTCCAGCCGCGAATGACCGTGCGGCGAAGATATAAAGTGAGTTGGGCCGCACCCACGTGGCGTGCAAGGCACGCAAATCCGATTACGGCATTTCCGTACAATAACTCTGACCGGCTTTATCAAATGATGGCGGCGCTGGAGCGGTATTCGTGCGCATGCATCCCGTCGGCGGCAAATCCAGGCCATGGTCCGGCCTGTCTCCATAGAAATTTGACTTCCAAGCACCAATACAGGAGCGAGCCATGGCAAGAACTCTAGTTGGACTGACAGCGATTGCCGCGCTGTCTGTTGCGGTCGCGGGCGGCATCGCGTTCGCGGACAACAAGGACACGGTGGCGGTGCCGAACGGCTATGCCCTGTCCGAGTTCAAGGGATACGAGGATTGGCAGATGGTCGGCGTCAGCCAGGCCACCCCGCAGGGCCACCAGCTGATCGAGGTCATCCTCGGTAATCCCGCGATGATCGAAGCCTACAAGTCCGGCATTCCCACGAACGGCAAGCCTGTTCCGGACGGCGCCCGGATGGTGAAGATTCATTGGAACGCCGAGAAAAGCGCGACGGACCCTGGTAACCCGCTGGTGCCGGGCACGCTGCACGACATCGACACGATGGTGAAGGACAGCAAGCGCTTCGCCGCGACCGGCGGCTGGGGCTACGGCCAGTTCAACTACGACGCCGCGACCGACACCTTCTCGCCGCTCGGTACCGGCGCGGCCTGCGGCTATGCCTGCCACAACATCGTGAAGACGAACGACTACGTCTTCACCACCTATCCGAAGCGGTAACCCAGGGAGGGGAACATGAGCGGCACCGATACACGCGGCATCGACATGAAGCTGGAGATCGTGGTGATCCCGGTTTCGGATGTCGATCGCGCCAAGGCGTTCTATGCGGGGCTCGGTTGGCGCGAGGATGCCGATTTCGCCTCGGGCGACGATTTCCGCGTGATCCAGTTCACCCCGCCCGGCTCCGGCTGCTCGGTGATCTTCGGCAAGAACGTGACGCCGGCCGCGCCCGGCTCGGCCCAGGGCCTGTACCTGATCGTGCCGGATATCGAGGCCGTCCGCGCCGACTTCGCCGCCCGTGGCGTCAAGCTCGGCGAGACGTTCCATGGCTCCGCCGATACCTACACAGGCCCGGACGAACCCTACCTGTTCGGCCGCGTCCGGGTCCCCGGCCCCGATCCCGCGCATGGCAGCTATCGCTCCTTCGCCGCGTTCAGCGATCCGGACGGCAATGGCTGGCTGTTCCAGGAACTGACCCAGCGCCTGCCAGGCCGGGTCGAGGGGAATACGAGCTTCGGCTCGGCCACCGATCTCGCCGCGGCGCTGCGCCGAGCCGGAGCCGCGCATGGCGAGCACGAGAAGCGCAACGGCGGGCAGCACGATGAGAACTGGCCCGACTGGTATGCCGAGTACATGGTGCGCGAGCACGCCGGGCAGGACCTGCCCTCCTGAACCCCGATCCGGGAACTTCCCGCATGGATGCCGGTTGAGCCGCGAAAGCAGCTACCGGAGAGGACCATGCGCTTTTTGGACGATCCGGCCGGCGCCGGCGCCCCGGCCCAAGGCGCCAAGGTGCCGGTGACCATGGCACAGGAAACGCCTGCCAGGCCGCGCCGGACATTGCTGGTGGTCAATGGGAAGAGCCGCAGCGGACAGTCGGCCTGCGACGCGGCCGAAGAGGCACTGGTGCAATCCGGGATCGCGGTCGACCGGCGGGACTGCGGCAAGGCCGAGGACCTGCTTCATCTGATCCTGCGCGCCCGGCACGAAGTCGACAGCGTCGTGGTCGGCGGCGGCGACGGCACCCTCAACGCCGCCTTGCCCGGCATACTCGAAACCGGCCTCCCGATGGGCAT
>DATBAZ010000318.1:0-14079 GCA_036271255.1 Alphaproteobacteria bacterium
CCGTATTTCACCACCTCGGCATAACCGGCCTTCAGTTCGCGCGGCGGCAGGGTGGTCAGCGTATCGGTATCGGCCACCACCAGAAGCGGCTGGTGGAAGGCGCCGATCAGATTCTTGCCGTGGGCGCTGTCGATGCCGGTCTTGCCGCCGACCGAGCTGTCGACCTGGGACAGCAAGGTGGTCGGGATCTGGATGAAGTCGATGCCGCGCAGCAGAGTCGCGGCCAGGAAGCCGGCCAGGTCGCCGACTACGCCGCCGCCCAGCGCCAGGACCACCGTCTTACGGTCGATGCCCAGCGCCAGGATGCGCTCGGCCGCGTCGGCATAATTGGCAAGGCTCTTGCTCTCCTCGCCGGGCGGGATCACCACCGCCGGCGGAACCGGCAGGTCCACGGCGGCAAGCGCCGCCTCGACCTTGCCGCGATAGAGGCCGGCCACGGTCTCGTCGGTGAACAGGATCAGCGGGCGGTCGCCGACCGTCTCCTTGACCAGCCTGCCCAGCTGCGCCAGCAGGCCCGGCCCGATCACGATATCGTAGGCGCGCCCCTCGAGCCCGACCTGGACCCGTTCGGCCGGAGGATTGTTCATGACCGATCCTCGAAATGCCGGCGCAGCGCGGCGAGCACGCCATCGACCGTGTTTTCGACCGGCCCGTGGTGACTATCGACGGTCAGATGCGCCTCGGCATAGATCGGGTAGCGTATCGTCATCAGCTCGGACAGCTTCTCGGTCCGGTCGACGCCCTGGAGCAGCGGGCGCTTGTTGTTGCGCCCGGTGCGCGCGACCAGGGTATCGAGGTCGGCGCGCAGCCAAACCACGAGCCCCTGCTCGAGCATGGCGGCGCGGGTCCGCGGGTCGATGAAGGCGCCGCCGCCGGTCGCGATGATCGAAGCCGAGCAGTGCATCAGCCGTGCGATCATCAGGCGCTCGCTCTCGCGAAACGCAGGCTCGCCCATGAGCGCGAAGAGCTCGGCGATGCTCTTTCCGGTCTCGTGCTCGATCTCGTGATCGGTATCGATGAACGGCAAATGCAGGCGTTCCGCCAGTCTGCGGCCCACGCGCGTCTTTCCGGCGCCCATCAGCCCGACGAGAATCACCGGGCGATCCAGGATCAACTGCTCCGCTGGAACCGACTCGGTGCGGGGCTGTATTGTTTGACTGAGCGACACGGCGCTGTTTATCACAAAGCCGCTCGCTATTGGCAATTGGCCGGGTGCTTATGAAGATCCTTCTCATCGTCGTCGGTGCGATTGTCGTGCTGGTCACAGTCGCTCTTATCGTCTTGGGAAGCGTCGATATTCCCGCCCCGTCCGGCCAGATCGAGAAGACGATCCCGGCCGACCGCCTGCCCCATTGACGAAGCCCTTCATGCGCCTCAAACCAACGTCCCTGCCGTATTTCACAGCGGCCGCGATCCTCGCCCTGCTCGCGCACCCGCCCGGGGCCGCCGCGCAGTTCTGGGCCAAGCAACCCGGCAGCAACCAGGGCAGGGTCGCAGCCGCACAAGACAACGACCAGACGCCGCCTGAGACCGAGGCCGCGCCGCCGCCCGACACCAGCGCCGACGCTCCAAGCCAGCCATCCGCCACCGGACCGCGCAGGATCCTCGGCGAGAGCACCCTGTCGGCGCCGCCGGAGCCGGGCAGCTCGCTCGGCGGCTCGGGTGAAACCGGCACCGATTCGGTCGGCATATCGCCGGCGCGCGATACCGACTTCGACCGCAATACGTGGAAATATACATCGTTCGGCACGGTGCTGACCCTGATGCAGGCCCTGCCCGACCGGATCGATTCCGCCACCGAGCATGAGCTGGCGAAGAACCTGCTGGTCAGCATCGCCGACGCGCCGCAAGGCGACGACCGCAGCGGCCGGCTGCTGACGCTGAGGGTGGGCAAGCTGTTTTCGATGGGCAACGCCACCGACGCGGCCGCGCTGGCCCGCGCAGCGCCCGGCACGCCGAACGATGCGGAACTGGCCCATACCGAAGTCGAGGCCGAGCTGATGGCCGGTCAGATCGAAAGCGCCTGCATCGACCTGCGCTCCTTCGCTTCGCTGCTGACCGACCCGGCCAGCCAGGCCGCGTTGACGCTGTGCCAGCAGCGGTCCGGCGAGGCCGCGACCGACAGTGCGCCGATGGAAACAGCATCGCTGGGCGCGGCGGCGCGCATTATCGGCGTGCCGCTCTCGATCGACCTGCGCACCGCGCCGCCGCCGAGCCTTGTGGCGGTCGCGATCGACCCCGCGGCGTCGCCCGACGCCAAGCTTGAGGCCGCCTTCGGCGCGGGCCGCGCCAGTGCGATCTACGGCGAGTTCCTGGCCAAGGTCCTTTCCGGATCGCCCGCCGGCAGCCTCTCAGCGGACAATGCCGCGCCCGCCGACGGCGCCGGCGCGGCGGCGCTCTATCAGGCCATCGCCCAGGAAGGCGCAGTCGATCAGCGTGTCGGGCTGGCCGAACGCGGCCTGTTGTCGTCCGACGGCATCGCCGACAAGATCGGCGTCGCCATGGTCGCCCCCTTGCGCAAGTTCGAGCCGGTGCCCGAGCTTGGATCGGTTGCGGCGCGGATGGCGATCCTGTTCTACACGCTGGGCGATATCGACGCGGCGACGCCCTGGGCCCAGCTAGCCGACAGCAGCGGGGGCGGCGCCGTGCTGTGGCCCTATCGCGTGCTGATCAAGCAGGCCGAGCCCGGCGCGATCGGCGATTGGGAGCAGGCATCCGGCCTCGACCCGGCCTATCAGGCGCGTATCGTCACCATTCTGTCGGCCTTCGGCGCCGCCCGGCCCCCCAAGGGATCGGCGCGCGTCGCCGGCGACGACCGGGCCGAGGCCGCGTTCGGCGATCTGCTCGCGATCGACAAGTCGGCGAAGGACCTGCATGTCGGCGAGACCGTGCTGCGCGCGTTGGCGATCATGGGACGCGGCGGGCCGGCGAACCTGCATCCGCTCGCGTTGCGGCGCGTGCTGGCCGACCTGGATCAGGTCAGCCTCCACAGCGAAGCCCATGCCCTGGCCTTCGAGGCGATCACAGCGGCGCTCTATGCGGGCCGCAAAGCAGGCGGCGGGGCCTTTGGGGCGGGGCCGTAAACCGAAGCCGCGGCCGGCCCTTTCAGCCGGCGTCGACGCATTCCTCGACATGATGGTCGGAGAGCGCGGCGTATCGGCCAATACCAGCGCCGCTTATACCGCCGACCTCGCCGACCTCGCCCTGTTCCTGGCGCCGGCCTTGCCGGAGGACGCCACCACCGACCGGTTGCGCGCCTATTTTGCCGCATTGCATGCAGGCAAGGAGGCCGCATCGCCGCGTACGGTCGGACGGCGCCTGTCGGCGTTCCGCCAGTTCTATCGTTTCCTGCTGTCGGAAGGCCGCCGGCAGGACGATCCCTCCTCCGCCATCGACGCGCCCAAGCTCGGCCGGCCTCTGCCCAAGCTGCTGTCGGAGAACGAGATCGGGACATTGCTTCCCGTGGCCGCCGATGCGATCAGCGGAGAGGCCGCGACCGACCCGCAAACGCTGCGCTTCGCACTGCTGGTCGAGCTGCTCTATGGCAGCGGCCTGCGCGTGTCCGAGCTGGTCGGGCTGCCGATGACTGCGCTGGGACGCGATGCGCGGGTTGTGGCGGTGCGTGGCAAGGGCGGCAAGGACCGGCTGGTGCCGGTCTCCGAGCCGGCGCGCGCGGCGCTGGCGGCCTATCTCGCCGTCCGCCGCAGCTTTATCCCCGGTGGCGCTGCCTCGCCCTGGCTGTTTCCCTCGGCCGGATCGCGGCTGGGCCATCTGACCCGGCAACGTTTCGCCCAGCTTCTGAAGGAGCGTGCGCTGGCCGCGGGGCTGGATCCGGGCAAGGTCAGTCCGCACGTGCTGCGCCACGCCTTCGCCACCCACCTGCTGGACCATGGAGCCGACCTGCGCGCGGTGCAGAAAATGCTGGGCCATGCCGACATCGCGACTACCGAGATCTACACGCATGTCGCCGGCGAGCGGCTGCAGAAGGTCGTGCGCAGCGCCCATCCGCTGGCGCGGGCGAAGGATCGAAGCTGAACCGGCGGTAGTTCCGGCATAGGTGAAACTGAGGGACGTCACATGCCGGCTTTACGGGCCGCCCTGCTGGTGATCGGCATCGTCATGACCCTGATCGGCTTTGTCTGGCTCGGTCAGGGCATGGGTTACATCCCCTCGACCGACACGCCACGGATCATGCCGCTCCATCCCTGGACCTATGGCGGCATCGCGCTCGCACTCGCAGGATTGGCGACGATCGCGATATCGCGACAAATCGGAAAACCGCGCTAGACTCCGCCCATGTCGGAACGTCACCCAATCCATCTCTGGCCCGGCGCGCCGCTGGCGCTGGGCGCCGCGGTGCTGTTCGGTATCGCCACGCCCTTCTCCAAGCTGCTGCTCGGCACGGTCGATCCGCAGATGCTGGCCGGCCTGCTCTATCTCGGGGCCGGGATGGGGCTGGCCGGCGTGCATTTCGGCCGTGACGCGCTCGGCGTGCCGGCCCCGGAGGCTGCGCTCAAACCGGCCGACTGGCCCTGGCTGGCCGCCGTCGTGCTGTTCGGCGGCATGCTGGGGCCGCTGTTCCTCATGCTCGGCGTGGCGCGAACCGATGCCTCTTCTGCCTCGCTGCTGCTCAATCTCGAAGGGCTGGCGACGATGGCGATCGCCTGGATCGTCTTCCGCGAGAATGTCGACCGGCGATTGCTGCTGGGCGCCCTCGCGATCCTGGCCGGCGCTGCCGCACTGTCATGGCGCGGCGGCGACTTATCCGTCGGCGGCGGATCGATTTTCATCGCCGCCGCCTGCCTGGCCTGGGGCCTCGACAACAACCTGACCCGCAAGCTGTCCGCCGCCGATCCCGTGGTAACCGCCATGACCAAGGGGCTGGCGGCAGGCGCCGTCAACACTGTCATCGCGCTGATCCAGGGCACAAGACTCCCTGCCTCGACGACGCTGCTCGCCGCCGGACTGCTCGGCTTCTTCGCCATCGGCGTCAGCCTGGTGCTGTTCATCCGGGCGCTGCGCCATCTCGGCGCGGCCCGGACCGGGGCCTATTTCTCCCTCGCCCCGTTCATCGGCGCGGTGGTCGCGATCCTGGTCCTGCGCGAGCCGATGACCGAGACCTTGCTGGTCGCCGGCATTCTGATGGGCTTCGGTCTATGGCTGCATTTGGCCGAACGCCACGAGCATGATCACCTGCACGAGGCGGTCGATCACGATCACAGTCACCGGCACGATGACGGGCACCACGACCACCGCCATGACGGGCCGGTAGCCGAGCCCCACTCCCATCGCCACCGCCATCGCCGGGTGTGGCATTCGCACATCCACTATCCCGACCTGCACCATCGGCATTCGCATGATTAGAATGCTGGCGCTCCTCTTCATGCTGGTCGCGGCGCCCTCGCTCGCTGCGGAACCGGCTTTCGATCCGAAGCCCTGGCTCGAAGACCTCGATCAGGTCCATGAGGCGCTTGGCAGCAAATATGCCAACCTGGAATGGGCGGTGTTCGAGCGTGAGGCCGACCTTCCGAAGCTGTTCGCGGAAACGCGGAGCCGCATCGCGCAGGCCGGCAGCGAGATCGAGGCCAGGGCCGCCTTCGACCGTTTCGTCCGCCTGCTGGGCGACGAGCATGTCGCCTTCAGCTGGCCGAAATCCCCCGCCCAGGCCGGCAGCGCGGCGGACACGTGCAAGGCGCTCGGCTATGATGCCAGGTCCCGGGCCGCACCGCTGGCAGCCGATATCGCCGGCTACCGCCCGATCTCGTCACCCCAGTCCGATACATTCCCCGCCGGTCTGATCCAGGACCATATCGGCGTGCTAAAGATCGGCGTCTTCATGCCGGAAGGATTCCCGGCGCTATGCGAGGCAGCCCTCCAGGCTTTGGCGGTTCCGGCTGATAGGCCATGTGACGATGCCTGCCGGGATCGCGTCGACCATTGGGTCGCCGACCGGCAGACGCGCGATCTGATGGAACAAATCAGGGCGCTCAACAAGGCCGGTGCGACCACGCTGCTCGTCGATATCGCCGGCAACGGCGGCGGCACCGAATGGGCCGAGGCGGTCGCGCGGATCCTGACCCCGATCCGGCTCAAATCCGAGGAGATGGACTTCGTGCGCGGCGAACATTGGGCCAAGCACTTCGCCGAAGACTCGGAATCGCTCCGCAAATACGCGGGGACCGCGACCGGATCGGACCGTTCGATGCTGCTCGCCCTGGCGGACGAGGCCGATGCCAAGCATGCGGAGGCCCTAAAGCCCTGCGATGCGGCGGCCTTATGGAAAGGCGAGCATCCACCCTGCCGGTGGCTCGGCAAGGGCTTCTACGGTTCGGGCCTGCTCGCCTCGGCCGACCCGGCCACTTTGCGCGGCAAGCCTTGGGCGAACGATCTCTTCTCGCCGATGGAATATCCATATGAGGAAGGCGTCTGGCGTGGCCCACTGCTGGTGCTGGTGGATCGCAATGTCGGTTCCGCGGCAGCGGAATTCACCGCCGTGCTGCAGGACAACCGCGCCGCGATCGTGATCGGCGAGCCCACCGGTGGCGGTTGCGGCCATACGGATGGCGGGACCCCGACCGTGCTCTCCCACAGCAAGGCAACGTTCAATGTGCCGGATTGCGCCCGGATGCGCGCCGACGGTTCGAACGAGGTGATGGGGATACGCCCCGACGTGCTCGTCAGCTTCGGCTCTCGCGATGGGCCGCATCAGCGCGCCGCCCATGTGCTTGCCCTGCTGCCCGCGGCGGTGCAGCGGGCGGCGGCGCTCAGCCGTTAGATTCGACCCATTTGAGCCCGGCCGCGGCAATCGCGGCGCCCAGCGTGTCCTTGTTGAACGGTTTCTTGACCAACGGGATATTGTTGAAGCGTTCGGGCAGGTCCAGCCCGTCGCCATAGCCGGTCGCAAAAATGAACGGCACGCCCTTTTCCTGCAGCAGATCGGCCACCGGCAGGCTGGTCTCGAAGCCCAGATTGAAGTCCAGCACCGCGAAGTCGACCTTGCCGTCGGCGATCAGCGCGGTGGCCCGCGCGTTCGAAGACGCGGTCAGAACCTGCTGGGCGCCCAGAGCGTGAAGCGCATCCTCGCTGTCCAGCGCGATGATCATATTGTCCTCGACCAGAAGGACCGTGCGGTCGGCCAGCACATATTTGGTCGCCGCGACCTCGGATTTGCCCGACGCCGGGCCCGTGGCGTCGGGCAGAATCCGCGCGACATTGCGCGACGGAACGCAGAAGCTCGCCTCCAGCCCGGACAAGCGATAATTGATCTCGGCCGTGCCGCCGAGATCATAGGGGATCGACCGTTCGATGATGGTCGAGCCGAAACCGCGCCGCGTCGGTGCAGTTACCGCCGGCCCGCCGGTTTCCTTCCAGGACAGCAGCAGGCTGCCGTCATCATCGATCTTCCAATCGATGCTGATGGTGCCGCTGTCGGCCAGCGCGCCGTATTTGGCGGCATTCGTCATCAGCTCGTGGACGACCAGCGCCAGTACGGTGAACGCCCCGGGCTCCAGCATCACATTCGGCCCGGCGGCCTTGACCCGGTCCCGCCGGCCGCCGAGATAGGCGCCGGCCTCGGTCTCGATCAGGTCGAACAGGCGCGCAGGCCCCCAGCGGTCGGCGGTGATCTGGTCATGCGCGCGCGCCAGAGCCTGGACCCGGTCGTCCAGCGTCTCGATGAAGGCATCGGCCGAGAGCGAACTCTGCCGTGTCTGGGAGATCAGCCCGCGGATCAGCGACAGGATATTGCGCACGCGGTGATTGAGCTCGGCGATCAAGAGTTCCTGCTGCTCATGCGCCTTGCGCCGTTCCTGCCCCGCCGATTCCGACAGGCGCAGCACGACCTCCAGCAGCGCCGTGCGCAGCGTCTCGCCCATGCGCAGCTCGGCAGCGGTGAACGGCAGGGCTTTGCCGCGCACCAGATCGGACCATTCCTCGAAGCTCTTGCGCGGGGTCAGCCGCGGACCGTTCGGGCCGTAGACGATCTCCTTGTTGTCCTCAGGATTGCCGGCCCAGCGGACCGAGCGCAGCCGTTCGCTGCGGAACAGCACGACATAGTCGCGCGGCGCCCGCGACAGCGGGATCGCCAGCATGCCGGCGGCACGGTTGGCGTAGGCCTCGGCGCCCGGGATAAGGGTGGAGATATCCTCGGTCGTGAAAACCTGGCCCGATGCGGCCTGGTTCAAGGTGCGCACGATCGCGGCGAACTGATCCTGGTTGGGCGTGAGGCCCGACAGCGAGACCGCGCCGTTGATATAGACGCCCACACCATCGGCCTGGATCGTGTCGAAGATCACCTCGCCCAGCCATTGGGCATCGGTCAGCAGCTCATTGTCCTGCGCCACCGTCGCCATCAGGCGGTCAGCAACCATGCGGGCGCGGGTTTCGTACTCGGCCGCCTCGGCCCGCTCCCGGCTTTCCAGCATCAGCGAGAACATCTGTCCGAACAGCTCGGCGGCGCTGCGCTGGGCGAAGCTGGGCAGGCGCGGCCGGTAATGGTGGCAGGCGAACAGCCCCCACAATTTGCCGTCGATGACGATCGAGATCGACAGCGACGCCTCGACCCCCATGTTGCGCAGATATTCGATATGGATCGGCGAGACGGCGCGCAGGATGCAGAGCGACTGGTCGAGCGCCGCTCCGGACGGGTCGAGGCCGGGCACGATGGGCACCGGCTCGGCACGGACGTTCGCGATGACTCGGAATATATTGCGCAGATAAAGGGCCCGCGCCTGGGCCGGGATATCCGACGCCGGATAGTTGAGCCCCAGGAAGCTGTCGACCCCGGCCCGGAGAGCCTCGGCGGCAACCTCGCCGCTGCCGGCGCGGTCGAAGCGATAGACCATCACCCGGTCGAACCCGGTCAGCGCCCGCACGTGGCGCGCGCCCTCACGCAGGAACGACGCCATCGAATCGGTCTTCTGCAGCCGCGCGATCATCGAGCGGACCATGTTGCCGGCCTCGCGCTCGTCGCCTGCCGCAGGCTCGGCCTCGATGACGACGGAGGGCCCGGAGAAATGGACTGCGACGTCGAAGGGCGGCCGGTCGTCGCGGAGCTTGACCGAGAACAGGCGCTCGACCGCATCGGGGTCGCGCAACAGCATCATCCGATTGCGGATGGCATGGACCGTATCGGCAAGGAAGAAGTCCTTGAACGGCTTGCCCAGCATCTCCTGGTGCGGGATGCCGATGTGATCTTCGGTGTTGGCCGAGGTGCGGGAAATCACCCAGTCGGCAGAAACGGCGATCAGAAAGCCGAAGGGCTGGATAGTGCCAAGGACATGGATCGGTTCGCGGTCGCAATTGGTGATGTCGACGGCGAAATTCTGTTCCTGCTCAGCGCCCACGCATTTGTCCTAACTCGAGCCTCGCTGCTTCCTCGAACAATTCGAACACGGATCGGGCCGCCGCGACCGCGGCTTCGATCCAGGCCGTTTCGGCCGGCCCTGCCGCCGCCTCCAACGCGGTCTGAAATATCCGCCAGCTGCCACCTGTGTGACCAGCCGAAAGATAGCGCGTGGGAAGCCCGGCGACGACCCGTTGGGCCAGCACGGAACCGCCGAGACGCGAACCCTCAAGCACGTACAAACAGCCCCATTGGGCTGCCGGTTCCGTCATGGACAAATTTGCCGGCGAAGGTTCCGGTGCGGCGCCCAGATCGGACAGATCGCGCAGCAGCAGGGGCGCCCGCCGCGTCCAGCCGTCCCATGGGAGATGGATGGCATTCTCCGCCCCGGGGAGAACACGCGCGTGCGCCGACAAGAAGCAGCGGTACGAACCGGCATCGCGCAGGTCGAAACCGGCAAAAGCCGCATCGACCCGCTCGTGATGCCGAGCGGTTGCCGTGCGAAGTATCTGCCTGATCTGGTTCAAAGACCTTACCTGGTCGTGAGCTTCTCCAGCGCCGCCAGCAGGATGCAGGTCGCAATCCCCTCAGAGGCGGTGCGGACTTCGTCCAGCGACGGGTAGGATGGGGCAAGCCGCAACGTGCGGTCGTGCGGATCCTTGCCGTGCGGCCAGGTGGCGCCGGCGGGGGTCAGCGCCAGGCCGGCTTCCTTGGCCAGCACAACGACACGCGACGCAGTGCCTTCCAGCGCATCGACGCTGACGAAATAGCCGCCCTTGGGCACCGTCCATGCGGCGACGCCCGTGCCGCCCAGCCGTGCGTCCAGCGCGGCCAGCACCGCATCGAACTTCGGCGCCAGCAGCCCGCGGTGCCGCTCCATATGCGCGGTGAGCCCGGCATCGTCCTTCAGGAACCGGACATGGCGGAGCTGATTCAGCTTATCCGGCCCGATCGTGCGCTTTCCGGCGCTGGCCAGGTACCATTTCACATTGGCGGGGGATGCGGCGAACAGCGCCATCCCCGCGCCGGCGAACGTGATCTTCGACGTCGAGGCGAAGACGAAGGCACGGTCCGGATTTCCGGCCTCGGCGCAGGCGTCCAGGATATTGACGATCTCATGCCGGTCGTCGGTCAGGTGATGGACGGTGTAGGCATTGTCCCAGAACAGGCGGAAATCGGGCGCGCCGGTCTTCATCGCGGCCAGGCGGCGGATGGTCTCGTCGGAATAGATCTCGCCGGTCGGGTTGGAATATTTGGGCACGCACCACATGCCCTTGACCTTGGGGTCGGCGGCCAGCCGCTCGACCTCGTCCATGTCCGGCCCCTGCCCAGTCAGCCTGACCGGGATCATCCTGATGCCGAATTCGGCGCAGATGGCGAAATGGCGGTCATAGCCCGGGACCGGGCACAGGAAGGCGATCTCGTCTTCCTTCGCCCACGCACGCTCGGAGCCGGGCACGCCCTTCAGCAGCGCCCAGACGATCGAATCGTGCATCATCGACAGGCTGGCATTGTCGCCGACGACGATCTGGTCGGCCGGCGCGCCCATCATGCGGGAGAACAGCGCCCTGACCTCGGCCAGGCCCTGGACGCCGCCATAATTGCGGCCGTCCTCGCGCGCATCGCTGAAGAAGTCGCCGTTGCCCGGCAGCGCCAGCAGCCCGTTGGCAAGGTCGAGCTGCTCCGGCGCCGGCTTGCCGCGCGTCATGTCGAGCTTCAGCCCCCGCCTCTTGAACGCATCGTAGGCGCCGCGCACCTCGGTGAGCAGCGCATCCAACTCGGCGGGGGAAAGCTCGGCAACGGTCACGTCAGGTTCCTTCGGACTCGGCAATAATCGGCTACAAGGGCGACGTTCATACAGGCTGGGCGACCATTTTTGTAGACCGTCGCGCTCATGGCTGTTCGGCAAACTTCCCTCAAGGACAAGGCGGCATCAAAAATCGCCACGCAGCGCCTTTGCCGCTTTGTGATACCGCAGTGCGGGAGTATTCATTTTCCCCGTCACGATCCGGGTTTAACGCGATTTCAGATAGGCGCGCACCCTGTCAGGAGTTCGAGATGCAAGAGAACGCTCCGCCCCGGCCTGCCAGCCAGACCGCCCATCTGCGTGAGGAAGCGCACTGCCTCGGCTGCGGCTGGCCGGTGATCGTCGCCTTCTGCAATGACGGCATGGCGCGCACCGCGCCCTATTCCGGCTGGGACAACTGGATCTACTGCTCGAACAAGACCTGCCACCACCATGCCGGCGAAGGCATCTATCACAACATGCCGGACTGGATAAAAACCTCGGCGGGGTATTGAGCATACCGGCGGCATTTTTTGGTTCCGCGTCCCGTCTGTGCTATAGACCGGCGATTCCCATATTCACACTGCACATCCTAAGACGCGAACGTCACGGTGCATGGAGAGAGATTCGTGGAATTGCTGACCCAGTCCATCAAATTCCAACCGCTTTTGCAGGTCGCCTGAGCCATGCTGCCGGCGCTGGATTTCGAAAAGCCGATCATCGAGCTCGAAGGCAAGCTCAATGAGCTGAAGGGCATTTCCGGGGCGGACATCAACCTGTCCGACGAGGTGCAGAAGCTCGAGACCCGTCTCGACAAGCTGATCAAGACGACCTACGCGAAGCTGACCGGGGCGCAGAAGGTCCAGGTCGCACGGCATCCCCTGCGGCCGCGCACCAGCGACTATGTCGCCGGCCTGTTCACCGAGTTCACGCCGCTGGCCGGCGACCGCCGCTATTCCGAGGATCTCGCGATCGTCAGCGGCATCGCGCGCTTTCGCGGCCGGTCCTGCATCGTGCTGGGCCACGAGCGCGGCCACGATACCGACACCCGCATCAAGCACAATTTCGGCATGGCCAAGCCCGAGGGCTATCGCAAGGCCGACCGGCTGATGACGATGGCCGACCGGTTCAAGCTGCCGATCATCAGCTTCGTCGACACGATGGGCGCCTTTGCCGGCAAGGAGAGCGAGGAGCACGGCATCTCAGAGGCCATCGCCCACTGTCTTGAGACCAGTTTCCGCGTCGAGGTGCCGCTGATCGCGCTGGTCATCGGCGAAGGCGGCTCCGGCGGCGCGGTCGCCATCGCCGGCGCCGACCGGGTGCTGATGATGGAGCATTCCTATTATTCGGTGATCACGCCGGAAGGCTGCGCCGCCATCCTGTGGCGGAGCGGCGCCAACGCCCCTGAAGCCGCCAACGCGCTGAAGCTGACCGCGCAGGATCTGAAGGAACTGGGCGTAATCGACGAGATCGTGGCCGAGCCGTTCGGCGGCGCCCATCGCCGCAAAGGCGAGGCCATCGCCAATGCCGGCGACGCGCTGGAGCGAGCGCTGGACAGCCTGCGCGGCATGGACGGGCAGCAGCTGAAGGCCATGCGCCGCGAGAAGTTCCTGGCGATGGGCCGCGAGCCCGACATCCACTAGGCCCCCGCACCCACTTAGACCGGTTCTAATGCCCCTTTCTCTTCCGGCGCCGCGCACGCCGATCCATCAGCGCGCCATACGCTGCGAGGGTTTCCGCCGCGAAGACGGGCTGTGGGACATCGAAGGCCTGCTGGTCGACACCAAGAGCTATCCCTTCGCCAACACCTGGCGCAGCCGGGTCGAGCCGGGCGATCCGCTGCATGAGATGCGGATGCGGATCACCCTGGACGAGACCTACACCGTCGTCGCCGTCGAGGCCGCGACGGACGCCTCGCCGCACGGCAATTGCGGCGACATCCTGCCCAACTTCCAGCGCATCGTCGGCCAGAAGATCGGCCCCGGCTGGAGCAAGCGGGTGAAGGAGCTGGTCGGCGGCGCTCAAGGCTGCGCCCACCATGTCGAGATGCTGGGCCTTATGGCGACCGTCGCCTTCCAGACGATGGGCCCCCTGCTCGCCCGCGAGAAAGCCAACACGCCGGACCGCGGCCTACCCAACAATGCCGCCAAGTTCCTGATCAACTCCTGCCATATCTGGCGCGAGGACGGCATTTGGGCCGCCCAGTTCCATGCCGATCCGGACGGCGCGCTCGGCAACCGGCAGATACCGATCGAGACCGTGGAGTAGCCACATGCCGAGCGATATCCGGTTCCTGAGCAGGTTAGGCCTTACCGGATTGAGCTTGGCACTCATGCTGTGGGCGACCGCGGCTAAAGCCGACGTGGCCCAGCCCTCTGCCGGCCTGACCGTCATCTCCTTCCAACTGCACGTCAAAGGCAGCGCGGCCAGCGCTTACACGGCGGCAACGCACCCCGAAAAATGGTGGAACGGCGAGCATAGCTATTCCGGCAGCGCCGCCAACATGACGCTCGACCCCGTTGCCGGGGGATGCTGGTGCGAGAAGCTGCCGGCCGGTGGTTCAGTCCAGCATATGCGCGTACTCGCCGCCGTGCCGGGCTCCCTGCTGCGCCTGTCGGGCGGGCTCGGACCGTTGCAGGCGCAACCGCTGACGGGAGTGATGAACTGGGCGTTCAAGGACGACCCGGCAGGCGGCTCGACCATCGATTTCAAGTACCGGCTTTCCGGCGCAACCGACCTCCCGGCGACCTGGCCGCAAGCGGTCGACGGCGTGCTGAACGAGCAGCTGCAGAGGCTTCAGCACCTGCTGAACGATGGCGCTCCTTAGCTCTCACTCCGACTCGTTCGCCGACAGCCTCAGCGCGTGAACCTGCCCGGCAAGTTCGTCGGCCAGCACCGTGTAGACCATGCGCTGGCGCTCGACCCGGGACTTGCCGACAAACGCCGATGA
>DATBAZ010000319.1:0-7030 GCA_036271255.1 Alphaproteobacteria bacterium
GCCAGCAGGGCGGGATCGCCGGTCAGCGCGTCGCCTGCCAGCACCGCCACCTGAAACGGGTCGTTGAGATCGGGCACCACGGTCTTGCCCAGCCGCGCGGCGCGTTCTCTGACCAGCCCTTCGTCGCCGCCATAGACGACAACCGCGCGGATCGCCGGATCGGGCTTGCCCAGAAACCGCTCGATCGCCGCGCCCTGCAGCTTCATTTGCCGGGTTCTTTTTTCTTGGGGGCGGGTTCGGGGGCAGGGGTGGGCAGCTGGTCCTGGACGGTGAAGTACATCGCCAGATGCAGCGTCATGTCGTCCGAAATCTGCTGCAGGCCCTGGGTCTCGGCGTCGGCCTGGCTCAGGACCGAGCTGAACTGGTTGATCAGGATGTTGTAGCCGGTGGAGGTGCGCAGCGTTTCACTCAGCACCACTTTGCCGTTGGAATTGTCGATGAGCGCATATTTGGCCGTGATGCGAACCTGCCCGCGGGTCGAGGTCGAGTTCTGCTGCAGGCCCAGATCGATCACCGCCTCGCCGAGATTGACATCCAGCTTGTAGCGATAGTCCGTGTCCGCGCCGCTCGGATGCAGCGAATCGATCAGCATGTTGCGCATCTGCTGGCCCAGCCGGTTCGGCATCGGCGGGATTTCGATCGCGGCGAACTGCTGGATGGCGGAGGGCGATTTGCCGGCGCTGTGCGCGCCATAGACCGGCTTGAAGCCGCAGCCGGCCAAGCCTGACAGGCCCGCCGTTGCCAGCAGACCCAGCATGATGAGGCCCGCCTTACACGACGACATTGACGATCCGATTGGGCACGACAATGACCTTTCTGGCGGTTTTGCCCGCCATGGCTGCGACGATCTTCGGATCCTTGAGCGCCGCCGCTTCGGCCGTTGCCTGGTCCGAATCGCGCGGCAGATCGATCGTCGCCTTCAGCTTACCATTGACCTGCACCGCCATGGTCACGGAATTACTGACCAGCAGCGTGGGATCGGCCACCGGCCAGGATTCCTCGGCCAGCAGCCGGTCATGGCCCAGCGCCTGCCACATCTCCTCGCCCAGATGCGGCATCATCGGCCCGGCCAGCCGGACCAGGATGCTCACCACCTCGGCCAAAGCCTCGGCCAGGGCCGGGTCGGCCGGACGCGTCTCGTTCTCGATGGGCAGCGTGGCGATCACGTCGCCGATCGCATTCGACAGGATGCGCACCTCGGCCACGGCGATGTTGTGGGCGAAGGCATCGATGCTGGAGGTCGTCTTGTCTGTCGCGCGATGGGCGGTGCGGCGAAGCTCCTCCGCCTTCTCGGCGCCGGACGCGCCGTCCTTGGCCACGACGGTCTTGTAGTCCTCGATCAGGCGCCACAACCGGTTGACGTAACGCCAGGCGCCATCGACGCCGGCCTCGGTCCACTCCATGTCGCGCTCGGGCGGCGTGTCGGACAGGATGAAGAGGCGGGCGGCGTCGGCGCCGTAGGTCCCGATAATCGCCGACGGATCGACCGTGTTCTTCTTCGCCTTCGACATCTTCTCGATACGGCCCACCGTAATCGGAGCCCCGTCCGACACACGTGTGACGCCGCCGCCTTCGCCGCGCTGGATTTCGGCCGGCGAGACCCATTCGCCGTCGGGCGCCCTATAGGTTTCGTGCGTCACCATGCCCTGAGTGAACATGCCGTCGAACGGCTCGGGCAGGTCGAGATAGCCGCATTTCGACATCGCCCGGGTGAAGAAACGGGAATAGAGCAAGTGCAGCACTGCGTGCTCGACGCCGCCGATATACTGATCGACCGGCAGCCAATAGCTGACCGCCTCGCGCGTGAACGGTTTGTCGGCTACATGGGGCGAGCAGAAGCGGGCGAAATACCAGCTGCTTTCGAAGAACGTGTCGAACGTGTCGGTCTCACGCTCCGCCTTGCCGCCGCAGGTCGGGCAGGCGACATGCTTCCAGGTCGGGTGGTGCGACAGCGGATTGCCGGGTGTGTCGAACGTCACATCCATCGGCAGGGTCACCGGCAGATCGGCCTTGGGCACCGGAACGAGGCCGCAGGCCGGGCAATGGATGATCGGGATCGGGCAGCCCCAATAACGCTGGCGGCTGACGCCCCAGTCGCGCAGGCGATAGACAGTCGTGCCGAAGCCACGGCCGAGGCTCTCCAGTTCCTGGATCGCGCGCTTCTTGCCGCCCTCGACATCCAGCCCGTCCAGGAACCTGGAATGGGCCAGCGCGCCGGGGCCGGTATAGGCCTCGTCACCGACGGCGAAATCGTTCGGATCGGTGCCCGCCGGGACCACGACCGGCGTCACCGGCAGTCTGTATTTGCGGGCAAAATCCAGGTCGCGCTGGTCGTGCGCCGGGCAGCCGAAGATGGCGCCGGTGCCGTATTCCATAAGTACGAAATTGGCGACATAGACCGGCAGCTGCCAGTTGGGGTCGAACGGGTGAACGGCCTTCAGCCCGGTGTCGAAGCCGCGCTTCTCAGCCGCCTCGATCACCGCTTCGCTGGTGCCGGTCTGGCGGCATTCGGCGATGAACTCGGCCAGCCCCGGATTGTTGGCGGCCAGCTCGGCCGCCAGCGGATGGTCGGCCGAGATCGCCAGGAACGAGGCGCCGAACAACGTGTCCGGCCGGGTGGTGTACACTTCCAGCAGGTCGTTGCGGTTGGCCAGCGGGAAGGTCAGCTGCGCGCCAGTGGACTTGCCGATCCAGTTCTCCTGCATCGTGCGAACCTTGTCGGGCCAGCGGTCCAGCGTCTTCAGCGCCTCCAGCAGCTCGTCGGCATATTCTGTGATCTTCAGGAACCATTGCGACAGCTTGCGCCGCTCGACCGGTGCGCCGGTCCGCCAGCCGCAGCCGTCGATCACCTGCTCGTTGGCCAGCACGGTGTTATCGACCGGGTCCCAGTTCACCCAGCTCTCCCGGCGATAGGCCAGGCCGTTTGCCAGGAAGTCCAGGAACATCGCCTGTTCGTGCTTGTAGTAATCCGGCTCGCAGGTCGCGACCTCGCGGCTCCAGTCGATGGTCAGCCCGATCGCCTTCAGCTGCTCGCGCATATCGTCGATATTCTGGCGGGTCCAGACCGCGGGATGGACCTTGTTCTGGAAGGCCGCATTCTCGGCCGGCAGGCCAAACGCGTCCCAACCCATCGGATGCAGCACGTTATAGCCCTGGGCCCGGCGCACGCGGGCGATCAGGTCGCCCATCGTGTAGTTCTTCACATGGCCCATATGGATGCGGCCGGACGGGTAGGGGAACATCTCCAGCACATAGGCCTTGCGCTTGGACGTATCCTCGACGGCGCGGAAGCTGTCGCGCTCAGCCCAGATCTTCTGCCACTTGGCCTCGGTCTCGCGGAAATTGTAACGCGCCATAGTAAACGAACCGGAATCCTAAGAAGTGCTGCCCCCAAATGTCAGCCAATGGGCGGCGTCTGCATAAAGCACATTATCTGGTCGTATCGCCAGTATCGGCCACGCCGCGCCAAGCCTTCCTGAGGTCGAACGACATCAGCCCCTTGTCATCCCCCAGACGGCCGTCACGATAGAGCCGGTCATGCGCGGCATCGGGATAGCCGGCGAGGTCGAGCGTCGGGGAGCCGCAGCCGGGCAGGGCAGCCAGGAGCAGGCAAAAGAGGAACGAGCGGCCCATTATGAGGTCTGAGCTATCAGAACCGGTTTTTGACCGCAATCGGGCTTTCATCCTCGGGGCGGCCCGTTAAAGTCGGGCCGGACATAAGGAAGGCTTCGATGACACATCTTTCGATCCGTTTCGACATGCGCGCATTCCCCGGCGGCGCCTCGCACGCAGAGCTCTACGAGACGGCGGTCGACATGGCGGAATATTGTGACAGCAACGGCTTTCAGTCGGTGCTGATCTCGGAGCATCACGGCGTGTCGGACGGCTATATGCCCTCACCCCTGCTGCTGGCGTCGGCGATGGCGGCGCGGACCGAGACGGTGCGGTTCCAGTTCCTGGCGCTGATCGTGCCGCTGCACGACCCTCTGCGCCTGGCCGAGGACATCGCGGTGCTCGACAATCTGAGCAAGGGCCGGGTCGATGTCGCGCTCGCCGGCGGTTATGTGCCGTTCGAGTTCGAGATGTTCGGCAAGGACATGAAGGATCGCGGCACCCTGACCGAGGAGGCGATCCTGACGATGAAGGCCGCCTGGACCGGGCAGCCGTTCGAATATCGCGGCCGCAGGGCGCGGATCACGCCGCGGCCCTACCAGCAGCCGCATCCGCCGATCTGGATGGGCGGGTCGGCTCCGCCGGCGGCGCGGCGGGCAGGCCGGCTGGCCGATCATTTCATCACCCATCGGCCCGAGCTCTATCAGATCTTCTTCGACACGGCGAAGGCGCACGGCAAGAACCCCGCCCCCTGGCGCGAGGCCAGCCCCGGCTTCGTCTATGTCGCCGAGGACGTCGAGGCGGCCTGGCAGGTGATCGGCCGGCATGCGATGCACGAGACCAACTCCTACGGCGAATGGGTCGAGGCGGCGGGCACCGACGGGCGCTTCGCCACCGTCAAGTCGATCGACGCGATCCGGGAAGGCCACGGTTATTTCGTCGTCACGCCGGACGAATGCGTGGAGATGGTGAAAAAGATGCCGGCCTTCTCCCTCCACCCGCTGATGGGCGGCCTCGATCCCGAATGGGGGTGGAAGGGGCTGAAGCTGTTCGTCGAGAAGGTGATGCCGAGGCTTTAAACCCTACTCGCCCACCTTCTCGAAATTCGGCGGCGCCGGGTCGATCACGGTCGGGCCGTCGGCGCCCACGGCCATCACCGCCAGGTTGCGCTCGCTGAGCCCGTTCGGCAGGAAGCGGAAGCCGCCGTCGATGCCGATGAAGCCATTGGGCTGCAACAGGACATCGCGGCTGAAAGGGGCGAGGTTGGCGGCCGCGCCGCGCGAGACCGAGGCGGCGAGCGCCACCGAGTCATAGGCCAGGGTAGCGATACGCGGCGGCTTGTAGTTGTAGGTGGTCTGGAAGCGCGCGGCGAACTGGTTGAAGTTGCCCGGCTCGGGCGCGGCATACCAGCCGCCGGCCAGCGCGGGCTGTTGCCACAGGTTCGGGTCGTCTGCCCACAGGCCCGTGCCCAGCAGCTGCAGCGGGTGGGCCTGGGCGAATTCGCCGATCGCCGGGGCGATGTTCACCAGCTGGTCGCCGCCCAGCGCCACCAGCAGCATCTGCGGCGGGTCGTCGGCCAGGGTCGCCAGTTCCCCCTTCACGTCGCGGGAAATTTTGAGGATGCGCGGCGGGGCCAGGCCCAGCCGGCCTTGCAGCGCCTGGATCTCGGCGGTCACCGCCACGCCATAGGCATTGTCGGGCACCAGGGCGGCCAGCTTGGTCATGCCGCGCGACTTGGCGAAGCCGACCACGCGGTCGACCTGCAGGGCCGGCATGAAGCCCATGACGAAGACATTGCCGCCGGCCACACTGGCGTCGGTGGAATAGACGATGGCGCTGGTCTGGCTGCCGTTCAGCGCCTCGCGGACGCGCCCGACCTCACCGGCGAAGACAGGGCCCAGTATCAGCCCGGCCCCGTCACTCAGCGCCCGGCTGGTGGCGGCGCTGGCGCCGTCGGCTGTGCTGCCGGTGTCGCGCGGCAAGAGAGCGACATCGGTCGAGACGTCGAACAGCGCCATGTTGGCGGCATCCAGCATCGCCTGGCCGACAGTGGAGTTGGGGCCCGTCAGCGGCACCAGCATCGCCACCTTGGGCCGGCCGTTGGTGACAGCCTGCATCGGCGTCGGCGCGGCCTGCTGCACCGGCGGCGGGGCCGCGGGCAGCGGCACGGCGGTGGGCGGCGGCGCGGTCACAATGGGTTGCGGCTGCTGCTCAGGCGCGGTACAGCCCGACAGTTGGGTTGCGAGCGCCAGCCCGAAGGCGGCGTTCAGGACGACTGTGCGAAAGGGATGCCGGGCCATGCGATCTCCGGAGGAGGCGAAGCGGGCCGAAGGTAGCGAGGCGCCTCGCACAAGTAAATCAACGCTGTTGCCCGGCACATTGGTTATCGTCGCGACGCCCATCGGCAATCTGGGAGACATGACCCGGCGCGCCGTCGATTGCCTGACCGACGCGGATGTTATCGCCTGCGAGGATACGCGGGTAACGGCCAAACTGCTGTCGGCCTATGGCATAAAGACCCCGATGCTGGCCTATCACGAGCACAATGCCGCGCGCATGCGGCCGCTGCTTGTCGACCGGCTGAAGCGGGGGGAGATCGTGGCGCTGGTCTCCGATGCCGGCACGCCGCTGGTATCCGACCCCGGCTACAAGCTGGTCGAAGCAGCCATCGCAGACGATATCCCGCTGACTGCCGCCCCCGGCGCATCGGCCTTGCTGACCGCCCTGGTGCTCTCCGGCCTACCCAGCGACCGCTTTCTGTTCGCCGGCTTCCTGCCGCCCAAATCGCCCGCCCGCCGCACGGAGATCCGCACTTTGGCGGCGGTACCCGCGACCCTCATCTTCTACGAGGCGCCGCAGCGTCTGGCGAAGGCGCTGGAGGATTTGACCGACATGCTGGGGCCGCGCCCGGCGGCCGTGGCGCGCGAGCTCACTAAGCGGTTCGAGGAGGTTCGGCGCGACAGGCTCGACAGTCTCGCAGCTCATTACCGCGGCGCGCCGCAGCCCAAGGGCGAGATCGTCATCCTGGTCGGCCCGCCGGATACCGCCGCGGCCGAGGCATCCGAAGTCGATCTCGACGCCGCGCTGGAAGCGGCGCTGGCGAAATATTCGGTCAAGGAGGCCGCCGCGCTGGTCGCGGCCGAGACCGGCCTGCCGCGCCGGACCGTCTATGCCCGTGCCTTGGCCCTTCGCGCCGACCGCTCTGGCGAGTAGATTTCGATATTAGAGGTGAAAACAAACCGGCCCTGGATCTCAGCACCCCTTATCGTCGTGCCCGGGCTTGACCCGGGCATCCACGGGGTGCCGAAAGTGCAAATGCCGGAGGTTTGGTGCGAGCGAAGCCGCGTGGATGCCCGGGTCAAGCCCGGGCATGACGAGTTGTAAAAGGTATAACAAAGGGGAGGGATAGTTTGGACCG
>DATBAZ010000320.1:0-16962 GCA_036271255.1 Alphaproteobacteria bacterium
ATCCGCGTACGCGGCGAAAACTGCTTCCAAGACGCGCCGCTGGGGTTAACCTGCCGTCATCGGATGAACGCCCTCAAGGGCATGGGCCGAGGGGAGAAGGGCGATGACAGCGACCGTAAAGCAGCCGGGCATTACTGCGAGCTTCGAACCCGTGGACTGGAATCCGCCCGGCCTGCCGACCGATCCCGAGGAGATCGTCGCCCACATCACCGACCCCAGGACGCGCGGCGAGCTTTACCCGCTGTTCCACCAGCTTCGCCGAACGGCGCCGATGTTCCAAAGCGACCGCGCGATGCACGGCGCCTGGATATTCACGCGTTTCGCGGAGGTCGACGTGCTGTCGCGCAGCCCGCGCGTGGTGAACGACCCCAGGGTGCTCGATTCCGCTTTCAACCATGGGGATGGAGCATTCACCAGCGTCATGCGCAACGTGCTGACCTGGCAGCCGCCCGAGCCCCACGCCCGGATGCGCAATCTCATCATGACCGCCTTCACCCCGCGCGCCATCGACCGCTGGCGGCCGATCGCCGATCAGGTCGCGCGGGAATTGTGCGACCGCATCGCCGCCGACGGTCACGCCGATCTGGTCGAGCGCTATAATTACGAACTGCCCTACAACATCATCGCCCGCATCCTGGGCATTCCGGAATCGGATTATGGGCTGATCAAGACATTCGCGTGGGATTTCGCCCGCCTGGGTGAGGCCCGCGGCGTCGATCCGGAAACGGCGGGGCGAGGCGACGATGCCGCCCGCGGGCTGATCGCCTATTTCGGCGAGCTGGTTGAGAAACGCCGCGCCGCTCTGGGCGACGATCTGCTGTCATCGCTGATCGAGGCTGAGGCGGACGGCGAGACGCTGACCCATACGGAGCTGGTCGCCAATTGCATCTATCTGCTGCAGGCCGGGCACGAAACCACGCAGGACATGCTGGGCAACGCCATGGTCGCCCTGTTCCGCCATCCCGACCAGCTTCGGCTGCTCGTCGACCATCCCGAGCTGACCCAGGGGGCGGTGGAGGAGTTCCTGCGCTATGATACGTCGGTGCAGATCGCCCATCGCATCCCGCTCGACCCGCTGCGGTTCGATAAGGTGGAGGTTTCCGAGGGCGCGCTGCTGGTCAGTTTCGCCGGCGCGGCCAACCGCGACCCGGAACGCTTTCCCGATCCCGACCGCCTGGATGTGACACGGAAGATCAGCGCCCACCTCGCCTTTTCGGCCGGTCTCTACTACTGCATCGGCGCCGCGCTGGCGCGGACCGAGCTTGCCGCCGGCCTGCGCGCCCTGCTGGACCGCTTCCCGTCCATCCGGCCCGCCGGCGACGGGTTCGAATGGCGCGCGACATTGAACCTGCGCGGCCCGCAAGTCCTGCCCGTCACCTGGTAGAGGGGGAGGGGTTTTTTGTTGCAAGCTGCTGAAAACCTATCATGAAAGCCACGGCGCCCGATCCTTTGCTTTGAACGGGCGGCGTCAGGCGGCGATAGATTTTTGGGAATAGTTGGGGGAGTTCTCGATGGTCGAAACGCGCTACGGCGCCGTGCGCGGTTTTGCCGGAAACGGCGTGCAGATCTTCAAGGGCATCCCCTATGGAAGATCGACGGCGGGCGCCGGCCGGTTCATGCCGCCCCAGCCGCCGATACCCTGGGCGGGCGTGCGGGAAACCGTGGCACTGGGCCCGTCCGCACCCGCCGCTTTCGGCGTCGCCGCCGATACGATGAACAACCCGGACATCATCGCGATGATCGAGGGCGCGGCGGAATATGTGCCGTCGTCGGAGGATTGCCTGGTCCTCAATGTCTGGACGCCGGGCGCCGATGTCGGCGCCAAGCGGCCGGTCATGGTCTGGTGCCACGGCGGCGGCTTCTTCGCCGGGTCGGGCGGCGGCAAATGGAACGACGGCGCCAACCTTGCCGCCCATGGCGACGTCGTCGTGGTCAGCTTCAATCATCGCCTCAATATACTGGGCTTCCTCTATCTCGCTGAACTGGCGGACGGGCGTTATCCCGATTCCGGGAATGTCGGCATGCTGGACGTCGTCGCCGCGCTGGAATGGGTGCGGGACAATATCGCCGCGTTCGGCGGCGACCCGGATAACGTGACCGTGTTCGGCCAGTCCGGGGGTGGCTTCAAGATCAGCATGCTGATGGCGATGCCTGCCGCCCAGGGCCTGTTCAGGAAGGCGATCGTGCAGAGTGGCTCGGTCGTCCGCGGCAATCCGCCTTCCATCGCCGCCCGTCATGCCGAGTGGGTGCTACACCATCTGGGGCTAAACCAAGGAAGCATCGGTGCGCTGGAGACCATACCGCTCGACCGGCTGATGGACGCGGCGACGATGGTGCTGAACCGGGTCAGCGTTCCGGGCGAAAATCCGTTTGCGCCAGTCGTCGACGGCCGGTCGCTGCCGCGTGACCCGTTCGAGCCCGATGCGCCGTCGATCTCCGCCGGTATTCCGATGCTGATCGGCACGACCAAGGATGAAAGCCGGATGCTGCTGGCGGGTGACGTCGCCAATTTCGACCTGACCGAAGACCAGATGCGCAGCCGCCTGATCGACTTCCTCGAGGTCGGTCCGGACGAAACCGACCGCATCATCGGCGTATTTCGGGCCGCGCGGCCCACCGCGACACCGAGCGATATCTTCTTTGCCGTTACCAATGCGCGAATGCTGTGGATCAACGCCCTGAGCCAGGCCGAGCGCAAGGCCGCGCAGGGCGGCGGCGCGGTCTATATGTATCGCTTCGATTGGAACATCCCGATCCTGGGCGGAAAGCTTGGTGCGCCCCATGGCGCGACCGTGCCGTTCGTCTTCCGGACCATCGATGCCGCCAAATCGATGGTCGGTCTGGGCCCTGAACGAAAGGCGCTTTCGGACCGGATGAGCGCCGCCTGGCTAGCCTTCGCCCGCACCGGCAACCCGAACCATTCCGGCCTCGATCATTGGCCGGCTTTCGACCTTGAGACCCGGGCGACGATGATCTTCGACAATGAGTGCAAGGTCGTGAACGACCTCGATGCGGCCGAGCGGATCGCCATGCGCGCCGTGCCGCCGATGCAGATTTAGGGAAGGGGCGGCTGATGCAGTTCGAACAGATCCTCGATGGCTTCGTCTTCCTCGAAGGGCCGCGTGTCGACGACGACGGCAGCTTCTATTTCAGCGATGTGATGCTGGGCGGCGTTCACCGCCTGTCGCCCTCGGGCAAGGTCGACAGTTTCGTCACCGACCGCATGTCGATCGGCGGCGTGCTGCTCACCCATGACGGGGGCTTCATCTGCTCGGGCGGGGTCGGGCTCGAATATTTCAATCCGGGCACGGGCGAACGCCGGATGCTTGACCTGAAATTCGACGGCGAACCGCTCGGCCAGATCAACGATATCCAGTCGGACGAACGTGGCAGCATCTATGCCGGCGGTACCGATTTCGCCTCGATCCAGGCGGGCAAGCGGCCCAACCCCAGCCGGCTCTACCGCATCGATCCGTCTGGCGCGGTCACCGTGCTGCGCGAAGGCATCGCGGTATCCAACGGCATCGGCTTCAGCCCGGACCGCAAGACCTTCTATTATTGCGAGAGCATCGAAGGCGTCGCAGTCTATGATTTCTCGGCCGACCGTACCCTGTCGAACCGCCGCCTGCTGGCGCAATTCCGCGGCGCCGACGGGCTGGCGGTCGATGCGGAGGGCGGCATCTGGGTGGCGGACTATAATGGCGGCAAGGTGATCCGCTATCTGCCCGACGGCACGGTGGAGCGGGAGATCGATTTCACCAGCAAGTTCGACGGCTGCCTCGTCACCAGCCTGGTTTTCGGCGGGGCGGATATGAAAGACCTCTATGTCGTGACCGCGGGCGATTACCGGAAGCCGTCCGAGAAAGCCGGCAGGGTCTATCGCGCGCGCAGCGACGTGGCCGGGCAACCCACACCGAAGGTGACGTTCTGATGGAAGGGAAAGTGCTGGGGCAGGGCGGCAAGGATACGATCGCGGTCGCGACCGATGCCGGCATCTATGCGGGCCGCATCCTCGATTGCGACGCCCATCTCTATCTCGAGCCCGACGATATGGCCGAGCTGGTCGGCGATGTCGGGGCCGGTTTCGTGCTGGAGTTCCTGCGGAAATATGCGGGGTCCGAGCAGGACCGGCAGGCGCGCGCGCAGGCCAAGGCGGATCTGTGGGGCGTCAAAGGCCTCAGCGCCCACGGCGCGGTCGATGCGCCTGGCCGGGTCGAGGCGATGGACGGCATGGGACTGCGCGCGCAGCTGCTGTTCCCCAACACGGCGCTGCGCGAACTGCGCCTGGAGACCGCTGCCGCCCGGGCAGTATGCAGGCGCTATAACGACTATGTCATCGATTGGACCCACCAGACCGGCGACAGGGCGCGGGCGGTCTGCCAGATCAATATGAGCGACGTGGCCGAGGCGCATGCCGAGCTGGCGCGCGTGCTGAAACTCGGCGCGCGCGGCGTGCTGCTGTCCTGCGCCGCGGCCCCGGGGGGTGTCTCGCCCGCCCATACGTGCTGGGACCCGTTCTGGGCGATGCTGGAGGAGGCCGACGTTCCGGCCTTCCTGCATATCGCCTCGGGCGGCGTACTCTCCACCGACGATCACAGCGACCCGATGATCCCGCCGCGTGAATTCGCCGACGCCGAGGGTCTGAAAGCAGCGTTCAAGGACCGCTCCGGCGCCGAGGAAGCGCTGGGGCCGTTCTATTTCGTCATCTCCCACATGGCGCCGGAGGTCTGGCTGGTATCCATGGTGATGGGAAAGGTGTTCGAGCGCTTCCCGCGGCTGCGCTTCGGCGTGATCGAGGTCGGCGCCGGCTGGGTCGGCCCGATGTGCGAGCGGATGGATCTTCATTCGAAGCTGATGGCCAAGGTCGGCATCACCTATTCCATGCCGCCGTCCGAATTCATCCGGCGCAACGTCCGCGTGACGCCGTTCTGGCACGAGGATGTGAACCTGATGGTGGAGCGCTACGGGCTGGGCGAGGTCTATTGCTTCAGCACCGACTACCCACATGTCGAGGGCAGCCGCGACCCGATCGGCCGCTTCCGTAAGACCATCAACCGGCTGGGCCCGGACTACGAAGAAGCGTTCTTCTGCGACAACGGCAGCCTGCTGTTCCCGAACCTGTGATGGGCATGCCGCTCGGCATAGGCGTCGTCGATACCTTCTTCGACCTGCCGCCTGAGAACCGCACCGCCTGGGCGACCGATTTCGGCGCCCTGTTCCGCGACCGGGAGAGCAAGACCGGCGCACTGCCGCACGCGGCGGGTTTCCTGTTCAAGGAGCCGCCGAAGGTCACGCGCTCCGCCGATCCGATCGGCGACACGCTGCGCGAGATGGATCGGTTCGGCATCGAAAAGGCGCTGATCCGCGTCAATGACGACCTGTCGGCCGAGGCGGTGACCCACTATCGCGACCGTTTCCTCGGCCAGCTCTATATCGACCCCAACCAGGGCATGGAGACGGTGCGGGCGCTGACTCGCGCCCATGAGCAGTACGGAATCGTCGGGGCCAGCTTCTTCCCTGCCGGCCAGATCCCGCCGGTGCCGATCGACGACAAGCGGGCCTATCCGGTCTATGCCAAATGCGTCGATCTCGACATCGCCATCTTCATCAATGCCGGCGAGGCCGGTCCGCGTATCCCTTCCGCGCCCCAGCATGTCGCGCTGATCGATGAGGTGTGCTGGTTCTTCCCAGAGCTGCGCGTCGTGCTGCGCCATGGCGCCGAGCCGTGGACCGACCTGGCGGTTAAGCTGATGCTGAAATGGCCGAACCTCTATTATTCGACCAGCGCCTTCGCGCCGAAGCACTACCCGAAAAGCATCGTCGACTTCGCCAATACCCGCGGCGCCGACAAGATCATCTATGCCGGCTACTACCCGTCAGGTCTGACCCTGGACCGGATTTTCAACGAGCTGCCCGGCGTCCCGTTCAAGGACCATGTCTGGCCCAAGTTCCTGCGCGAGAATGCGCTGAAGGTGCTGAAGCTTGCCTGAGGCGCGCTCAGGCCGTCGCGCCGCCGTCGATCGCGATTTCCGCGCCGGTGATGAATTGCGATGCGTCGGAGGCGAGGAACAGCACCAGCTCGGCAACCTCGTCGGCGCCGCCCATCCGGCCCCAGGGGATGGTGGCCATCACCTTCTCCAGCTTGCCGGGCGGGGCTTCGTTATGGGTCATCGGCGTATCGATGATGCCGGGCAGAATGGCGTTCACGCGGATATGGTCGCGGGCATAATCCTGGGCGGCATAGCGGGTCAGGCCGCGCATGCCCCATTTGCTGACGCCATAGGCGACCATGCCCCTGGCGCCCCTGACCGCCGCGATGGAGGCGATGTTGATCACCGACCCGCCGCCGACCCTCTGCATGGGCTTGTGGACCGCCTGGAGCCCCAGGAAGGCGCCGACGACATTGATCTGGAAGACCCGCTCGAACTGATCCCGTGTCGTATCCTGGGTGGTATTGAAGGCGACGACGCCGGCATTGTTGACCAGTATGTCGATCCGCCCGAACGCGCCCAGCGTCTCGGCCACCACCGCCTGCCAGCCGTCTTCGTCGGTGACGTCATGGCGCATGAAGCGGGCGCGGGGGCCGATCCCGGCTGCCACCTCCTGGCCCTCGGCGTCCAGGATATCGGTGATCATCACCGACGCGCCGGCCGCCGCCAGGGTGCGGGCATGAGCAGCGCCCTGGCCGCGCGCGCCGCCGGTAACGATTGCGACCTTTTCGGCGAGTTTTTCCACGTTCCTGTCCCCGGCGCCGCGCCGTTCGCGCGGATGCTGATAGAGTGTGCCCGATGAATATGAAGTCTATGGGGTCGGGCGTGGGGGAAGAAGAGGAATCGGTCGAGAGCTTCCTGACCGTCGCCGAACATCCCGACGGCCTGCCATTGGGGCATATAATCGCCCACCACGCCGCGCAGGACCCGAACCATCCGGCGGTCACCATCGATGGGGTGACGACCAGCCGGGCGGAGCTCGAGGCGCGTTCGAACCGTCGGGCGCGGGCATTGGCTTCGATGGGCGTCGGCCAGGACGATTTCGTCACTGTGGCCCTGCCGAACGGGCTGGAATTCTACGAAACCGCCTTCGCGGTCTGGAAGCTGGGGGCGACGGTCAATCCGGTATCGTGGCGGCTGCCGGATGCCGAGCTGCGCGC
Organism: Alphaproteobacteria bacterium; assembly: GCA_036271255.1. Lineage (GTDB taxonomy): Bacteria > Pseudomonadota > Alphaproteobacteria > BOG-932 > Roseiterribacteraceae > BOG-932. Next base: position 7,151 of record DATBAZ010000320.1, read on the forward strand.
CATCGTCGACACCGCGAAGCCGAAACTGGTCGTCGGTGTCGATCCCGCGCATTTGCCGGATCAGAAGGTGATCCCACCGGGATTCGAACCCGATCCCGGCCTGTCCGATGCACCGCTGCCGCCCAAGGTCGCGCAATATTGGCGGGCGATGACCAGCGGAGGCAGCACGGGGCGGCCCAAGGTGATCGTCGACCATATGGCGGCGCGCTGGGACCCGGCGATGACCTTCGCCATGCAGGCGCTAGGCGACACGGTGCTGAACCCCGGTCCGCTCTATCATAACGGGCCGTTCATGTACGCGATGAAGGGCCTGTTCGCCGGCGCGCATATCGTCGAGGGCGGCAAGTTCGATGCGCTGAACACGCTGCGGCTGATCCAGACCCATAAGGTCAACTGGGTCATGCTCGTGCCGACGATGATGAGCCGTATCTGGCGCCTAGCCCCGGAGCAGCGCGACGCGTTCGACCTGTCCAGCCTGCGCGTGATGTTCCACACCGCCGCCCATTGCCCGGTCTGGCTCAAGATGAACTGGATCGAATGGCTCGGGCCCGATCGTATCTGGGAAGGTTATGGCGGGACCGAGGCGCAGGGCGGCTGCATCATCGGCGGGCGTGAGGCGCTGGAGCATCCGGGCTCCGTGGGCAAACCGTTCCCCGGCACGCAAATGAAAATCCTGAACGATCAAGGCCGGGAGGCCGCGCCGGGCGAGGTCGGCGAAATCTTCTTCCTGCCGCGCGGCGGTCGGAACTCGACCTATCACTATATCGGCGCCGAGGCGAAGGCGGCGGGTGAGTGGGAATCGATCGGCGATCTCGGCTATTTCGGCGCCGACGGCTATCTCTATCTGGCCGACCGGCGCACCGACCTCATCATCTCCGCCGGCGTCAACATCTATCCCGCGGAGGTTGAGGCGGCCATCGACCTCCATCCCGATGTCGTGTCGAGCGTCGCCATCGGCCTGCCCGACGAGGATCTGGGCCAGCGCGTCCACGCCATCGTCGAGCTGCGCCCGGGCACAAGGCTGACCGAGGAAGCGGTGCTGGAGCACCTCAAGGGCCAGATCGTCGTAACCAAGCTGCCGCGCAGCATCGAGTTCGTGACCGAGCCGCTGCGCAGCGAGGACGGCAAGGTGCGCCGCTCCGCCCTGCGTCAGGAACGGCTGAACCGGGCCGCTGCGCCGTAGCGATCGGCATCAGCCACATCCTCCTGCAGTGTCCTCAGATATATGTGAACTGATCTGCCACCGTTACCGGCGAGACGCCCCCGGTCGTAATCACGGTTACATCGACTGTCCCTGAGCCGGGCGGAGAGATCGCGGTGATCTGGCCATCGGACGTGACTGTGAATGCCGGTGCGATCACGGTGCCGAAGATCACCGTCGTTGCCCCGGTGAACCCCTGACCGCTGATGACCACGCTGGTTCCGCCCGCTGTCGGACCGCTCGATGGTGTCAGGCTCGCCACCGCCGGGATCGCCGCATAGGTAAACTGGCTCGCCGGACCGGTTGCGGAAAATCCAAGCTTGGTGCGGACTGTGACCTGGACAACGCCGACTCCCGGCGGCGCCGTCGCGGTAACCACGCCGTCCGACCAGAACTGGAAGACAGCCGGCGTCACCCCGAAAAGGACCGCGTCGGCACCGGAAAAGCCGGACCCGCCGATCACCACCTCGGTTCCGCCCAGATAGGGTGCTTCGGTAGGCGACAGCTGGCTCACCGTGGGCAGGGCGGCGTAGGTGAAGCCATCCTGCGGAACGGCGGTGGAGGTTCCGATCGGGGTGGTGACGACGACGTCCACCGCCTGTGGCGTTCCGCCCGGCGCAGGCGGGCTGACCGCGTCGATCTGCCCATCCGAAACCACACTGAACTTTGTCGGCTGGCCGCCGAAGGTCACCCCCGTGGCGTTAGTAAAACCGGAGCCCAGCAGGATGACGAAGGTGCCACCCGCCACGGATCCGAAATTCGGGCTGAGCGACAGCGACGCCGGCTTGGGCGGCTTGATTTGAATGTAGGTGAACTGGTCGGCGATGCTGGCGGCCGAGGAGCCGCCAGGCGCGGTCACCGTCACGTCCACCAGCCCGGTCGGCCCAGCCGGCGCCCAGGCCAGGATCTGGCTATCGCCGTCGACCTCAAAATGTGCCGCCACCGTGCCGAAATCGACGGCCACTGCCCCGGCAAAGCCGCTGCCGCGGATCGTTACCGGCGTTCCCACGCCGCCGGTCAGCGGTAAGACGCTGCTCACCATCGCAACGGGCGTCGGATCGGCCCAGGTGAAGCGCGCCGGTGTGGTGCTGGTCGAGCCCGCGGGGCCGCTGACGCTGACGATCGCGGTGCCTTCGCCCGGCGGAGCGACCGCGTCGATCCGCGAGTCATAGCTGGGCTGGCCGCTCACCGGATAGGCCGAAAAGACCAGCGCCGGCTGTACCCCGAAACTCACCGCCGTGACGCCGGCGAGATTGTTTCCGAAGAGGCTCACGATCTGGCCACCGGCGGTGCCGCTCGCCTGGGGGGCGAAGGCGATGATCTGGGGCGCGGCCACGGGCGGCTCCTAAACGAACGCCGTGCCGTTCCAGGTCAGGCCGAGCAGATTGACCACCGACGAGGCGGCGATCACCGCTTGCGGCCAGAGCAGGGCCAGCTCGGAGCCGAAGGTCGTCACCTTTGGCACGAGGCCGGTCAGGTTGTCGAACCGCGACCAAGAATAGTCGAGTGCGTTGGCCGGCGCCGCGCCGGGCGTGGTCTGGACGAAGCCGGCGTTCGCCAGCACGGGGGTCAAGGGCACAAAGGCCCTTCCCGCCGCCGGCGGCGGTGAGACCGTGCAGGCCGAGGGACCGCACACCTGCGCGCTCCATGCCTGCGGCGCAACCGGGATCGGCCCGGCGCTCGCCGCTCGGCTCGTCGCCTGCCAGGGGCCGGCGGCCAGCTGCGCCACCGCCAGAGCGTCGGTATCGGGATCGACCAGCGCCTGACCTGGGGCGAGCCATATCGTCCGGCCGATCAGCGGCAGCAGGTCGGTCGGCGCGGCGGCGGTGGGCGGCGGCAGAACCTGGAGCGGCGACAGGAGGGGCAGGGCGCAGCCCTGGTCGTGGAGGGCCTGGATCGCCGCCTGCAAGGCGGGGGCGAAGTCGGCGCGAACCTGGAGGCTCAAGGAAATCGAACCTTGCTGCGGGCCGATCGGCCGGTCGTTGGGCAAGGTGAGCCAGGCGATCGGCGGTTGTTCGCCCAACGTGCCCAGCGCGGGCGAGGGACCGGCGATGCCGAGCGCGCTGGCCAGCATCTGGCTGCGGGCGTCGGTCAATCCGAGCGTCCCCAACAGGTTCACATAGGCGCCCATCTCGCTGATGTTGAGCGGCGCCGGCAGCCGCGACGGAACGACGTCGCCTTCCAGCGCCAGCCGCCGCAACAGGAAGGCCTGGGCCTGCAGCATGTCCGGCGACTGCGAGGCGGTCAGGACATTCAGGAGGGTCTGGAGTGCCTGGCCCTCGATCGAGGCATTGGGATTGGCGGGCGTGGTAGTGGCCATTTACGTGACCTCCTCGATCAGGCCAGAAGGGTGCCGGCGTCGTCGGCGAGATCGCCGGCCCCGGCGTCTGTGGCATCGCTCGCATCACTGGCGTCGGTTTTACTCGCGTCGGTGGCGTCCTTGGTCTTATCGGTTTTGTCCTTGGCCGCCGGGGGCTTGGCCTTGGCTTTCGATTTGTCGTCGGCCTTGCCTTTGGCCGCGCTGGCATCGCCCGCGCCGCCTCCTTTGACCGCCGAGGCGGCGCTCGACCCGGCAGTCGGATTGCCGCCATAGATCCCGCCGACGATGTTTCCGACCGTCGCCATGGCCTGGGATTGCAGGTCGGTCGCCGCCTTGAGCGCATCGGCCCTGGCCGAGTTGGAGACGTTCTGCGCGTTGGTGATCAGCGAGGCGAGCTGGGCCTGGCCGGTGAGCCCGGTGTCGAAATCCTTCTGGCTCGCCGCCGCCTGACCCAAGGCTTTGAGGAGGCTCGTGTCGGGGGCGGGCGCGGAGAGCACGTTGTTGATCAGGCTGGGCAGCTGGCCGAGCGTGTTGGGCGCGGTCAGCGTGTCGGCGATCGAGGGCGTGGTCGTCGGCAGGGTGATCGGTGAAATCGCCGGCGCGGTGTCCGAGGGGCTGTCCTGCCAATTCCAGAATCGCGTCATGTCCAGCTTCTCGCCGGACGGGCAGTGGCCGAGCACCGCTTCACCCAGGACGCCGCGCGTCGGCAGGGCGATGATCGACTGGGGCGAGACGAAGCTCTGCTGCTGATAGGCCAGAAGCGACTGCTTGATCTGTACCGGATCGAACGCGGGCGCCGGCGCCTGGCCGTTCGCGTCTCCTGGAGCCGATTGCTGCTGGTTGATGGCGTCTGTCACCGATTGCGGGATCGTGAACGGCAGGATCATCGAATTCCCGAAGAATCCCAGCACCTTGTTCTGCACGCAGTCGAGCAGCGGGATCATCTGCGAGGCATCTTCGATGCCGTTGGGCGGCACGCCGATTGTGTATTCATCGAGCAGGATCGCCCGTTCCTCGTCGGTCAGCGATGCCCAGACAGCCTTGGAGTAGCGGGTGGTGTTGCGGACCACGTGCTGGGCCATCATTTCGATGGTCAGGATTTCGTTGTAGCGGAGCATCGGCGCCAGCTGCAGAGCCGGGACCGGATAGGGGGTGGGCGGCAGGGTGACGCCGAACAGGTTGTCGTTGGCGTACGTCTCCCCCTTGCCCGACGCAATCTGGTTTCCCGAGGCGTCGAACTCCTCGATGGCGGCGAGGAACTGGTACAGTAGTGGCCCGCCCAGCTCGCGCTCCAGCTGTGACGGGGCCAAGTGGACTGTGACCGGCGGCACGCTCAGGTTGGTTCCTTGCGCCGCCAGGAACTCTCCCAGCCAGTCGCCGGTGACGGCGCCGATGATCCCGGCGATCTGCTGCAGGTTATGCGTCGGCGTCGAAGCGAGCGTGTAGTCGATCTGGCGAAAGGACCGGGTGATCTCGAAGCCGACGATCTGGGTTCGGTCGAGCGACGGCGGCAAGGCCAGTGCGCCGCTGAACACCGTCGGCGCGATCCGCAGCAATCTCAGATACGCCAGCAGGTCGTCCTGGCTCTGGAACTTGTTGTCGGGGATGGCGAAGCCGGAGGGCGGCGCGAGCTTGCAGGGGCCTACCCGGGTTCCCGTCGTGGTGACCGCATTGAGCCAGACATCCTCACCCGGGATGAAGGTTCCCGTCAGGGTGAACTTGATCACGTCTTCCGCCGCGCCGCCGAAGGGCTCGACCTGGGCCGAGGGATCGCCGGCGAATTGGCGCAGGGTGGCCAGCCCCTTCTGGTAGCCGCGCGGCAGGGCCACCGCGAGCACGTCGATGTGCTTGATGATCGCCGCATAGCGGTTGAGCACCGCCTGGCGCGAGGCGGTGAGGGCGCCGGGATCGCCGACGGTCAGCGGCTGGCCCGGCGGCATGAAGCGGACGATCTGCATCGGCACCAGGCAGACGAACTCGAGATCGTCGACCGCGGTGCGCACGTCATAGAGCCGCTGCACCTCCCAGTATTGCATGGTCAGGGCGTGCAGATGGTTGTGGTTGGTGATCGTCCTGGTGGTGATCTGTTCGCTCTCGCTGGAGGTGGCCAGGCGCATGCCGGTTCGGGCGGCGTTGCGCCGGGCGCTGGCCTGGTTCTCGGCGGCTGAATGGGTGGTTTGGGCGGCGTCCTCGGCCGCATCCCTCTGACCCTGCATCCACGAGTTGCTGTTCCCGCTGGAACTGGAGCTTCCGGCGCTGGCGGACCAGACCAGGAAATTGCCGCCGCCGCTGATTGTGTCGGAATCGGTATGGAAGCTGCTCCCGCCGCTCGCCGCCTCCTGGAAGGCCGAATTGAAGGTGGCGTTCGTCGAGGTGTCGGCCAGCGCGATCTGCTGCTGCGCCTGACTTTCCGAAAGCGTCTCGCTCTCGAACACCGAAGCGGTGTCGGTGCGTTCGAACACGGCCACCTGCTGCTGCTCCCCCGGGGCGAGCGGCAGCGAGTAGACCAGATCGCCCAGGGCGAGCCCTTGGAAGGTCCAGCGCTGCGACAGCTTCAGAACATAGCCGAGCCCAAGCGTCGCGGCCATCGGCACCGTCTCGTCGCTGACGAAGGTTCCGCCGGCGCCAAGGCCCATGATCTGATCGCGAAACCCATCGACCGACAGCGGCTGCTCAACGGGAACCCGGTCGGTGTAGGACGACGTACCGAACAGGCCTTCGGCTTGGCCCAGATAGGCCGGCAAGGGAATTTTCCGGTCGCCGAAGCGGGTCCAGTGAAACGCCTGGAAGATGCTCAGCTGCGGCGCGACCAGACGGTAGAACACCCCGTAAGGAAACCGATCGATCGACGCCTGGCCGTTGTAGGTGAGCTGACACCCGTCCTCCTGGCCCAGAGTGACGGTGGGCACGGCCGCGGCGGGTGGCGGCGAGGCGGGCTGCCCACCGCCCGAAAGGCCGCCGGCAATGCTGGCAAGGGAGGCGATTATGCTCTGCGGCATCGGAGCGACCGCTTGCGGCAGCACGATGACCCCCAGCGCCCCGTTGGAAGCGACGAGGTTTGCCGCCACCGTCACCGTGACCCGCGCTGTCGCGCCCTGGACGGTCAACGGTAGGCCGCCCGCCGGAATTAGCAGGCCCGGTGGCGGTGTGAGTTGGAAGTGACCGGCCCCGTCGGTGAGCGCCCAGACCGGATCGCCGGTGCCGCCCAGGCCGGCCGGAGCCAGCTCGACCTGCACATTCACCGCCGGGCCGCCGCCGGGCTGCTCCACCAGCCCCAGCAACACCGCCGGCAGCGGCGTCTGCTGCAGGATCGTGCCGATGTTCGTCAGGCTGCGGTGAACGAGGTCGAAGCCGGCGTAGATTTTGGTCACCGCCGATGCGCGCAAGGGCGTCAAGGTGGTCTCGAGCGCCGCACCCGCCTGGCCGAGCGGATCGACCGACTTGACGATGCGCTGCAGATTGATGGCAGGCGCGGCCGCCGCAGTGGCTGACGCGGCCGCTGAGGCGGTCGATGCGCGACTATTGGGCGAAGCCCGCTTGGATGTGGGCACGAGACAGTCCCCCCTCGATCAACAGACGTCTTCGTTCGCGGTGGCCTCGAGAATTGGGCTTGCGCAAGCGGATAGAGCAAACGTTGTCCGAAGATTGTACTAGGTCTGGTTGATCTTCAACCCTAAATTTCGGTATAATTCAATAATAGGATATCTATTTTGATACGGGTTCTATCATACATGGAATATAATAAAATATAGTATGATTTTAACCAATGTTATTTCTAACAATATACCTTGTGTTTTTCCAGGAAATTTGATTTTTTGAGGTCGGACGGCCGGAAGATGATTTTTGTCCGGGTTTTTATTTGACGGAATCACAGTTTTCGCTATGCGCGGCGCGCGCGACTACTGCGGGCGGCATTGCAAATGCGCTCGACTGCGAAGCCTGAACCGGTTCGTCGCGAAGAGAACTGGTTCAAAAGGACTGAGAGGCAAGAGGGCGGCCCGCAAACCCAGGCGATCGTCCCGCACGGTCACCGAAAAATCAGCGCCGCCGCGGGGCCTACCCGGCGAACGGCTCACGGAGAATTCTTTTCGGGACTGACTGGCGGTGCTGTCAGTCTAACGCTAAAATGTCTCCGTTTTTCCCGCATCTTAGCGGGGCAGGGGAGGTTCGCTTTGGCGCCGTTTGGTTGTATTTCCGTTTCACGCTGAGCTTCCGCGACGTCGAGGAAATGCTCGCGCAGCGGGGGATCGACGTCAGCTACGAGACAATCCGCTGTTGGACGATCAAATTCGGCCCGACGATTGCCCGTAATCTGAAGCGCCGGAGGCAGGCCCCAAGCAGTCGATGGCACTTGGATGAGATGGTCGTGAACATCCGCGGTCGGCATATGTATCTGTGGCGAGCAGTCGATGACACTGCGCTTCTCAAGAGCGCAAGCTCATGCTGCCTGGTCGGCCGCAATAGTCGCTTGAATCTATGCCAGCGAGCATTCGTGCACCCACCGGGGATTAACCTGACAAAGCTCTTCGTTGATGGCCATCCCGTGTCAGAATCAAATCCGAGTGTTGTCCACAATACGATTGTATCATCTGGGCGGGCGGGCGCGCGATGCGCAGTGTCTTTCTGGAACCGACACGCTGATTGCGCGTTAGGTTAGTGCAAACTTGCCTAAAGCTTGATGTTGCAGGGGTTTGTCGAAGGATTTTCAGCCATGTTGAGGGGTGGCGTACTACTGGTTTCGGAGAATGCCTTCATCCGCCGAGGCTTGGCGCAGGCGGTCGCGAAGGACACCTTGACTGTTGCTGCAGAGGTGGGCACCGTCCAGGAAGCGTTGTCCGTGCTAAAGTCAGGAAATGTCCATACAGACGTCATAGCTGTCGATATGGACTCGTGCGGCGACGTCGCAGGCCTATCCGAAGTCGCCAGCTATGCGCCTCACGTCGGCATCGTCATGATCGCTTCGAATGCTGATCGGGCCACGTATGAGCGGGCTCTCTGTGTTCAGGCTAAAGCTCTGATTCCCAGTTCCGTATCTGCGGACGCACTCAACCTGACGTTGCAGTTGGCCATACTCGGTGAGAACCTATTTCTCTCAACGGGAGATGCTCCGGCCGAGGTGAGACCAACCCCGCAGTCTCGCGATTTTGATGTGGTGGTGCTGCGTTTGTCCCCGCGCGAGGCCCAAATACTGGGATTCATCAGGGGCGGCGCAACCAATAAGGTTATTGCCCGCTTGCTCAATGTCGCTGACGCAACCGTAAAGGCTCACGTCAAATCCGTCTTGCGGAAGCTCGATGTCGAAAATCGCACACAGGCGGCGATCTGGGCGATTAACCATCTTGAGGCAAGTGAGTCTCCGCAGATCTTATCAGCAAATGGGGCGTCTACGTTCAATCCAATAGCGGCAACTACGCCATCGCCTGTGCCATTGTCATTAGTCCCACGGGGTCTATCACGGCGAGCGATTCGACCTATGCGGCGACCAACGGGGTGAGTTCGAAGGTAAACGGGGCTATCAAGCTTGAGACTGCGAATATCTGTGACTATACCGGCACGTTCACCCTCACTACCTTTAAGCTAAAGAAAAAATTGCTTCGCTCTACGCTGTCGCCAGATCATGTCGCGCTTACCGGAGTAGGCTACGAACCGTCCTCAGACACAGGGTACACCTTTACGATGATCCGCAAGGGACAGACGCATCGACCCTCTTGTCGGATCGTGAGACTGAAATGTTGACCTTCATCAAGACGGGCGCACCCAGCAAGGTTGTCGCCCGAGAAACTTGATGTCGCCGAGGCTACCGTGAAGGTTCATGTCAAATCGGTGCTATGGAAAATCGATGCCAGAATCGAACGCAAGCAGAGGTTTGGGCTCTAATCCATCTCACCGAAGGTGATTATAGGTCAGCGTGGAGTTAGGTGCGATCGGTAGGTAGTAGGGATGGGTTCGGTAAGGTCTTGCGTTGGCCGTGCATCACGGCGCCACTACCAGCCAGGTCAATATCCTAATCGGCCTGTTATATCATGACCGCATCGAGGACCGGATGCGCCGCCAGATGGCCGAGATAGCTCCGCGCAATCTCCCACACCGCCCGGTTCGCCGGCATATCGCGGCCCTGCTGCTGCTCCACTAGCAGCTGCGCGCTATCGAACAACTCTACGCATTCCTCTTCCGAGAGCATGCCCTTTTTGACCAACATCGTGGTGAGCAGGCGAAGCGCGTACGTGGTTGCGAGCCCCGCTCCCATAAATTCAAGCTGATTTTCCATCGGTCCTAGTTCGTCGTTATGAA
>DATBAZ010000321.1:0-20248 GCA_036271255.1 Alphaproteobacteria bacterium
CCGCTCTATCTCTACATCCAGCATAGTCCGAGCGCGCCGTTCCACTATGCCACCGCCTCGGTTAACGGCGACGCGCTGTTCGAGAATTCCGGCGCCCGGGCACACGGCCTGACCCTGACCTGGGATCCGAGCGAAGAGTTCATACTCAAATCGATCACATCCTATCGCTGGCAGGATTGGTCGATCAGCCAGAATTTCGACAATTCGCCGATGGAGATCGCGCGGACCCAGCAATTCAGCCACTATCACACCTTCACCCAGGAGCTTCAGGCATCGGGCCAGATCGACCGGCTCCATTACACAGTCGGCGCCTTCTATTTCAACGACGGTGGCCACGACACGATCCCGCAGCAATTCTTCTTCGGTTCGGTGAATATCAACAGCCAGTTCGGCTTCTCCAGCGAGGCCTACGCGGTCTATGGGCAGGTCGAATACAATCCGCCGATCCTGGACGATCGGCTGACCCTGACCGCCGGCCTGCGCTACAACAATGAAGACAAGGTTGGAGACCGCTCGGTGTCCGGCGAGGTTCCCTACACAACCGCCTCGAAGAGCTTCGACGACGCGACGCCCACCTTCATCGTGAAATACGACATCACGCCGGACCTGAACGTCTATGCGAAATATGCCGAAGGCTTCAAAAGCGGCGGTTTCAACGGTGAGGCGTCGAGCGCGCAGGAAGCGAGGACGCCGTTTCGCCCGGAGACCGTCGACGAATACGAGGTCGGGGCCAAGTCGCGCTGGCTGGACGGCAAGCTGGAGGCGAACGTTGCGTTCTTCTACGACGACCGCAAGGACATGCAGCTCGCGGTCTTCACCGGCCAGGGTGCGCTTGCAACGATCATCCGCAATGCCGGCAGCGCCGTCATCGACGGCACCGAGCTGGAGCTGAACGCCCTGCCGACGGACTGGGTACGCCTGTCAGGCACGGTCGGCTATCTGAACACCTTCTATAACGAGTTCATCGAAGGGGGCAGGAACGTGGCCGACGACCGGGCCTTCCCGGTCGCGCCGCAATTCACCGCGCATGCGGGCGCCGACTTCACGCTGATGGACGACGACGAGATCGGAAAGCTGCACTTCCTCGTCGATTACAACCATTCCGACGCCTACTATTATTATCCCTATTCGCTGAGCACCAACCCGGCCATCAATCTGGGCTATTATGCCGGGTCGACCAAGGCGAGCCCGCTCAACACGATCGATGCCAGGTTGCGTCTGGCCGACATCCCGACCTCGTACGGCACGGTCGACGTCGCGATGTGGGGTCGGAACATCTTCAACGACAAGGCGAAGGTGAGCGGCATCGATTTCGGCCCGGCCTTCGGCAATCTCAATGTCGCCTACTACAACAACCCGCCGACCTTCGGCGCCGATGTCGTCTTCCATTTCGGCGGTGTGGCGCCTGAGCCGGCGGCGCCTCCCGCGGCCTACGTGCCGCCTCCGGCGGCGGCGCCTGCGCCCGCCCCACGCAACTACATGGTCTTCTTCGACTTCAACAAGTCGGATCTGACCGCCCAGGCGACCCAGATCGTCGACCAAGCGGCGCAGAATGCCGGGGCGCAGAAGGCGACGCAGCTGACCGTGACCGGGCACACCGACACGGTGGGCTCGGATGCCTACAATATGCGCCTCAGCCGCCGGCGGGCGGAATCGGTCGCCGCCGAGCTCGAAAAACAGGGCGTCGCGGCGGGCGAGATCGCGATCGTGGCGAAGGGCAAGCGGGACCTGCTGGTGCCCACCGGCGACGGCGTGCGCGAGCCGCAGAACCGGCGCGTCCAGATCGTCTTCGACGATGGCGGACGGTCCTGACGCGCGGGCGGCTTCCCGACTAACGGGCACAAATGGGCGCCGGCGATCCATCGCCGGCGCCCATGGCTCTTTTACGGCCAGCAATAGCTTTGACCCGCTTTGTGGTCCCAGTGTAATATAGAAATTGATTTCGATATTGCAAAAATCAGTGACTTGGGACTGGGAGGACAGAGTGGACGTGGATACAGCCTTTATCCGGCGCGCGGTCGAGCTTGCGGATTTGAATGGCGTGCGCATGGCGCTGTATCACAACACCAGGGATCCTGAGCTGGCGGCCCTGCCGGTTGCGGCGAAGCTGACGCCGGAGCAGCGCGAGACGCTGATCGGCAAGGCGGTCGACTGGCTTTCGGCCAATGCCGGGCCGGGCACGCTGGAAGAACCCGAAGATTCCGATCTGCGCATGCTGATGGAGATGGCCACCGGCGGACCCATGGGCGATCTCGAATACGAATCCCGGCGCGACCTGCCGGCCTTCAAGGCCTTTCCGCTGATGGCGGCGTGGGAAAACGGCGCCGGCGCGCTCCCCCATGATTTCCGGGTGGCGATCATCGGCTCGGGCTTCTCCGGCCTTGCCATGGCGGTCCAGCTCGAGCAGCTCGGCGTGCCCTATGTGGTGATCGAGCGGCGGGCCGATCCCGGCGGCACCTGGACGATCAACCGCTATCCCGACGTGCGTGTCGACACGCCGTCCAACACCTACGAGTTCGTGTTCGAGAAGAACTACAAATGGAAGGAGCATTTCGGCCGCGGCGAGCAGGTCCGCGAATACCTGCTCCATATCTCGAAGAAATACGGTGTCTATGAGAAGTCCCGCTTCAATGCGGACCTGAAGCGCGCGACCTTCGATGAGGCGCGCGACCGCTGGGTGCTGGAGATCGAGACGCCGGACGGCATGGAGACCTTGGAGGCCAACTTCGTCGTCACCGCCACCGGCACCTTCGCCAACCCGAGGCTGCCGCAGTTCGAAGGCCGGGAGAACTTCACGGGACAGATCGTCCATCCCAACCGCTGGCCGGAGGGGCTGGATCTGACGGGCAAGCGCGTCGCCGTGATCGGCAACGGCTCTACCGGCGTGCAGCTTCTGGCCAAGGTTGCGGAGCAGGCGGCGCAGGTTTCGGTCTTCCAGCGCACCCCGCAATGGATTTCGCCACGCGACAAATACGGTGCACCGGTGGAGTCGGAGATCGTCTGGCTGCTCGACAACTTCCCGGGCTTCTGGAACTGGTCGCGCTTCATGGGCTTCGCCGGCCTGTTCGAGACCCACAAGATGGTCCTGGTCGACCCCGAGTGGCAGTCGAGCGGCGGCATGGTCAGCGCCGGCAACGATAAGCTGCGCGAATTTCTGACCAGCTATATCAAGGCCCAGACCAACGGCCGCGAGGACCTGATCGAAAAGCTGGTTCCGGACTACGCCCCGTTCTCACGCCGCCCAGTGGTCGATAACGGCTGGTACCGCGCGCTGACCCGCGACAATGTCGAGCTGGTGACGGACGGCATCGCACGCCTGACCGAGAACGGCATCGAGACGGTGGACGGCAAGCGGCGGGAGATCGACGTCATCATCACCGCCACCGGCTTCGATATCGTGAAGTACCTCGCGCCGGCGCGGTTCATCGGCAAGGGCGGCGCCGACCTGCACGACACCTGGGATGCCGGCGACGGCCCGCGGGCCTATCTCAGCCTGATGATGCCGCAATTCCCGAACCTGTTCATGCTGTACGGCCCGAACTCGCAACCGGTGTCGGGCGGCACCCATGTGCCGGTCTGGTATATCGTATGGTCGGCCTATATCGCCCGCTGCATGATGCGGATGCTGGAAGACGGCAAGTCGCGGGTCGAGGCGAAGCAGGACGCGTTCGAGCGCTATAACCGGGACCTGGATGAGGAAGCCAAGAAGCTGATCATCATGCGCAAGGAAGGCGGCATCGAGCGCAACTATTACGTCAATCAGCGCCACAATCGCCTGCAGGTGAACGCCCCCTGGTACGGCCCCGAGTTCCACCGCATGTTCGTCGACATCGCCTGGGACGATCTCGCTATCGCGTGATCCGCCTCAATTTCCCGCTCGCAAATTCGCCGCTTCGTGGGCAATGATCCGGCGAACGAATTCGCGCGGGGAGGGGATGCAGATGGCAGACGAAGACAGCATGGCCGCGGCGATGGCCCTGTTCAAAGGCTGGTCGTCGAAGGCCATGGATGAGATGGCCGCTGAGTCCAGCCCGACCTTCGCGGCGGAGATGTCGAAGCTCGCCTTCGAGAATGTCTTCTCGAAGCTGTGGGTGCGCCCCGGCCTCGACCTCAGGAGCCGCAGCCTGGTGACGCTCGGCATCCTGATCGCGTTGCGCGCCCATGACGAGCTGATGGTGCATGTGCCGATCGCGATCGCCAACGGCGTCACGATCCAGGAGCTGGAGGAGGTGCTGTACCACGCCACGGCCTATGCCGGTTTCCCGGCCGCCAACTCGGCCCGCCGCGTCGCCACCGCGACCCTGCGCAAGCAGCAGCTGATCGACTGATCCGGGAGGCATGCGATGAAAGATCTGAAGGATCGGGTCGCCGTCGTCACCGGCGGCGCCAGCGGGATCGGCCGGGCTACGGCGCTGTCGCTGGCGGCGCGCGGCGTGAAGCTCGTCATTGCCGATCTGAACGGGGAGGGCGCCGAGCAAGTCGCTTCCGAGATCGCGGCCAATGGTGGGGAGGCCTCGGGGCTGTGCTGCGACGTAGCGGAGGAGGCTGCGATGATCGCGCTGCGCGATGCCGCGCTCAGCCGGTTCGGGCGGGTGGACATCGTGATGAACAATGTCGGCATCATCTCCGTCGGCTTGCCTGAGGAGATCTCGGTCGAGGACTGGCGCCGCGATTTCGAGGTCAACCTGTTCTCGGTCGTGCGCAGCAACCGCGCCTTCCTTCCGCTGCTGCTGGCGCAGGGGGAGGGGCATATCGTCAACACCGCGTCGTTCGCCGGGCTCTATACCTATGCCTTCGACCGCATGCCCTACGCGGCGGCGAAGGCCGCGCTGATCCAGATGTCGGAAGGGCTGGCCTTGTATCTGCGGCCGAAGGGCATCGGCGTCACCTGCCTGTGCCCCGGCCCGGTGATGACCAACATCGCCAAATCGGTCCGCCTGGTCGGCCAGCCCACCCAGATGCGCGGGCCCGGCGCCGAGTTCCCGCTGCTCGACGCGGCCTCGGTCGGCGAGATGGTCGTCGCGGCGATCCTGGAAAACCGCTTCATGCTGCCGACCGATGAGCAGGTCATCGCCCGGCTGAATGCACGCGCGACCGACTGGGACGGCGCCATCCAGGACCAGATCGATCATCCGCATCTGATCGAACTTCCCTCGCGCTGAGCCGGCGGTTCAGCGCCAGCCTTTCAGGAACAAGGTCACGGCATTCCCGGCATAGCGGGCGATCTCGGCATCCGAGTTGAGGCTGCGCCTGCCCATCAGTGCGTCGAGATGCGGCCCGTAAACGATCGCCGCCACGAACTGCTGGGCGGCGAAATCGAGGTCGCCCCGGTCTGAATCGCCTTCCAGCACCGATCGCGCCAGCGCGATGGCGGGGCGGAAGGCGCGGTCAAGGCAGATGGCGGCGATTTCCGGGAAGCGTTCGGCCTCGGCGATGATAAGGCGCTGGAAGGACGTCGTCTCGGGGTTGAGCGCGGCCTCGACCAGCAGGACGGCCAGCCGGGTGAGGCGGGTTTCGAGGTCGCCGTCCTCGATCTCCTCGGGGGTTCTGAGGCGCGCGCGGATCTGGTCGTCGACCACGGCCTGGAACAGGTCTGCCTTGGTGGCGTAGCGGCGATAGATCGTGTTCTTGCCGACGCCGGCCTCGGCCGCGACGCCCTCGATCGATACCCCGGCATAGCCCCGTTCGGTGAACAGCCGCGCGGCGCAGGCGATCATCCGCGCGTCCAGCGCTTCGACCGCGTCGCGCGGGGGCCGTCCGCCGCTGCGGGGCTTCTTTGCGATGTCCGAATCAGGCATTTGCGCGCTTGCACATATCGGATCGGAACCGTATCGTTTCTTTCCGATGACTGCAATCAGCGACCCCGATAGCGCGGCGTCCGCCCCGGCGAAAAGCGGTGCGCGGCGGCTTCTCGTACCCGTTCTCATCGCCGCCGCCGTGGTCGCGGTGGTAGCGTTCGGCCTGCACTGGCTGTTCGTCGGCCGGTTCATGGAGACGACGAACGACGCCTATCTCAAGGCCGACGCCATGGTGGTGGCGCCGCGCGTCGGCGGCTATGTCGCCGAAGTGTTGGTGGGCGCCAACCAGGAGGTCGCGCCGGGCCAGCTGCTGGTCCGGATCGAGGACGACACCTACAAGGCCGAGGCCGCCCGCGCCCAGGCGGATGTCGATGCCGCCGAGGCCGATATCCGCCGCCTCGAGGCCGAGGTCGCGCATCAGCAATCCATCCTGGAGCAGATGCGAGCCGCCGCCGCGGTGGCCACAGCCAAGGCGGCTTATGCCGGCCGCGAGGCGGACCGCTACGGCAAGCTGTCGGAAACCGGTGCGGTATCGCATCAGCAGGTCGACCAGACCCGCACCATGTCGGGCCAGACCAGCGCCGAACTGGACGAGGCCCAGGCCGCGGTCACCAGCGCCGACCGCGCTGTCGATGTGCTGAAGGCCCAGGTCGGCCAGGCCGAAAGCCGGCGCGAGGCCGCGAGCGCGGCCCTGCAATCCGCCAAGCTGGACCTTGCCGCGACCGAACTGCGCAGCCGCATCAAGGGCCGCGTCGGCGACAAGACGGTCAGCATCGGCCAGTACGTGACCGCGGGCACGCGGCTGATGTCGGTGATGCCGATCCAGGACGTCTATCTGGAGGCCAACTATAAGGAGACGCAGATCGGCCGGCTGAAGGTCGGGCAGCCGGTGGATATCCAGGTCGATGCTTTGCCGGGGGTGGTCGTGCCGGGGCGGGTCGAGAGCTGGTCGCCCGGTACCGGAGCCGAGTTCGCGCTGCTGCCGCCCGAGAACGCCACCGGCAACTTCACCAAGATCGTCCAGCGCGTGCCGGTCCGCATCCGGATCGAGGGCGATCCCAGCGTCAAGGCGGCGCTGCTGCCCGGCCTGTCGGTGACCGCGACGGTGGATACGCGTGGCCGCTGACGCTGTCGCGGCCGACGAAGCCAAGACCGAGCTGCGCGCCTGGATCGCGGTGATTGCCGGCACGATCGGCGCGGCGATGGTGACGCTCGACACCTCCATCGTCACCTCGTCGCTGCCACAGGTCCAGGGCGAGATCGGGGCGACGATTTCCGAGGGCACCTGGATCATGACCGGCTATCTCGCGGCCGAGATCGTGGTCATCCCGATGAGCGCATGGCTCACCCGGCTGATGGGCCTGCGCCGGCTGCTGATCGTCGCGGTCACATTGTTCGTCGGCTTCTCGCTGCTCTGTGCCCTCTCGACCAACCTCACCGAAATGATCGCCTTCCGCATCGGTCAGGGGCTGACGGGCGCGGCGCTGATCCCCTCGGCGCAGACGATCATCCTGACCGTGCTGCCGCGCTCGAAACAGCTCACAGGCTTCGCCCTGTTCACCACGGGCGCGATGATCACCCCATCGTTGGGGCCGGTGATCGGCGGCTGGATCACCGATCATCTGGGCTGGCAGTATCTGTTCGTACTGAACCTGCCGATCGGGGCTGGGCTCATCGTCGGGCTGACGGCGACGCTCGACGGCGCGCCGGCGCGGATGGAGGAGCTGCGCAACGCCGACTGGGTCGGCCTCATCCTGATGACCGTCTCGCTCGCCTGCCTGACCGTGGTGCTGGAGGAGGGGCAGCGCGAGGCCTGGTTCGATTCCGATTTCATCACAAGGCTGACCGCCATCAGCGCGATGTCCTTTGTGGCGTTGATCTGGGTTGAGCGGCGGCACCGCAATCCGGTCGTCCGTCTGGCGCTGCTCAGGGACAGCAGCTTCAGCGCCAGCCTGCTGATCAGCTTCATCTTCGGCGGCATTCTCTATTTCGGCGTTTTCTTCGCACCGACCTTCCTCGGCACGATCGCGCATTACGATTCCCAGCAGGTCGGCCTGTCGATGCTTTCGATCAACGGCGCGTCGATGGTGTTCACGCCGTTCGCCGCGCGAATATCGAGCATGCTGGGCTCGCGCATCACCATCGCGATCGGGCTGTTCCTGCTGTCGGTTGGCTGCCTGCTCAATATCGATATCACCGCGGCGAGCGCCGGGGACGAGCTGTTCTGGCCCCAGGTGGTGCGCGGCATAGGGCTTGCCGTAACGTTCATCCCGCTGTCCCAGGCTGCTACCGCCGGGATCAGCATCGAGAACGCCGCCGACGCCTCCGGCCTGTTCAACATGATCCGCAACCTTGGCGGCTCGGTCGGCTTGGCGCTCACCGCCGTGATCATCGACCGCCGCTCTGTCTTCCACGCACAGATGATCTCGGAGCGGCTGGACGGCAATTCACGCCGGCTGTGGGAGTATGTCCACGGCATGGGCGCGACCCTGGGCAGCGGCGCCGCCGACACCGCGCATCGCGACATGCAGATGATCGCGGCCCTCCACGGGCGGATCGTCGAGCAGGGGCTGGTGATGGCCTATGCCGACTCCCTGTTCGTGTTCGGCGTCGCGCTGTTCCTCTGCATGGGGACCGTGCTGCTGCTGAGGAAGCCCGAGCCCAGCGCCGCGGTGTCGATGGCGCACTGACTTCAAACGTAGGGTGGAAGAGCGAAGCGTATTCCACCAGCCGAACAACGCTCGGCCCGCCGATGATCGTGGTTATATGGAATGGTGGAATACGCTTCGCTCTTCCACCCTACGAAGACGACCGCAGCGCGCCGATCAGCTCCGCCGCCGCGTCGATATTGTTTCCCATCCCCAGCAATGCCCGGTCGAATACGCCCTCGAACCGGCGTTTGAGCTCTGCGGCCGCCTGTTTGGGCGGCCCGACGATGGCGAAGGTGTTCAGCACGTCGTCGTCGATCAGGCGCCCCATCTCCTCCCACGCGCCGCGTTTCGACAGGCGGTGCAGTTCGCGGTGCAAGTCGCCCCAGCCGTGCATCTCCAGCACGCCCATATAGG
Source organism: Alphaproteobacteria bacterium (assembly GCA_036271255.1). Classification (GTDB taxonomy): domain Bacteria; phylum Pseudomonadota; class Alphaproteobacteria; order BOG-932; family Roseiterribacteraceae; genus BOG-932. Next base: position 8,864 of record DATBAZ010000321.1, read on the forward strand.
CGGGGGTCGAGCCGTAGAAGGCGATCTGGCGCTTGGCGGCGATGACGGCCTTGGCCAGCGTCTTGTCATCATGGCCGGTAGCGATGAACTGGGTGCCTGATATCTCGAAGTCGCTCCGCTTGCGGCCATGCCGGGCGAGGCTCGCCTCGATGGCGGGCAGGGTGATTTCTCGGACATAGCGCTCGGTGGTGAAGGAATGGCAGATGAGCCCTTGGGCCAGTTCTGCCGCCACCTCGGTCATGTGCGGGCCCACGGCGGCGAGGTGGATTGGCGGCCTTCCGTGCTCGATGTCGGTCGGGGTGAAATTCGGCGTCATCAGCGTGTGGGAATAGAACTGCCCTTCGAAGGCGAGGGGCTTGCCCTCGTACCAGTTGTCCCAGATCGCGTGGAGCGCGCGGATCATCTCGCGCATGCGCTCGGCCGGCTGCGACCAGGGCATGGCGAAGCGGCGGACGATATGCGGCTTGGTCTGCGACCCCAGCCCCAGGATGAAGCGGCCGCCGGACAGGCTGTTCAGGTCGTGCGCGGCATAGGCCAGGGTCATCGGCGTGCGGGCGAACGCCACGGCGATGGAAGTCATCACCTCGACACGCTTCGTATGCTCGATCATCACCGCCGACTGCACGAAGGGATCGTGCTGGGTCTCGACCGCGCCGATGCTGTCGAAACCGAGTTCCTCTATGCGCGCCGACAGATCCCGCATGTTGCGGGTCCCGGCGAATCCTCCCCAGCTCAGTTTCATGATCGTTTTCCGGTCTGTGACATGGACTGTCAGCATGCAGCGTCCCGTCGTCGGAAATCCAGCCCTCGATATTCCGGCCACCCGCAAGCGCATTACAGCGATCGTCTGTAGGGCTCATGGGGTTTGTGTTCTCTTCAGTCAATTCGACGGTAAAAATCGATGGAACCTTAACGGCTCCAAATCATTCACCTCACGAATGGCCTATTTTCCTACATAAAGTCTATATTGTGGAAATATAACTATAAAATAGGTGAAATCTAAAACACAGGCGGAGCGGTGCGTAAACGTGGGCGGAATGACACCTGCCCAACTCGAAATCGGCCGGTAGGCCGGCGGAGCAACATCGATGCTGAATTTCGCCCCTTCTTCGACAGAAGCGCTCATCGCGCTGATTTTCTGCTTCATCCTGGTCTGCGTGTTCGAATTCGCCAACGGCTTCCACGACACGGCGAACGCGGTTGCGACGGTGATCTACACCAATTCGCTGAAGCCCAGGATTGCCGTCGTGTGGTCGGGCTTCATGAATTTCCTGGGGGTGATGCTTGGCGGCATCGCCGTCGCCTATGCGCTGGTCGAGCTGCTGCCGGCTGACGTGCTGTCTCCGCCGAACGGCAATCCGGCGGTGCCGATGCTGGTGTCGCTATTCGCCACCGCGCTCGCCTGGAACCTGTTCACTTGGTGGTTCGGCATTCCGAACTCGAGTTCGCATTGCGTCATCGGCGCGCTGATCGGCGTGGCGCTGGGCAATGCCTTCGTCAATTCCCGCAATCTGGCGCAGGGGGTCGACTGGACGCAGATATGGACGGTGCTCAGGGCGCTTGCGGTCTCGCCGATCCTTGGTCTGATCGGCGCCGGCGCGCTTTATTTCGGCCTCCGCCACCTGGTCAAGGACCGGCATCTCTACGAGCCGCCCAAGGATGGCAAGCCGCCGGTCGGCTGGGTGCGCGGCATGCTGATCCTCACCTGCACCACGGTCAGCTTCTCCCACGGCAGCAATGACGGGCAGAAAAGCATCGGCCTCATCATGCTGACGATCATCGGGCTGATGCCGGCGACATTCGCCCTCAATCCCGATGCGCAGCAGCAGATCGAGCAGCTGGCTCAGAACGCGGCGGCGGCCCAGCCGTTGATCGCCAAATACGGCGACGATGAGAAGCAGCTCGGCGTCGAGGCGGCCAATCATCTCCAGCAGGCGGGGCCGTCTCTGAAGGCGGCGAAAGCCGACCTGGCGCCCGGTTTCCAGCGCGTCGCCGACGGCGCGATCGACCAGCCTGGCGCCGGTCAGCAGGGCGGGGAGAAGGCGACCCGTTCCGCCATCCGCGATGCCGTCTATCGCGTGGTGGGTGAACTCAAATACGTGACCAAGAGCAAGGATGCCTCCAAGGAGGAAAAGGCCGAGGCCACCCGCATCCGCGCTGCGCTCCGCCCGTCGGTGGAATATGCCCCCTGGTGGGTCCGGCTGCTGAGCGCGCTTTGCCTCGGGGTGGGCACCATGGTGGGCTACAAGAGAATCGTCACCACTTTAGGCGAACGAGTTGGCAAGGCGCATCTGACTCCGGCGCAGGGTGCATCGGCTGAGCTGGTCGGGGCTTTGCTGATCGGCAGCGCGGGCTTCACCGGCCTGCCGGTTTCGACCACGCATATCATCACCTCGGGCATCGCCGGAACGATGCTGGGCTCGGGCGCCGGCATCAATCCGAAAATGCTGACCCGGATCGCGCTTGCCTGGATTTTAACCTTGCCGGTCACCATCGCCGTGGCCGCCGGGCTGTTCTACATCTTGTCCGCTCGTCCCTGAGGTTAACCGCAACGCGCCTCTTTCCTGTTCGCCGGATTAGGGTGAAAGTCGGTCCCGCAAAAGCGGGACAACCGGCCGGCCGGACAGGGAGGGGCTTATGAGACGCGGTTTAACGTGGCTCGGACTATCGACGGTGCTGACCGTCTGCGGATGCGCGGGATTTAGTATGCGGAGTGCCGACCCAGCACTGTTCCCGCCGAAAAATCCTTTCCTCGCCGACAGTCATTATCCGATCGGCCATACCAATTCCGGCCAGGTGGATTCGACGCCGGTGCCGGGGCCGGCGGTGGCGGGCCACAGGCTGACGGCAGGCGAGATGGAGACGCAGACGTCAGGGCCTGGTCATCTCGCCGGCATCGTGTCCAGCCGGTATCCCAACGGCAAGCGGGTGATCTGGTCGAACAGCCAGTACGATATCATCAAGATGGATTACGACACGCTGCGCGTGCTCGCGACCTACAAGCTTGGCAACCGCCCGGCCTTTACCGAGGCCGATGGCGAGAATATCGCGGCGGGCCTGAAGACCGGCGGCCTGATCGACCGGCTCAAATTCGCCGGCGTGACAGAGCGCCAGGCGATGCCCGAGGATCTGGCCAGCGTCTATACGATGGCCGACCGCGACGGCCGCTATTGGGTCGGCTTTACACGCGGCATCTCGGCCTATCGCGACGCGGTGGCCGGCGATCCGGCGTCGGAGATCGTGAAGGAGCGATCCTGGACGATCCCGGACTCCGTACCGGGGGCGGTTGTCGGCATCAACATGACCTATGACGGCTGGATCGTCCTGGCGACGGATGCCGGCTATATGATCGCGCTGGCGCGGGATTTCTCCGAATATCATTCGGTGGCGCTGCCGCATAACGACGAGGCGGACGCCTATAATGCCCGGATGAAGGCCGAGCACCGGCCCGGCTATAACTGGATCCGCAACTCCATCGCGACCGACGACACGGGCGGCATCTATGTCGCCGCCGACGGCTGGATGGAGAAGGTGGTGTGGAACGGTCATGACCTGTCGGCCGATCCTGCATCCGGCGCCTGGGCGGCGGCCTATTCCAACAGTAAAGGCTACGGCACCGGCTCCACCCCGGCGCTGATGGGGTTCGGCAACGGCGACCGGCTGGTCGTCATCACCGATGGCGATACGCTGATGCGGGTCACCGCCTTCTGGCGCGACGCGATCCCGGCGGGCTGGAAGACGCCCGATGGCGGTTTGTCGCCGCGCACCGCGGGCGTGGCGCCGGTCTTGATGGGCGACCCCAACCGCAAGGCGCTGCAGTCGGAGCAGGCGGTGGTCGTCGCAGGCTACGGCGCGCTGGTCGTCAACAACGAGCCGGCCTCGGTGCCGCCCGGCCTGCCGCGGGCGGCGCAGGTCCTGCTGATCGGCATGTTGGCCGACGATCCGGCCTATACGCCCTACGGCATGGAGAAATTCGCCTGGGACCCGGTGAAGCACATGCTCGCGGAGGCCTGGACCAATAAAGAGGTCAGCTCACCCAACTGCGTGCCCTATGCCAGCATCGGGTCGAACATGGCCTATACGGTCGGCGCCAAGAACGGCGACTGGGTGCTGGAGGCGGTGCGGCTGGATAGCGGCAAGCTGTTCGCCGAGTATCCGCTGGGTGGCACCCGCTTCAACACCAACTTCTCCGGCATTGCCGTCGATGCCGAGGGTCGCATCCTCTATGGCGGCATGTTCGGCGCGGTACGGCTCGCCCCAAAATGAGCACGAGTTAAAGTTTAGACTGGTTGTTCGCGCAATCTGTCGTATCCTGTCCGCGAAAGGCCGGAAAGTCCGGCGGGTTTAGGGAGGAAACGTCGTGGAGCGTGCGCACAGGATCGCGGTTGCCAGGCATGTTCTGGATCTGATCGACAGGAACGAGCCCGCCATGGGCGCGGAATCCTGGGAAGTCGATGTCGGCCGGTTCATCGACCAGGACCGGTTCGACCTGGAAAAGCAGAAATTCTTCCTGGAGCGGCCGCAGTTGATCGCCCTGTCGGCCGACCTGCCGAATCCCGGCGATTATTACGCGACCGACATTGCCGGCAAGCCGATCCTGATCGTGCGCGACAAAGAGGGCAGGGCGCAGGCCTTCCTCAATGCCTGCCGCCATCGCGGCGTGAAGCTAGCCGAGGGCTGCGGCCACGGCCAGGGTTTCACCTGCCCCTATCACGGCTGGACCTACGCCAATGACGGCGCGCTGCTCGGCGTGCCCAGCCGCTCGGCCTTCGACGCCGCGCAGCTTTCCGACCGCAACCTGATCGCGCTGCCCACTGCGGAGGATATCGGCGTCATCGTCGTTCATCCCCAGCCTGAGGGGCATCTCGATTTCGACGAATTCCTGGGCGACATGAAGTCGGTCCTGGCGCTGCTCGACCTCGGCGGCTACTCGCTGCTGAAGGAATACCGGGCGCCCGCGCGGATCAACTGGACGCATGCGGTCGATGGCGGCATGGAGGCCTCTCATGTGCCGTTCCTGCACCCGACCACCTTGGGCACGGGCGGCAGCGGGCGTTTGCCCCATGTGCCGCTGGGCGATCATCACGCCCAGGTCACGCCGTTGCCGGAGATCGAAACGCTGCGCAATCTTCCCGAGGACCAGTGGCCGGAGCATTGCGGCTGGGGCTCTGTCAACGCGATCTTCCCGAACACCGTCATCGGCAATAGCGGCCGCGGCGTGCTGTTCTATCAGCGCACCGAACCGATGCAGAAGGTGGGTGAGTGCCAGTACAATTTCCGCCTCTACGGCCGCACGATCGCGACCGCGGAGGAGAAGGAACAGCAGCAGCGCGGCGTCGACCTGTTCATGAAAGTGTCGCTGGAGGAGGATCTGGTGGTCCAGACCAGTTCCCAGCTGATGATGGAGGCCGGGGTGGTGAAGTCGGTCATCTTCGGCCGGCGCGAGACCTGCCTGATCGGCATGCATCGGGGCTATGACGCGGCCATCGGCCACGATGCCGAGGCGGCGCTGCGCGGCGTACAGCTGCTCGAGGCCGCGGAGTAAAAATGCTAAGGGCCTCTCCCCGAAGGGAGAGGCCCCCGCCCCTCATCCTTGCTGGATGTTCTTTGTGGTGAGTCTGGGTCAGGCCGCCAGGGCGGTCGGGAATTGGACGGTGTTGTTGGCCGGGAACTTCTCGGCCCGCTTCTTGGCGGCGATCGCCAGCGCTTGCTCCAGCAGGCGGGCCACCTCGGTATCGTCATCCGCCTGCGCCAGGTTGAGCGCCAGCAGGATCTTGTCGGTCAGGCGGCGGTTCAGCTCCGGGATGCGCGAGGCATCGATTTCGTAGCCGACCGAGGGCTCGACGCGGATCTGCATGTTGGTCGCCTTGATCTTCTTGCGCAGCGAGTGGATCGCGACGCGGATTGAGATGGCGGCGGCGTCCGGCTCGCGGATACCGTAGACCTTGGAGATCAGCGCGCTCATCGGAGTCGGACGGCCGCGATTGTCGAGCAGGGTCTTCAGGATGTCGGCCTCATGCGGCGCCAACCGGATGACGTTGCCATGATCGAAAATGACATTGCGGTTGTAGTCGAATTCGAAACCCTTGTAGCCGGCTTCGTCGCGCAGTTGGTTGTCGTTCTTCATCATGTGTCTCCGTCCCGTGCCCTCGAACAAACCGTTCGACAACATCACTGCAATGCCGGTGCCAGTTTTCGCGGAGACCGTGCCAGGTCGGGAGATTTCTTGTTAAGCCTTTGATATGGATAGACTGTTTATGGCCGGAGGGGCGAGCGCGGCCGGGCCGCCGAGCCTAAGCAGGCCGGAATTACGGCCATGTTGCGATTTGCAAAATGCGGAGATGTTGCATTTTGCGAAAACGCATTCGCGGATTGCGATCTGTCGCGGTTTTTAGGGATTGGCCTTGCGCGCCGCCTCGACACAGGCGTTCACCGCCTCCTGCAGGCAGCCGGCGAAGTGGTCCGCGCCGATATGGCTGCTGACTTTCTCGGCGGTGAGCTCCGGGTCATCGGCCGGCCAGAACCCGATCAGCAGCGGCGCTTCCTTGGGCAGGCGGTGACGCAGTCTTTGCCCGAGATAGCGCACCGATGCCAAGCTCTCGCCGGGATCGAGATAGCAGAGGCAAGCCATGGCCATGCCGCTGACGTCCAGCGTTCCGATGTGACGGCGGGATGCCTCCGTATGATCGACGATTCTGGCGCCGATGCCATGCTTGTCCAGAAGCTGCGCCAGCATCGCGGTGGCTGCATGGTCGAACGGCCCCGGGCCGGCGATACAGAGGACCGTGGGACGCTGTCCAATATCGGGGAGGCTTTGCGGATCCTGATGCGGGCGCAGCCCATCATCGTCGTCGCCCAGGATCGTCTGCTTGTCCTCTTCCTTTACCGTCGGTTGCTTGTCTTCATGCGCTTCCAGGCCCGCGATCAGGCTGTCGACTGCGTCCTTCATGTCCTTAAGCTGCTCGCGGTCGACGGCATTGCGCCGCACGTCGGCGGCGGCGCGCCTCAGCCCCTCGACGGCAACTTCGTCGTAATAGGCGGAGAGCGATATTTCCTTGAGCGCGGTTTCAGCCTGGTCCTGAGCCTCGTCCGGGTCGCCGGCGAGCAGGCGTTGGTGGAACGCCTCGACGGGGGTCAAAGGCGGGCGGTCGCCGAGCATGACATCGAGGAATTCGAGGTGCCTGGAATGCCGGCCGATCACCACCAGGCAAAGGGTCAGCGGTGTGGACAGCAGCAGTCCGACCGGTCCCCAGAGCCACGACCAGAAGATTGCGGACACAACGACCGAGAAGGGCGACAGACCGGTGTGGGTTCCATAAACGATCGGCTCGACCGCCTGGGCGGTCAGCAGCTCGATCACCGCGTAGAACGCGGTGGTCCAGATCGCCATCGACCAGCCCGGCTCGATCGCCGCCGCCAGCAGGATCGGAAAGACGGCCGACAGCGGTGAGCCGACATAAGGCACGAAGCGCAGCAGGCCCGAGATGATCCCCCACAGGACAGGGTTCGGCACCCCGATCAGCAGCAGGCCGACGCCGACGACGATGCCGAAGATGGTGTTGATGGTGAGCAGCGCCAGGAAATAGCGGGTCAGCCGCCGCCCGCCGTCGTCTATGGCCCCTGTCGTGTGATGCAGGTCGTCCGACCCGACCAACCTGATCAGCCTGTTGCGTAGGTCCTCCCGCTGCAGCAGGGTGAAGATGGTGACGATGAGGACGATGCCGACCGTCGCCAGCGGCGAAAGAATGCTCGAGACGTAGCGGCTGAAGATGGCGAAGGGTGTTTCCTTCGGCTGCTGCTGGGGCGCCTGGGTGACCAGCGTCGGCGACTGGCCCGGCTGGCCCTGGTCGGCCGCCGGGGCGGCCTCCGGCTTCAGCTGCGGACCCAGCTTGTCGGCCCATTGCGACAGACGCCCGGTGGTGTAGTGCTTGACCTTCTCGACCTTGGTCTGGATCGTCTTGGTATATTGCGGCAGGTCGTCGGTCAGGGTGGCGATCTGTGCCCCGATCACGCTGCCGACGGCGACGATGACGCCCAGCGCGAAGAAGACGCCCAGCAGTACTGACGCCACCCGGCCCAGATGCCAGCGCATCAGCAGATTGACCAACGGCGCAAGGATGAAGGCGAGCAGTAGCGCCAGTGTGATCGGAAGCACCACCTCCCGGCCGAAATAGAGGATCGTCACGATCATCAGGAAGACCGCCAGCGTCTTGGCGGTGTCGGGCTGGATCTTCCTTCCCAAGGGCGATGGTGCGGCCTTCACGGCTGTCGCTGACATTGTCTGATCCGAGAGGTTGGCCGAAATACGCGTTCCGTGTTCCTAGCCATCGCTTCAAGCTACAGGCTTGTTCCGTCCAATTCGCGGCGATAGCGGTTAAAACAGCGGGCGCCGGCATTCAGCCTCAGCAATGCGCCTTCGGCGATCGGCAAGGCGGTATCGGGGTTTTCGGCCACGAGGCTATGGATCACCTCCCGGTTCCAGGCCTCGGAATGGCGCACGTCCAGGGTCGCATGCAGCTCGAAATACACCCGGGCCTTGCCGCCCAGTCCCAGCCGTCGCAGCGCCGCGGCGACATGGCAGGCGCGAGTGGGCGCGGTGAGCTCGATGGCGCCCAGGGCGCCGACGGACTGGTAGGCATAGCGGCGATTGGCGGCCAGCGCGCTCATCAGGTTGCCCAGCGCCAGCGATTCCCACACTGTCGTTTCCGGCGTCGGTGCCACGCCCACGGTGGCGGCCAGGCGCGACAGCATCGGCCCGTGCATCCCGGCTTCCTTACCCTGTCCCATCTCATCCCAGTAATTGCGGGCGAGCTCCAGCTTGGCGGTGACCGGCATCTTGATCTGGGTCAGGGCGACGAGATCGTCGAACCCGGCCTCGCCCGCCACCTCCTGATGCAGGAACCAGCGCATCTGCTCGTATGTGGCCTCCTCGGCCAGCCAGGGAAACAGCGGGTCGCCCTGGCCGGGGCCCTCCTGCTTCAGCTGCCCGAACCAGACGACGAAGGCATCGGCATCTTCAGGAACGCCTGCCAGCATCGGCTGAATGTCCTGCCGCTCGGCTTCGATGAAATAGCCTTCGCGTTCCCTGAGCAGCATTTCATCCTGCAGGGCCGCGCGCCAATAAGGGTGGGCAAATCCCGGCGACATGCGCCCGCGATTGAAGTAAGCCAGCTGCCGGTGGAGAACGTTGTTTTCTTCTTCCCACGATATTTCCGACTTCCACAGCGCTACGCCCATCATGCCCTCTGATTGGTGATCTTCAGCCCGATCGCGGCGATACGTTCGGCCTCGCGATAGGCCGGGTTATCGAGCTCTTCCCCGAACACGTCCGGATCGATCTCGCTGTACTCAAAGTTGAAACGGTCGCCCTGCGATATTTGCTCCGCTGCGTCACGGAAGCGGTCGATGCCATCCACGATCGGCGCGCCGGTATAGAGGAAGAGCGTGCCGCCCGGCGCCAAGCGGCCGATGCCCTCGGATACGATGCGCAGGCCGAGATCGAGCCCCAAGGGCCCGCCGCCGTCGCGATAGGCTCGCCCCACCGGATCGGCCATATAAGGCGGATTGGCGAGGATGAGGTCGAACCGGCCGTCGAGCGCGGCGAAGAGATTGCTTTCGGCCAGACGCGCCTGTTGGCCGGCATGGGCGGCGTTGACCCCTGCCAGGGCCAGCGCGGCCGGATTGATGTCGGCCAGCCATAATGCATCGATCTCCCGCCCGGCAGCGATGGCGAGGCCGCCGGCGCCGCTGCCGCAGCCCAGGTCGACGGCGCGCGGGAAGATGCGTCGGGGAAGGGCGGCCAGGGCAGAACGGACGAAACGGTAGGTGTCCGGTCCGAAGAAGACGGCATCGGCCTGGTCGGTCGGAAAGGCGGAATGGAGATAGTGCCGCCCGCCCAGTGTGGCGATCCTGAGCCGGCTTTTCCACAGCGGCCCTACTGCCTCCAGCGCATCGGCCTCACGCAGCAGGCCGAAAATCTCGCCGACGGTTTCCGCGCTGAAAGGGCGGCTCCAGCCGAAGATGTCACGCAGATTACGGGCTTCAGCGTTGCCCGGCCGGGCATTGACCCGGCGATGGGTCTCGGGCGTTGGCGGCACGAAGCTGTAGCCGGTCTCGGCGACCGCCCGCAGCAACGCCCTCATGGCGGTTTCGCGCTCTGGATTTGTCATGGCTTTCCAAGAACAAGCGGAACCGATTGGTGTTCGCTTCCTGTGGGCGGAATGGAAAGGACGGCGATGCGGTTTCTCGGAATTGGGGATTCGTGCGACCTGGGATCGCTCTATCGGCGGCTGATCGCTGACGGGCATTCCGTGAAAGTGCATGTCGGCAGCGAGCTCTGCCGCGGCACATTGGCGGGAATCGTACCGCAGACACCGGACTGGCAGCGGGAGCTGGATTGGGTGCGCGATGCCGGCGAGGACGGGATCATCCTGTTCGAGAATGTCGCCGGCGGCCGTGGCGTACTGCAGGACCGGCTGCGTGGCGAGGGCTATCACGTCATCGGCGGCAGCGCCTATGGCGACCGGCTGGAGAACGACCGCGGCTATGCCCAGGCGGTGCTGGCGAGCCTGGGTCTTAACATCGCCCGCACCCACAGCTTCACCGATGTGCAGGCGGCGGAGGCTTTCCTCGATGCGAATCCCGGCCGCTATGTGCTGAAATTCAACGGACCAGGCTTCGCCTCCTCCGACAACTACGTCGGCCGCCTGCCGGACGGCGCCGATGTCAGGGCCGTGCTGATCGGCAAGGCGCCGCTGCTGGCGGAGGGCGGCAGCTTCATCCTGATGGACCATATCGACGGGGTCGAGATGGGCGTCGGCGCCTATTTCAACGGCGAGGACTTCATCACACCCGCCTGCCTGGACTGGGAGCACAAGAATTTCTTCCCCGGCGGCATGGGCGAGCTGACCGGGGAGATGGGAACGGTCGCAACCTACAGCCGGACCCAGAAGTTCTTCGATCTGACCCTTGCGCGCATGGCGCCGCTGCTGAGGGAAAACGGCTATCTCGGCTATATCAACATCAATACCATCGTGAACGCGCAGGGCATCTGGCCGCTCGAATTCACCTGCCGCTTCGGCTATCCGGGCTTCGCCGTGCTGGAGCCACTGCAGAAGGCCGGCTGGGCGGGGCTGTTTTCCGGCATGGTCCGGAAGAACCTGCCGGCAATGGAAGTCGCGCCCGGTTTTTCGGTCTGCGTCGTCCTGACCACGCCGCCCTTTCCCTATACACGCGAGGATATCGAGGAAGCGGTCGGGCTGCCGGTCATCTTTACCGGGCCGGTCGATGAGCGTGCCGTGCATTATGGCGAGGTCGGGCTTGAGAACGGCCAACTGGTGACCAGCGGCAAGTATGGCTGGACGATGGTGGTGACCGGCGTGGGCG
>DATBAZ010000322.1:0-8665 GCA_036271255.1 Alphaproteobacteria bacterium
CCTCAGCCCTAATATCCTCTGTTCGGGCGGCCAGCCGGATGTCGCCGCGCGGCAGGCCTATGCCCTGATCAAGACGGGCGCCACCACGCTGATGAGCTTCGGCATCGCCGGGGGCCTCTCCTCGAAGCTGCGTTCGGGCTCGCTGGTGGTTGCCGACGAGGTGATCACCGAATTCGACCGTTACCCGGCCATTTCCTCCAGCGCCACGATGATCCGCGCGCATGTCGGCCCGGTCTACGGCAGCTGGGAGATCGTCGCCACGGCTAAGCAAAAGCGGGCGATCCGCAAGCAGACCGGCGCCTTGGTCGTCGATATGGAAAGCGGCCCGGTCGCCCGTGTGGCAATGGAAGCAGGCATCCCCTTCATCGCCATCCGCGCCGTCGCAGACCCAGTGACCCACGGCCTGCCCCCGGCAGCACTGCTGCCGCTGGACGAAAAAGGCCATCCGAATCTGATGGCGGTATTCGGATCGATCCTGAAGAACCCGGCCCAGATTCCAGCGCTGATCGGCACCGGTAACCAGACCAGGGTAGCGCTGAAGCGGCTACGCTGGGCGGGGCATAGACTGTCACGCGCGGGCTGAAGCGTGTGCAGCCGTAGGATGGGTCCTACGAAAAACCTACTCCGCGCTCTCCGCCAACGTCCCGTCCTCGGCTCCGGCGGTCGCCACTGATGTGGTGACCTTGGGGGCGTGGCGCAGGCGTTCCATGGCCTGCTTGACGTGGTCGGAGAAGACATATTCGGCGGGGCGCTGGTTATCGAGCGGGATGTCCGGCGCCATCGGGCCTTCGGTCCGCGGGCCGCGGATCGCGGCGACCGCGACCTTCAGCGGGTGCTTGACCGAATCCAGCACGGCGGTCGCCTCAAAGCCGGAATGGACCATGCAGTCAGCGCACTTCTCGTAATTGCCGACGCCGTAGGCGTCCCAGTCCGTCGTCTCCAGCAGCTCCTTGAAGGACGAGGCATAGCCTTCGCCGATCAGGTAGCACGGGCGCTGCCAGCCGAAATAGTTGCGGGTCGGGTTGCCCCAGGGCGTGCATTTGTAAGTCTGGTTGCCGGCCAGGAAGTCCATGAACAGGGGCGAATGGCCCAGCATCCACTTCTTGCCCTTGCCCCGGCGCAGTATGTCGCGGAACAGGTTCTTGGTCGTGGTGCGGTTCAGGAAATGGGCCTGGTCGGGCGCGCGCTCATAGGCATAGCCCGGCGAGGTCATGATGCCGTCGATGCCCATCGCCGTGACGTCGTCGAAGAACTTGGCGACGCGCTCCGGATCGGCGTTGTTGAACAGGGTGGTGTTGATGCAGACGCGGAAGCCGCGCTCCTTGGCCTTCTTCAGCACCTTGACCGCGCGGTCATAGACGCCCTTCTGGTCCACCGCGGCGTCATGCATCTCCTTGTCGCCGTCGAGATGGATGTCCCACGTGAAGTACGGATTGGGCTCGTACTCGTCCATGCGCTTGTCGAGCAGCAGGGCGTTGGTGCACAGGATGACGAACTTCTTGCGGGCGATGATGCCGCGCACGATCTCCGGCATTTCCTTGTGCAGCAGCGGCTCACCGCCGGCGATGGAAACGACGGGCGCGCCGCACTCGTCGACCGCCTCCAGGCACTGCGCCGGCGTCAGGCGCTGGTCCAGGATCTCATCCGGATAATCGATCTTGCCGCAGCCGGAGCAGGCCAGGTTGCACTTGAACAAGGGCTCCAGCATCAGGACAAGCGGGTAGCGCTTCACGCCCTTGAGCTGTTGCTTGACGACGTAGGAGCCGACTTTGATGACTTGGTTGAGGGCCAGGCCCATTCTTCTATCTCCTGATCCGCCGAGGCGCGGACCGTTCTATATTACGCGACTTTCGCCCGATCCGTAAGCTCGGGCGGCAACCGGAACCGCACATTCTCGTCAACGCCCGGCAAAGTCGAGACCTCGATATCGGCATATTGCCGCAAGGATTCAATCAATTCGGTCACCAGCGTGTCCGGCGCGGAGGCGCCGGCAGTGATGCCGATCGACGTCTTGCCCGACAGCCAGGCCGGATCGAGCGCCTTGGCGTCCTCGATCAGATAGCTGGGAATCCCGAGCTCGGTACCGATCTCGGCGAGGCGGCGGGAGTTGGAGCTGTTCCTGGCGCCGACCACGAGCAGAACGTCTACCAGCTTGGCCAGTTCCCGCACCGCACGCTGGCGGTTCTGGGTGGCATAGCAGATATCCTTGGTGTCCGGCCCGGCAATGGCCGGAAAGCGGGCGCGCAGCGCCTCGATGATCACGCGCGTGTCGTCGACCGACAGCGTCGTCTGGGTGACATAGGCCAGCTTGTTGGGGTCCTCGACCTCGAGCTTGGCCACATCCTCGACAGTGGAGATCAGATGCACGCCGCCAGGAATCTGGCCCATCGTGCCCTCGACCTCGGGATGGCCGGCATGGCCGATCAGGATCACCGTGCGATCCTGGGCCGCGTAACGGCGGCCTTCGATATGGACCTTGGAAACCAGCGGGCAGGTCGCGTCGATCACCGGCAAGCCGCGCTCGGCCGCCGCTTTCTCGACCGATTGGGCGACGCCGTGGGCGGAGAAGATGGTGATGCCGCCGTGTGGCACCTCGTCCAGCTCATCGACGAAATTGGCGCCCTTGGCGCGCAGGCTCTCGACGACATGGCGATTATGGACGATCTCATGACGAACATAGACCGGGGCCCCGTATTTATCGATCGCGCGCTCGACGATCTCGATCGCGCGTTCGACGCCGGCACAAAAACCACGGGGCTGAGCGAGGATTACCTGCATGGGTCCGATACTCTTTTCGGGGGCGATGGAACGCCTTGTTCCGTAGAATTTACCTATTCCGCAGTGCAAAAGCCATATTGCCGTCCGCACCTGATTCGCGCAACGGCAGAGGGAATCTTATAAGCGGAACGGTCCCTTATGGCACATCCCTGACTGATAATCTTGTTCGATCCTGCGCGTGACCCCACCGGATGCAGGGCAGCCATTCGATGTCCGACGTCTTATTGCGAAGGAATATTCCGTCCAAATTGTCAGTCCACGCGTATAAAATAAATATGTCTAAAAAGTGACGATTTCACATTAAAAACCCGAAATGACCGAAAGATTACAAATCCTTAACTTCCCTTGGCAGGTCGAAGGGTCGATACCATCTACTACGTAACAGAGTTATGACAACCCCGTCATCGTGATGGGTGCGATATCCAAGCTTAGGAGGTGGCCATGTCACTCTTACAACAGTTCAAGACCCGAATACCCGGACTTCGTAAACTCGCCGCGGGCGTTGCTTTGGCGGCCGGCGTCGGCCTGATGGCTCCGGCCGCGATGGCCCAGCACCATGGCGGTGGCGGTGGTGGCGGCTTCCACGGTGGTGGCGGCGGCTTCCACGGCGGTGGCAACTTCCATGGCGGCGGCGGCTGGCATGGCGGCGGTTGGCACGGCGGCTGGGGTGGCTGGGGCTACCGCGGCGGCTGGGGCGGTTGGGGCTGGGGCCCTGGCGTCTATCTCGGCTACAGCCCGTATTACGGCTACCCGTACGGCTACGGCGGTTATTACGGCGCCTATTGCTCGCCCTACTACGCCGGCTATTACGGCTACTGCCGCTGATCCGGCCGCGGTCGTTTAGCGACCCCGTCCGATAACCACCTCGGGGCCCTCGTTGCTCCGGCTCAGGCCGGCGCGGCGGGGGCTTTTTGTTTTCTGATCAGGCTTTCTCGGATTCCTTGACGAACTCGGCCCAGAGCGCGTCCAGCGGCTCGCCGCAGAACTGGCCGAACAGCTCGGGCGTGTATCGCCCCTGGCTCAAGGCCAAGTTGAGGTCCTGGACGATCCGCTTGTCCTTTCGCACCTCCAGCCAGTAGAGGAAGCTCGAAGCCACGGTGTAGGAACGACGATAGCCCTTGTCCGTCAGGTCGGCGCCGGCGTTTTCCAGGCCGTGAAAAAACGGCTCCGTGTCGCTATAGCCGTAAAGATGTCCCTGCGCGTTCAGCCGCAAGGTCGGCTTGATGTCCTTTTCGAACGCCTCGTGCCGGACATAGTCTGCGATGCCTTCGATGACCCACAAGGACTCCGCCTGCCCCGACGGATAGTGCTGGACGACATGGGTAAGCTCGTGGATGACCATGCCGCGATAGTCGTCCTGCATCACCTTGATCGTGTCGGCCGAGATGTGGATCACATTGTTGGCCGTGAGGCCCGGGTATCTCTGCGCATGCTGGAATGACACGATTACCAGCTTGAACGGCAGCGGATGGTCCGCTCCATAGAGCAGCTCATTGATCCGGGGATACCATTCCAGGATCAGCGGTGTGGTCTTGAGGGCGAAATCCCCGGCATCGGGCGCGTAGGACACGTCGAGCAGGACACGCACGGCTTCATCGGGCTCAGCCCGCGCCGACGCCGCGATACCGGCCAGCGCGATCAGCGCCGCGACAATCCCTCGCTTCTTCATGTTCCCCACCCGACAAGCTCCCGATGAAAATACAAATCCGTCCTGCTTATCCTGCGCTTTGGAAAGCTGCCGACGCTAACACACATTTAATCTCTGTAAGTCAGCCTGCATTCCAACGGCGGCGCAGTGCCGAAGCCTGCGCGGATGAGAGGGATCGGTCGATGCGCACGAAGACTCTTGCCGTCGCGGCATTGCTCGCACTGGCGGTTTCACCACAGGCGTTGGCCCAGCAGACGCAGGGGCAGGATGACCAGTCCGGCGCGCCGACGCGGCAGACGACCAGCGCCACTTGGTCGGGTTCAGGTTCCGCGCCGGAACAGGCCGGTGACCTCTACCAGGCGAAAACCGGAAACGACGGCAGCTTCGGCGGCGGCTCGACCACGGACCCGCAGGGCGCAACGCTGCCCGGCGCGCTAAACCCCGGCACGGACTCCTTGGGGAACGCGGGACAGCCGCAGCCCAAGGAATAATTTGCGCCGGCTCTAAACCCGCTCCGCGACGTCCTCGGCAATCGCAGTACGCAACCCGCCGGCGCGGATCAGAAGAAATTTCCCCGACCAGACGCCGGGAATCATCCAGCGCCCCTCGATCTCGCTGCCGTCCTGATTGACGTCGCCGGCATATTGGACCGCGTCGTAACCGGGCGGCGGGTTGTCGTACATCTTGAGAAAAGTGACCGAATGCCCGGTTCGGCGGCCCTGCAGAGTTGCGGTGAGCGGCTGGCCTCGCGTCGGTCCCACGCGTGCGATCTCTTCTGTCGCACCGGACAGCCAGCCGCCGTCATCGACGAAGGTGGCGGTGAAAGGCGTCGGCTCGATGGCCCGGGGATAGGAATAGAGACCGTTCCAAGCCCCGGTCAGGTCCAGCGGGTCGTCGGCAGAGCGCATTCAGCCGAACTTGTTGCTCTTCGGGAAGCCTGTCGGGGCCATGCGGCCGGCCTGGGCGCGGGCACCCAGCCACATACGGAGATCGGTCTCGGTGCGGGTGCGCTCTCCCTGCTTCCACGAGAGGCCGTCGGCCAGTGCGAAGACTTTCACGTCGACGATGCCGCCATCCTTGTGCTTCTGCAGGATCACGCCGCGGCCGCGCGCCATCTCGGGCATCTCGGACAGCGGGAAGACCAGCAGCTTGCGGTTGTCGCCGATCACCGCGACATGATCGCCTTCGACCGGCTTGCAGGCCACCGCCTCGACCGAGGCCGGCATGTTGAGCACCTGCTTGCCCGAGCGGGTGCGGGCAACGATGTCGTCCTCGGTGACGACGAAGCCGCGCGAATCGCCGGCCGCGACCAGCAGCTTGGCGCCCGGCCGGTGGCGGATCACGACCAAGGGCTCCGCATCGTTGCCGAGATCGACCATCAGCCGCAGCGGTTCGCCGAAGCCCCTGCCCCTGGGCAGCTTGTCGACCTCCACCGTGAAGGCCTTGCCGTCGGTCGAGAAGATCAGCAGCAGGTCGATCGTCTCTGCCTTGACGACGAAGCCGCCCTTGTCGCCTTCCTTGAACTTCACCGCGTCGAGATCGATGTCGTGCCCGCCGACGGCGCGGATCCAGCCTTTCTCCGACAGCAGGATCGTCACCGGCTCGCGCTCTATATGCGCGTTGCGTGGGATCTCGGCCACTTCCGGGGCCAGCGCCAGGGTGGTACGGCGGCGGCCAAGCTCGGTCTCCTGGCCGAACTTCTTCTTCATCTCCTGAATCTCGCGCCCGACCGCGGCCCAGCGCTTGGCCGGGCTGGCAAGCAGCGCGACCAAAGTCTTGCGCTCGTCCGACAGCTTGTCGTGCTCGCGCTTGATCTCGAACTCCTCGAGCTTGCGCAGGGAACGCAAGCGCATGTTGAGGATCGCTTCGGTCTGCATGTCGGTGAGGCCGAACTTGGCCATCATCGTGGGCTTGGGCTCGTCCTCCTCGCGGATGATGCGGATCACCTCATCGATATTGAGATAGGCGATCAGGTAACCGGCCAGGACTTCGAGCCGGCGGTCGATCTCGGTCAGGCGGAACTGCGATCGGCGCTCCAGCACCTCGTGGCGATGGTCGAGGAAGGCGCGCAGCGCGTCCTTCAGCCCCATCACCCGGGGCACCAGCCCGCCATCGAGCACGTTCATGTTGAGCGGGATGCGGTTTTCCAGGTCGGTCAGGCGGAACAGCTGCTCCATCAGCACAGGCGCCTCGACATTGCGGCTCTTCGGCACCAGCACCAGGCGGATCGTGTCGGAGGAGTCGTCGCGGATATCCTCCAGCAGCGGCAGCTTCTTGTCGTTCAGCAGCTCCGCCATCCGCTCGATCAGGCGGGATTTCTGGACCTGATAAGGGATCTCGGTGACGATGATCTGGTAGGAGCCCTGGGCGCCCTTCTCGATCTCCCACCGGGCGCGGACGCGGAAGCCGCCACGGCCGGTCTTGTAGGCCTCGAGCACCACCTCCGGCGGCTCGACCATCACGCCGCCGGTCGGGAAATCCGGTCCCGGCACCAGCTTGATCAGCTCCTCGGTCTCGGCCTTCGGGTTGTCGATCAGCAGCAGCAGCGCGTCGGCCAGCTCACCCGCATTGTGCGGCGGGATCGCGGTCGCCATGCCGACGGCGATGCCCTGCGAGCCGTTGGCCAGCAGATTCGGGAAGGCCGAGGGCAGGACGATCGGCTCGTTCTCCTGCCCGTCATAGGTCGGGCGGAAATCGACCGAATTCTCGTCGATCCCTTGCAGCATCGCCTCGGCGACAGCGGTCAGCCGCGCTTCGGTGTATCGCATGGCCGCGGCGCCATCGCCGTCGATATTGCCGAAATTGCCCTGCCCGTCGACCAGCGGATAGCGGCTGGAGAAATCCTGCGCCAGGCGCACCAGCGCGTCATAGACCGCGGTGTCGCCGTGCGGGTGGTACTTGCCGATGACGCTGCCCACCACCTGGGCCGACTTGCGCGGCGGCGTGGACGAGGCGAGGTTCAGCTCCCGCATCGCATAGAGCACCCGCCGATGCACCGGCTTCAACCCGTCGCGCACGTCGGGCAGCGAGCGGGACATGATGGTGGAAAGGGCATAGGCGAGATATTTCTCGCCCAGGATAGCCGCCAATTGCTGGTCGACGACGCCGTCTGAGGTCGAATCGGTCATGCTGCCGGAATAGCAGATTCGGCGACCAACCGGCCATAACTCTCGACAAACCTGACCCGCGCCGCCGGCAGCGGGCTGTGCGTGGCGGCGAAGGCGACGCGCTCCAGGAAGTGGCCGGTGAGGTTCAGCCCGTCGAATATATCGGGTGGCTCCGCCGGCCCCCGGCCGATCAGGAAGCCGGGCAGCTTCAGCAGCCGGTCGCGCCAGGGCTCGGCGGCGGATTCGGAGATGGCGCGGCCGGTGCGCGGGCTGACGAAGGTCAGCATGTCGTTGGTGCCGGTGGCGGCGCAACGCTGCAGGTCCAGGCCGAAGCCGAGCAACCGCAGCAGCCCGACCTCCCAGGCGACATAGGCGGCATCCCAGGCCGGGCCGGGCAGCGCCTCGATCAACGCAGACGTGGCCTCGTACAGGCCGGGATGCGGTTCACGTTCGGGCGTCGAGACGGCAATCAGGCTGCAGGCCGATTGCAAGGCGACCAGCCGCAGCGGCTCGTCCATCAGTGCGGCGGCGCCGTTCGATTCCGATTCGATGGTGAAGCTGCCCAGATGCTCGGGCAGCCGCGCCCGCCAGCGGGCTACGGCCTTGTTGCCGGGCTGCATCCCGCCGCCCTTGCGTCCGCGCGCCGCCTGGACAAGCCCGGCATGGGCGCCATGGCTCTCGGTCAGCAGCGTGGCGATAACGCTCGCCTCGCCATGCGGACGCGCCGCCAATACGATCGCCGATTCGCACCACTCAACGGACATTGGACCAATCTAGTCGTCGAGGCCGTCTCTGTCTTGCGGCGGTGAATCCTGACGTTCGTCGGCGAATATGTCTTCGGGCAACTTGCTCAGAATTTCCACGGCACGAGTCATAGCGGAGTCTTCTTGGTTCTCCTGACGACCAAGTTCTGCTCGGCAAACATCGGCAAGTTCGGGCAGCCCGACCCGGATTGTTTCCCAAATCAATTCGCTTTCACGAATGAAATACTCGTGGGCGAGTAAATTACGCATACCGAGAATCTGGCGCCAAGGCAC
The DNA here is from genome assembly GCA_036271255.1 of Alphaproteobacteria bacterium. Lineage (GTDB taxonomy): Bacteria > Pseudomonadota > Alphaproteobacteria > BOG-932 > Roseiterribacteraceae > BOG-932. Next base: position 8,571 of record DATBAZ010000322.1, read on the forward strand.
ATGAGGATGGCGAGATTTCAGATCGTCACCAAAACCCTTCGACGCTTCGCCGATGGCCAAAATTCGATAGGCGGTGGCGTCCTGCACGTCAGCGT
>DATBAZ010000323.1:0-10411 GCA_036271255.1 Alphaproteobacteria bacterium
CGAAGTGCGCTACAAAGACCGTCAAAGAAGCTGGCAGCTTCCTCCGCACCATTGGCTTCGAGATCTATGGAATAGCGCATAGCAGCATGGAATTCGGAAATCGGTATTAAGTTTGTATCTCCCGACTTTCGGATTTCCGGGAAAGTGATCGACCCACCTCCGCCCTGTGCTATTTCAGAACGTGCGATTTTTGCCTCGGCAACTAACCTTCTGATGTCGTGACCAAACTGCTGCGCGACTTCGGCGCTGGTTTTGAAGCCCTTATCGACCATCACTAAGTGTTTCAACCCGCATTCCGCACCATAAAATAGTAGCATGGCCTTTCCGTTGGGGTGAGCGCCCTGAAGCGCGCCCGCTGCCTTATGATTTTGGAAGCATGCTTTTCGAATTTGTTGTTGCGAAGCGGTGAGCAACGTATGAGCCTCCGGGCTCTAGCAAGCTAAAACAGGTCAACGAAACGCGGTATTAAACACCGATGATTGCCATACATTCCTTGCGGAGTTCGAAGCAATACGAAAGGCGAGCCTCTCGAGTCTCGCTGCGATCGTGTTAGTAGTCTGGAGAGGCCGGGCTGTTTGATCCTGAAGTTTATAGGGTGAGGAAAACACAACCTTAGGCAAAAGAAAAAGGGCGACCCGATGGGCCGCCCTTTCTTTGTTAGGTCCTTTTGCCCCGAAGGGCACAGGTAATCAGTCGTGGGCTTCGCGATAGGTGGCATGGGCGGCCTTCAGGCAGGCATAGCCGCCATTGTTACCCTTTGCGAATTTTTCCTGGCTCTTGTGATAGAAGCGGCCGCGGTCGAGATCGATCCACACAACCTCATCGGCGCCGCAAGCGGCGGCGGCGGCCTCGGGCGTGTTGTACATGCCGGTGGCGGCGACGGCGGGCAGGGTGGCAGCGGCGAACATGACGGCGGCGATCGCGCCGAATGCGAATTTCATAGGTGACCTCCTCGTATTTTATAGACGCAGGACTTCTGTCCAACTCTTAGATAGGGTGTCTCATAAGTTTTGCTGCGGCACACAATGTCGCATGCGATGAAACGACCTGTCTCATCTACCAGTGTACTATTCCAGAAAGCAAATTCCCGCGCACATGGCTGCTCTGCGCTGCAAAACACGCGCAAATGAAAAGGGCGATCCCGCAGGACCGCCCTTTCGGATCGGCACCGGCGAACCGGCGTACCGGACAATCAGTCATGCGACTCGCGATACTGGGAATGGGCAGCCTTCGCGCAAGCGTATCCGCCGTTATTGCCCTTGGCGAATTTGTCCTGGTTCTTATGGTAAAACTTGCCGCGATCGAGATCGACCCACACAACCTCATCTGCGCCGCAAGCGGCAGTGGCAGCCTCAGGGGTTGCATAGAGGGGCGTTGCCGCGAAGGCCGGAACCGACCCTGCCGCTGCCGTGACTAGAAAGGCAGCGAGCGCCGCGGATTTCATTTTCATGGTTTCTCTCCCTTTACGTGAATGCAAGAAATTCACGTTTTAAATAGTACACTTTGCGAAATATTCGCGACGCGCAATGTCGCACCCCGGGGGCAATGTTTCAAGCCCTCGCGGAATAGGGCGTTTGTGGTGAAAGGTCGCGCTTATTCAATCCGGCCAGCGGCGGTGCAGCCACAGCCATTGTTCCGGGCGCTCCCGGATCCAGCCTTCGAGAAGCTGGTTTATTGCGACCATGATCGACCGCTCGTCGGCGGGGCGGTCGCCGGTGTCGGGCATCTCCATCGGCGGGAAGACGGTGATCCGAAAGCGAGCGCCGTCCAGCCGTTCCGTCCGCATCGGCAACAGCACGCAGCCGAATCGGATGCCGAACTGGGCGATCGCCGGTGCGGTCATGGCGTCGCGGCCAAAGAAGGGGACCGGGATGCCGTCATTCATCTTCTGGTCGACCAGCATCGCCGCGTGGCCGCCGTGGCGCAGCACGCCGACCAGCGCCTTTGCTCCCTCCTGCCCCTTGCGGAACATCTGCGGCGTGTCGCGCAGGCGGCGGATCAGCCTGTCGACCCATTGGTTGTTGGGGGCGCGATAGATGAAGGCCAGGTCCAGGCCGGTATGGCGGGCGCAGAAGGGCGCGACCTCCCAGTTGGCGAGATGACCGCCCCACATGATTCCGGGTTTTCCGTCGCCCATCAGGGCGGTGAGATGGTCGAGGCCCCTTATATCGAGTCGCCCGCCCTCCAGCGTGGCGCAGATGCGGGGCAGGTGGGGATATTCGGCGATAGTCCGGCCCAGATTGTCCCACATGCCGGTGACGATGCGTCGGTTCTCCGCAGGCGAATTCTCCGGTAGGGCGCGGGCGAGATTGCGCAAGGCCTTGCGGCTCTGCCCCATGCGGGGTCCGATTGCCCGCCCGATCCAGCCGCCCAGCGCGGAGGCCCCATCGACCGGCAGCAGCCGGCAAAGCCCGAGAAAGAGCGTCAGCAGAACGGCCTGAATGAAATAGCCGATATCGCGCAGCGGGCGGCGTTCAGCCATGGCCCGCAAACCTTTGCAGAAGCGCCGCGATGCCGGCCTCATCCCCCCATACGACATCGATTCCTATCGCCTTGATCCGGCGCCGCCATTCGCCGTTCAGCCGAACCCAATCCTTCTCGGTCGTCACCAGCTCGGCGCCGAGCGCGCGGGCGCGCTCCGCCAGGGCGGCCAGCTCCGTCGCGCTGTAGGCATGATGGTCGGCAAAGGCCTGGAATGCCGCGATATCCGCGCCGGCCTCGGTGAGTGTCGCGCGGAATTTCCCAGGCCGGCCGATACCCGCGAAGGCAAGCAGGGGACCGGCAGGCAGGTTTTCCCGCACCGTAACAGCTGTTTGCAAGGTTTTGATTTCAGGTGAGAATTCTTCGAGCAAGCCACACTTGTCGTCGCCGGTGACAATCAACGCGTCGGCACGCCGGATACCGGCTTCGATCGTCTCGCGCAACGGGCCCGCCGGGATCGCCCGGCCGTTGCCGAAACCCGTCGCGCCATCGGCAACAATGATCGACAAGTCTTTGGCCAGGCTAGGGTTTTGGAGCCCGTCATCCATCAGGATGACCTCGACGCCCTTGTCGGCCATCGTCTTTGCCCCGGCGGCACGGTCGCGGGCGATCCAGCAGGGTGCGTCGCGCGCCAGCAGGAGCGGCTCGTCGCCGATTGCATCTGCTCCATGCAGCGCTGGGTCGACCCTCAGAGGGCCATGCTCGGTTCCGCCGTATCCTCTTGAAAGAATGCCGACGTTCCAGCCGGCGGCCTTGAGGCGGCGTGCGAGGTCGCGGACGATCGGGGTCTTTCCTGCGCCGCCCGCCGTCAGGTTGCCGACGCAGATGACCGGTACCGGCGCCGTCCAGGGGCGGCCATGGGCCAGCCGCCATGCTGTCGTTCCGGCATAGGCCCAGCCGAGCGGAGCCAGAAGCCTGCCGAGCGGCGCGCCCGGGTCTTGCCAGAAAGCCGGCGATTTCATGGGCTTGAGCGCCCTTGCTCGGCGCGGTCGATCAGCGGGTCGAGGACGGCGAACGCGCGGTCCAGCACATGGCGGTTGCGCTCGGCGATGCCGCGCGCCGCCGTGGCCATCGCCAGCGCCGCGGCCTTGTCCTCGGTCAGCCAGGCAACGGCATCGGCCAACTCCTTGTCATCGCTGACGATCACCGCCGCGTTCTCCGCCTGCAGCTCGGCGGCCACGCCGGCGACGGTAAACATATGCGGGCCATAGAGCAGGGCGCAGCCGAGCTGGGCCGCCTCGATCGGATTATGCCCGCCGATCGGCACCAGCGACCCGCCGATGCAGGCGATACGGGTCAGCCGATACCAAATCCCAAGTTCACCCATACTATCAGATATATAGATGCCATCTTTGATGGCCGGCGGAAGGCCGGAAGAACGCAAAGATACGGTCAATCCGGCCGCTTCTGCGAGGTCGGCGATGGCGCCGCCCCGTTTGGTGTGGCGCGGCACGATCACGGTCAGCAGGTCGGGGAAGCGTTCGGTGAGCCGCCGGTGCGCGGCGATCGCGATTTCCTCCTCGCCTTCATGCGATGAGGCCAGGACCCAGAGCGGCCGCGTGCCGATGGCGCTCTTGAGCTGCTCCAGCGCCTGGCCGTCGGCCGGCAACGGATCGGCGGCGAATTTGAGGTGGCCGACATAGCGCACGTCCCGCGCGCCGAGCTCGCCGAGCCGCTGAGCTTCGTCCTCGGTCTGGGCGAGGCAGAGCGTGAAGCTGCCGAGCAGGCGGCGGATGGTGTTGGGGGCCAGCGACCAGCGGGCACGGGACCGTTCCGACATGCGGGCATTGACCAGGGCCGCGGGAATTTGCCGGTCCGCGATGCCGGTCAGCAGGTTCGGCCAGATCTCCGACTCGATCCAGATCGCGCAGTCCGGCCGCCAGTGATCGAGGAAACGGCGCACCCAGGCGGGCCGGTCCACCGGCACATATTGATGGACGACGCGGTCTTTAAGCCTCTCCGCCACCATCGCGGCCGACGTCACTGTGCCGGTGGTGACCAGGATCGACAGGCCCGGCCGCTCCTCCAGCAGCCGGTCGAGCAGGCGCAGCATCGACATGGATTCGCCGACGCTGGCGGCGTGGAACCAGATCAGGAAGCCTTCGGGACGGGGGCGGGAGGCGATGCCGTGGCGTTCGCCGAAACGCTGTGTGTCTTCCCGGCCGGCCTTCAGGCGGCGGCGCAGATACAGCTCCAGCAGCGGGCTGCCGGCTTCCAGCAATGTCGCGTAGAGGCTGAGCAGAAACGAGCTAGGCGGCCTGGCTGTCGGGGGTGCAGGGGTGGACATTGCTCAGAAATTGATGCGCGGCAGCCTGCCACGAATGCCTGAGGGCAAATTCGCGGCAGCGGGCCGGGTCGATTTCCAGCGCCCGGCGGATCGCGCGTCCCAAATCCTCATCCAACACCCCGACATCGGTGTCGCCGACCACGTCCAGCGGCCCGGCCACCGGATAGGCGGCGACCGGCACGCCGGAGGCGAGCGCCTCCAGCATCACGAGCCCGAACGTATCGGTACGCGACGGAAAAACAAATACATCCGCCGCCGCGAAATAGGCGGCGAGTTCTTCGCCCTCGCGCGGGCCGGCGAAACGGACGCCGGGGTATCGCTTCATCAGCGCCGCCAGCATCGGCCCGCCGCCGACGACGAACTTGGTGCCGGGAATGTCGGCGTTCAGGAAAGCCTCGATATTCTTCTCCACCGCGACGCGCCCGACATAGATCGAGATCGGGCGCGGCGCATCCAGGAAGTCCTTGGCGCGCGGGCGGAACAGGTCGGTGTCCACGCCCCGTGTCCAGCGCCTTATATTGGCGAAGCCGCGCTCGGCCAACAGACGGGAGATGGTCGGCGTCGCCACCATCACGGCTGAGGAGGCGGCATGGAAATTCCGCAGCACGGCGTAGGACAGCGATTTCGGGATCGGCCAGCGCTCAGCCAGATATTCGGGAAAGCTGGTATGGTACGAGGTGGTGAAGGCCAGCCCCTTGCGCCGGCAGATTGCCCGGCCGGCCCAGCCCAACGGTCCCTCGGTTGCGATATGGATGGCCTGGGGGGCGAATTCCTCGATCAGCCGCTCCAGCTTGCGGCGCGGATTCACCGCGACCTGGATCTCGGTGTAGCCGATCAGCGGCATGGTCTTGAACTGATCGGGCCCGATGAAGCCGATCGTGTGGCCCATCTTCTCCAGCTCTTTGCCCGTGGTGCTCAGCGTGCGCACGACCCCATTGATCTGCGGATGCCACGCATCGGTGATGAACAGGATTCTCACGCTGGAAATAGATCCCTTATGCGGCGTCGAGCTGGCGTTCCGGGTGCTGCTCGAGCCGGAGCTCAGACCAGTGGAGGATTTCCAGCTTCCCGCTGGCATGCTCGACCAGCGCCGTGCAGCTTTCGACCCAGTCGCCGTCGTTGCAATAGGTGATGCCGTTGATGTCGCGCATCTGGGCGTGGTGGATATGGCCGCAGATCACGCCGTCGACATGATGGCGGCGCGCCTCCTCGGCCAGCACGGTCTCGAAGGCGCCGATGAACTCGACCGCGTTCTTGACCTTGTGCTTGAGATAGGCCGACAGCGACCAATAAGGCAGGTTCAGCTTGCGGCGGATCGTGTTGAACCAGACATTGATCATGATCGCGATCGAGTAGGCATAATCGCCGATCTTGGCGAGCCACTTGGCGTAGTTCATGACCGCGTCGAACTTGTCGCCGTGGGTGATCAGGAAACGGCGACCGTCGGCGGTCGTGTGGACGAAGTCGTCCGACACCAGGATGTTCTCGCCGAAATCCATTCCGCAATATTGCCGGAAGCCTTCGTCATGATTGCCGGGGACGTAGACGACCCGCGTGCCCTTGCGCGCTTTTCTCAGCACTTTCTGGACGACGTCGTTATGCGCCTGCGGCCAATACCAGCTCTTGGTGAGCCGCCAGCCGTCGATGATGTCGCCGACGAGGAAGAGATGGTCGGATTCCGTTTCCCTGAGGAATTCCAGCAGCAGATCCGCCTGGCAGCCTTTGGTGCCGAGGTGGATGTCAGACAACCAGATCGTGCGGTAGTGCCTCGTACCCTCGGTGTCGTGCTGCATACGCTATCTCCGGGCATCCGATCCCGGGGCGGGATATACAGAGTCGACTCGCGGCTTGGCTACGCCAGAATCGCACGGCAGGGCTGATAAAGCCCTGATAAATGTAACAGTTTTGTTACAGATAGCCCAAGAGATACAACGATTTAGAGGCCAGCCACCGTCATCCCGTCGATGCGGAGGGTCGGGACATCGATGCCGTAGCGCCGGACCAGATCGTTGGCCGGGATCATGCGGGGGAACATGTCCTTGAGGTTGCCGGCGACCGTCATCTCGCTGACCGGGTAGGTCAGCTTGCCCTTCTCGATCCAGAACCCCGCGGCGCCCCGGCTGTAATCGCCGGTCACGCCGTTGAGGCCCATGCCCATCAGCTCGGTGACGTAGAAGCCGGTCTCGATCTCGCCGATCAGCGCCTCGGGCGTCAGCTTGCCCGGCATCATCGCCAGGTTGCTGGGCGAGGGGGTGGGCGGGCCGCCGGTGCCGCGCGCGGCATGGCCGGTGGTGTGGAGGCCGAGCTGCCGGGCCGAGCGCAGGTCGAGCAGCCAAGTGGTGAGCCGCCCATCCTCGATTACCGCACGCCGGCTGGGGGCCACGCCCTCACCGTCGAACGGGCGGGAGCGCAGGCCGCGCACCAGGAACGGGTCGTCGACGATCTCGATTCCCGGCGCGAACAGCTGCGCCCCCATCTTGTCCCGCAGGAACGAGGTGCCGCGCGTAATGGACGGGCCGGAGATCGCGCCGGCCAGGCCGCTGACGAAGCCGTTGGAGACGCGCGGGTCGAACACCACCGTCATGGTCGCGGTCGGGCCCTTGCGCGGATTGAGGCGGCGCACCGCCCGCTCCCCGGCGCCGCGGCCGATCTCGGCGCCGCTTTTGAGGTCTTCGGCATGGACGGCGGAGGGGAAGTCGTAATCGCGCTCCATGCCCGCGCCTTCGCCGGCGAGGACCGAGACGGACAGGCTGTGACTGGTGCGGGCGTAAGATGCGGCAAAGCCGTTGGAGGCGACCAACGCGATGTCGCTGCGGCCCCAGCCGGCCTCGGCGCCCTCGGAATTGGTCACGCCCTTGACCGCGACGGCGGCCGCCTCGGCTTCCGAGGCCTGGGCGATCATTGCATCCACGGACGGCTCAACCGGATCGGCCTGATCGTAATCGCCCCAATTGCGCGCCAGATCGGACGGATCGGCCAAGCCGCAATGCGGGTCCTCCGGCACGGCCTTGGCCATGGCGACCGCGCGCTCGACCAGCTCGGCCAAGGCCTCCGGCGTGCGCTCGCTGGTCGACACCATCGCCTGGCGCTTGCCGACGAAGACGCGCAGCCCCAGGTCGCGCGATTCCGATCGCTCCAGCCGCTCCGGCTTGTCCAGCCGGCGGGCGATGCTGAGCGACTGGCTGTCGAAGGCCAGGGCGTCGGCGGCGTCGGCCCCGCCCTTGATTGCGCGCTGGATGGTGTCTTCGAGAAGGTTGAGCAGATCGGCGGTCATGCTGGGTCGGATTTCCTGGAAAGGCGGATGAATCAGCGGGAAGGACTGTATCGATATATCAGTGTGGTCATGATCTTGCGATTTTCGAGATCGAGCGGTGTCGGCACATCGTAACGCGCGATCTCGTCGAGGCCGCTTTTCGGCAGATAGGCGCGGCCCGGATCGGCGAGCAGCACCTCCGCCCCGCGGGCAGCGGCGAGATCGAGCCAAGCCATGGTCCGCTCGGCCATCGGCTTCTCGTAACAAACGTCGCCACCCAGGATCAGGTCCCAGTCGCTTGGTGGCTCGGCCAGGATATCGCCCTCGAAAACCTCGAAACCGACATCGTTCAGCGCCGCGTTGAGGCCCAGCGCCGCGACGGCGAAGGCGTCGATTTCGGTCGCGACCACCTGGGTGGCGCCGGCCTTGGCTGCGGCGATGGCGGAAATGCCGCTGCCCGAGGCGAAATCGAGCACCCGGCGTGCCCGCGCCAGTTCCGGCCGGTCCAGCAGCAGCCGGGCGAAGGACTGGCCGCCCGGCCAGGCGAAGGCCCAATAGGGCGGCGGCAGGTTGTTCTGCTCCAGATAGGTTTCGGTGGCATGCCAGAGCGGCGTCACCTCTGAGGCGAGATGCAGCGCGATCTCCGGCACCGCCGAGGCATGGGTGACGACGGTGTTGTCGCGCACGAATCGAGTGTGTCTATCACTCAATGGAAGACGCGCCCGAGCACGAAGGCGAGAACGACCAGCAGTCCGGTCCAGCGGCTGGCCTGGAAACGGCGCAGGCAATCGCGCGGATCGTCGATCTTCCACAGCAGGACGATCCAGGCGAGATGCGCGGCGATCAGGATCAGGGCGTACTGGAAGACCTGGCCGAGGCCGGTGACTTCGGCGGCCAGCTCCAGCAGGGCCAGCATCGCCACCGCGAAGCCGATCATCCACAGGCGGCTGAACCGGCCGAACCACAAAGCCGTCGACTTCACCCCGGCAGCGGCGTCGTCGCGCGCATCCTGGTGGGCGTAGATCGTGTCGTAGACCAGGGTCCAGCAAAAGCCGGCGGCATAGAGCAGGAACGCGCCCCAGCCGACATGGCCGGTAACGGCGGCCCAGCCCATGATCGTGCCCCAGTTGAAGGTGAGGCCGAGAAAGGCCTGCGGCCACCAGGTCAGCCGCTTCATCAGCGGATAGACCCCGACCAGCACCAGAGAGGCAACGCCGAGCGCGATGGTGAGCCGGTTGAGCTGGATCAGCACGATGAGGCCGAGCAGCAGCTCCAGGCCTAAGAACACGAGCGCGCCGAACAGGCTGACCTGGCCCGAGGGCAGGGGGCGGCCCCTGGTGCGTTCGACCTGGGCATCGATCTTGCGGTCGATGATATCGTTCACCGTGCAGCCGGCGCCCCGCATGACGACGGCGCCGATGGTGAACAGCACGGTCGTGCCGATCCCGGTCGCCGCTGTCGGGCTCGCCAGCGCGATCGCCCACCAGCAGGGCAGCAGCAGCAGCCAGATCCCGGTCGGCCGGTCCAGACGGGCAAGCTTGAGGTAGGGCCGGGTCCAATGCGGCATCCGCCGGTCGATCCAGCCGTCGGTAACGATATCGGTGTGGGTGAGCGTGTCGGTCATCGGCGGAACATATAGCCATGTGGCGGCGAGGTGTTTAGTGCTGTCCTACCAGTTGGGCGGGGCAGAGTGGCGCGCGCGAAAATCCTGTTTGGCGGACCGATCGATCCCGGCAGCACGGCGCGGCACCGCATGATGGCGCTGGAGCGGCTGGGCTATGAGGTCGTGCCGTTCAACTTCGCCGACTATCTGCGCGGGGCCGGGCGGATCGCCAATTTTCTCTATCACCGCCTCCTGTTCGGCCCGGCGATCGACCAGCTGAACCGCGACTTCCAGCGCGCCGCGGAGGTAAGCCTCCCCAAATACATCCTGGTCGACAAGCCGGTCTTCCTGTGGCCGGATACGGTGCATTCGCTCTCCAAGACCATCGCGCCGATCATCCAGTACAATCTGGACAACCCCTTCGGCCGAATGGGCGAACCGGGCTGGCGCCATCTGCTCGCCGCCATCCCCGCCTACGACCTGCATTTCGTGCCGCGTGAGATCAATCTGGAAGACTACCGGAAGGCGGGAGCCAAGGCGGTGATCCGCGTGCCGCTCGCCTACGAACCCACCGTCCATTTCGCGCCGCCGGAGGACTGGGGTGAGGAACGGCGGACCATCGACGTGTCCTTCACCGGCTCCCCCTACGACGACCGCGCCCAATTCCTGACACGCCTGCTGACCGAGCATGGCATCGCCACGGACATAAGGGGCGACCGCTGGCGGAAGGCGCTGAAGCCCGATATCGCCCAGCAGCTCTACAAAGGCCCGTCGGCGCTGGACGACG
>DATBAZ010000324.1:0-3649 GCA_036271255.1 Alphaproteobacteria bacterium
CGGCACGACCGGCGCACCGTCATCGCCAAACGCGACGGTCTTCCAGTCAGGATTGTTCGCCTCGCCCAGGTTCTCGACGAAATCGTCGGCGCGCAGCAAGCGTTCGGGAACATAGTGGTCGCCTTGCCTGACCAGACGAACCAGCATCGGCAGATCGGTGTAGCGGCGGATGTAGTCCTGGAAGTAGGGCGTCGCGCGATCAAGGTGGAACTCGCGCAGGATGACGTGGCCCATGGCCATCGCCAGCGCGGCATCGGTGCCCTGCTTCGGGTGCAGCCACAGATCGGCAAACTTGGTCGCCTCGGCATAATCCGGCGAGACGACGACACTTTTGGCGCCCTTGTAGCGAGCCTCGGTGTAGAAATGTGCATCCGGGGTGCGGGTCTGCGGGACGTTCGATCCCCACAGCATCAGGAAGCCCGCGTTGTACCAGTCGGCACTTTCCGGCACGTCGGTCTGCTCGCCCCAGGTCATCGGGCTGGCCGGCGGCAGGTCGCAATACCAATCGTAGAAGGACAGGCAGACGCCGCCCAGCAGCGACAGATAGCGCGCGCCGGCGGCGTAGCTGACCATCGACATCGCCGGGATCGGCGAGAAGCCAATGACCCGATCCGGGCCATGGCGACGCACCGTATAGGCGTTCGCCGCGGCGATGATCTCGTTGACCTCGTCCCAGCTTGCGCGGACGAAGCCACCGAGGCCACGCTTGCTGGTGTAACTGGCGCGTTGGTCGGCGTTCTCGACGATCGAGGCCCAGGCCGCGACCGGGGTGCGAACGGCCCTGGCGTCCCGCCACAGCTTCAGCAGCCGGCCACGCACCATCGGGTGCTTCACGCGGTTGGCTGAGTAGAGATACCAGGAATAGCTGGCGCCACGCGCACAGCCGCGCGGTTCGTGGTTCGGCAGGTCGGGCCGCGTGCGCGGATAGTCGGTCTGCTGGGTCTCCCAGGTGACGATGCCGCCCTTGACGTAGATCTTCCAGGAACAGGACCCGGTGCAGTTTACGCCGTGGGTCGAGCGAACGATTTTGTCATGCTGCCAGCGCTTGCGATAGCCGTCCTCCCAGGCCCGCGGCTCATTCGTAACGATTCCGTATCTGTTAGAGAACGTGTCGACCTGCTTCTTGAAGAAGGTCAGCCGGTCGAGAAAGTGACTCATTCCTGGGTTCCTGCGAGGATCGAACGAGTCTCGGGAGCCGGGGCACCCAAGGCAGGGCGCAGTATTGGCGTGAAGTCACGTGGTAGCATTGATCTGGATCAAAGCTATTTCGTGATGTGTGCGCTTTGATAGCGTGACGTCGCGCAAGATCTTTTCTCCAGCCGGCGGACGTCACACGAGGACCGGCAATCGATATGGACGTGTTACAAAATTCAGCGAAAACCCCGCCGGTGTCCACATCGCGCGAGGCACTCGCGCGAACGCCATGGCTGGCCGCGGTGCCGGTGGCGACGCTGGACCGGCTGGCGGAGTTGTCGATGCTTCATCGGATGCCGCCCAACAGCGTCTTGTTCGAGCAGGCGGAATCCCCGGCATTCGCGCAGTTGCTGGTCCAGGGCAGCATCGAGCTGCTGGCCGCCCGTGGTGCCGAGGAAACGCTGGTCGAGTTCGTGCGTGCCCCCGACCTCTTGCTTCCGGCCGCCGTCCTGAACCAGCAACCCTACCTGCTGCGCGCCCGTGTACTGGACGAGGCGACCCTCGTCATGATCCAGGCAGAGGCGTTTCGTCAGGCGGTGGTGTCGGACCGTGCCTTGTGCCTCGCCGTTCTGGCCTGCCAGGCCGCGCAGTTCCGCCGCCAGATCAAGCACGCAAAGAACCTGCAACTCCGCTCAGCCGAGGAACGGGTCGGCTGCTATCTGCTGCGGTTGACCGAGGATGCCACGCCTGGCCAGCCGGTCCGGCTGCCGCTGGAGAAGCGCCTCATCGCCTCGCAACTCGGCATGACGCGGGAAACCTTCTCGCGAACGCTGGCGACCCTGGCCAGGCACGGCCTCCGGGTCGAAGGCGATCTGGTCCACCTGGAGAACGCCGCTGCGGCGCGCGCACGCTTTCAACTCGACCCGTTGCTGGACGGCCCCGAACCCATGCTTCCCCTGCAAATTCAAGGGATCTGACGATGACAAGCGCATCGGTACATCAAGCCGATCAGCGGCGCGCCCTATGGTTTTCGACCGCCGCCTTCACCGTGTGCTTCGCGGTCTGGAGCATCTTCGCGATCATCGGCATCCAGATTCAGCGGAATCTCGGGCTGACCGATACCCAGTTGGGTCTGCTGGTGGGCACACCGATCCTGACCGGCTCATTGATCCGGCTGATCCTCGGCATCTGGGCCGACCAGTATGGTGGACGGTTGGTGTTCTTCATCACCATGCTGTCGGCGGCCGTGATGACCGCGCTGCTGACGCTGGCCTATGACTACCCGACCTTCCTGCTGGCCGCGCTCGGCGTGGGCATCTCCGGCGGTTCGTTCTCGGTCGGCATCGCCTATGTCGCGAAGTGGTTCCCGAAAGAGCAGCAGGGCACGGCACTGGGGATTTTTGGCGCCGGCAATGTCGGTGCCGCAGTCACCAAGCTGGCGGCGCCTTCGGTCATGCTGGCGTATGGCTGGCAGGGTGTGGCGCTGGTATGGGCGGCGGCGTTGGCAGTGATCGCCGTCGTGTTCCTGGTCATGACGAAGGACGACCCCGAGCTGAGGCAGCGACGCCTCTCCGGCCAGCAGCCGGACTCGCTTTCGGCGATGCTGGAGCCGTTGAAGAATGTCCAGGTGTGGCGCTTCTCGCTTTACTATTTCTTCGTCTTCGGCGGTTTCGTGTCGTTAGCCTTATGGCTGCCGCACTACCTGATCGGCGTCTACGGCGTCGGGGTCGCGGCGGCGGGTGTGATCGGGGCGTGCTACTCGATTCCGGCGTCGGTCTTCCGGGCATACGGCGGCCACCTCGCCGATAAATTCGGTGCGCGGCGGGTGATGTACTGGACGTTCCTGGTGTCCGTCATCTGCACCTTCATCCTGTCATACCCGCCAACCCATTACGTGATGCAGGGCAGCCACGGGCCGGTTGAGTTCTCGGCCCGTCTGGGCGTGATCGGGTTCATGATCGTTGCCTCGGTGCTGGGGTTCTTCATGAGCCTGGGCAAGGCGGCGGTCTACAAACACATCCCGGTCTATTATCCCGATCGGGTCGGCGCGGTCGGCGGTGTTGTCGGCCTGGTCGGCGGTCTCGGCGGCTTTATCATGCCCATAGCCTTCGGCGCGCTGAGCGATCTGACCGGCATCTGGCAGAGCTGCTTCTGGCTGCTGTTCGCCTTGGTCTTCACGGCGCTGGTCTGGATGCACGTCGCGATCCGCCAGATGGAGCGTTCGGCACAGATGTCCGGCGTCGCGATCTCGACCTTGCCGGAGCTGCCGGAAATGCAGCCGCTGCATGGCGCGGCACAGCACGGCGCGCTCGCCGCCACGGGGGCGATCAAGGACTGGCGGCCGGAAGACACCCCATTCTGGAGCACGACCGGCCGCCGGATTGCACGGCGCAATCTGTGGATTTCGGTGCCAAGCCTGTTGCTGTCGTTTGCCGTCTGGATGGTCTGGTCGGTGGTGGTGGCGAAGCTGCCGTTGGTCGGGTTCGGCTTTTCGAATGAGCAACTGTTCTGGCTG
>DATBAZ010000325.1:0-3540 GCA_036271255.1 Alphaproteobacteria bacterium
GCGGCGGCATCGTTCAGCGATGCGACCAGATCGAACTGCGGCAGTGCCTTGGGCAGCTCAACCTCGATGAAATAGCGGCAGGCGCGCAGCTTGCCCTCGCGGAAGGCGCGGTCGATATCCGCATCGTTGAATATGGTGACGGCTTGATCCAGCCACAGCCAGCCGACGACCAAGTGGCCGAAGGCGGAGAGGAACGGCGAGGCATTGGCGAGCGGATCGGCATTCGCCGCGCGCAGGATCGCCACCGTGCTGTCCACCTTGTCCAACACTTCGTTCAACCGGTTCGCCTGCCCGGCCAGCGCCGGGATCGCCGAGGCGTCGGCGACGGTCTGGGCGATTTCCGCGCCCAGCGCAGCCAGCGACACGCCCTTGTCGCGGATGATCTTGCGGCCCAGCAGGTCCATCGCCTGGATACCGTGCGTGCCCTCATGGATCGGGTTCAGCCGATTGTCGCGATAGACCTGCTCGACATCGAAGTCGCGCGTATAGCCGTAGCCGCCATGGATCTGGATGGCGTGGTCGTTGGCAGCGAGGCCGAATTCGGAGGGCCAGCTCTTGGCGATCGGTGTCAGCAGGCCGAGCAGATTGGAAAGCCGCGTGCGTTCGATCTCGTCGCCGGCCAGTTTTTCGCGGTCGATCAGATGGGCGCAGAACAGGATCAGCGACAGCGCGCCCTCGGCAAAGGCCTTCTGGGCCAGCAGCATGCGCCTCACGTCGGCATGCTGAATGATCGGACTCTGCGGCTGGGTCGGGTCCTTGACCGCGGCCGGCCGGCCCTGCAGCCGGTCGCGCGCATAGTCGAGCGAATGATGATAGCCGCGCGCCGCCAGCCCGGCGGCGCCGAGGCCGACGAAGATCCGCGCCTCGTTCATCATATGGAACATGATCGCGAGCCCGTGCCCCGCCTCGCCCAGCCGCCAGCCGACCGCCCCCTCCCGCTCACCAAAATTTAGCAGGCAGTTCGAGATGCCGCGATAGCCCATCTTATGATTGAGGCCGGCGACGGTGACGTCGTTGCGGGTGCCGTCCGGCAGCAGCTTGGGCACGATGAAGAGGGTGATGCCTGCGGTGCCGGCCGGCAGCTTGCCGTCGGCATCCGGGATCTTGGCCAGCACCAGATGGATGATGTTGGGCGTGACGTCGTGGTCACCCCCCGAGATCCACATCTTGTTGCCGGTCAGGCGATAGCGCGGGCCCAACTCGTCTTCGCCGTCGGGTACGGCGCGCGTCATGACGTCGGCCAGGGACGAACCGGCCTGCGGTTCCGACAGGCACATCGTGCCCATCGTCCGGCCTTCGATCTCAGGCAAGGCGAATGTCTCGATCTGCGCCTTGGTGCCGAACTTGGTCAGCACCCGTGCGTTGCCCGCGGTCAGCATCGGAAAGGCGGCGGTCGAGACATTGGCCGCCATGAAATGGGCCATCGCCGCCGCGTCGACGACATGCGGCAGGCCGAGCCCGCCATGTTCGGGCGCAAACGAAGCCGCGAACAGCCCCGCCTCGGCATAGGCCGCGATTGCCTCGCGAATCTCAGGCAGCACGCGGACGACGCCGTTCTCCAGGGTCGGCTCGATGCGGTCGGATTTCTTGTAGTGCGGTGCGAACCGATCCGCCGCCAGTTTTTCAGCCAGTTCCAGGATCGCGTCGAAGGTCTCGCGCGAGTGGTCGGCGTAGGCCGGATGGCCGGTCAGCGCGTCGGCGCCCAGCCAGTCATAGAGCCAGAAGGCGACATTGCGTGGATCGATGAAGGTCATTGGGACCGAATCCCACGCTCTCTTCGCCTCCCCCCTTGAGGGGGAGGTCGGCGACGCTTCGCGTCGACGGGTGGGGGGTACTGCCGAAGCATGTCGGCTGGCATCGAGAAGGCGGCAACATCACCCCCCACCCGGACCTTCGGTCCGACCTCCCCCTCAAGGGGGGAGGCGATGAAATGGAGAAGCGAAGACTGCATCAAATAACCGTAGCCCCACCATCAATCGCTAACGTCTGCCCCGAAATATGCCCGCCGGCATCCGATGCGAACAGCAGGACGGTGCCCTTGAGATCATTGTCGTTGCCGAGCTTGCCCATCGGTGTGTTCTCGACCACGAAACCCTCGATCTTCTGCAGGATCACCGCGGTCAGCTTGGAGGGGAAATAGCCCGGGGCGATGGCGTTCACGGTGATGCCGTAGCGGCCCCATTCGGCAGCCAGGCCCCGGGTCAGGTTGACCATGCCGCCCTTGGCCGCGGTGTAGCCGATCATGCCGCCCATCGAGACGTGATGGCCCTGCAGCCCCTCGACCGAGGCGATGTTGATCACCCGGCCCTTGCCCTGCGGGATCAGATACTGCTTGGCGATCGCCTGAGTCAGCAGAAACGGACCGGTCAGGTTGGTGGAGAGCACCTTGTTCCAGCCGTCGATCGGATAATCCTCCGCATCGGCGCCCCAGCTGGTGCCGGCATTGTTCACCAGAATGTCGATCCGCTCGTAATTGGCCTTCAACCAGTCGAGGAAGACCGGCACCGTCTCGTCCTTACTGAAATCCCCGGCCCAGGCCGCCGCCTTGGCGCCCTGCGCGGTCAGCTTCTCGACCGCGGCGTCCAGCTCGTGCTGTTTGCGCGCGGTCAGGATCACCGTTGCGCCGAACTCGCCCAGCGCCTCGGCCATCTGGAAGCCCAGCCCGCGCGAGCCGCCGGTGACGATCGCGATCCGGCCGGTGAGGTCGAACAATTTCTTGAGCGGAAGGGATGGCTCGGTCATGGCAGGCACCTTTCTGGAAGGCCGGGACAATCGCAGTTTCTGTCCGACAGTTCAACAATTGGGGAGGCGCAATGCGAAGCCAAGGCGCTTGCCCGCCCCCTGCCCCCGCCGTAATCTCGCGCGCAAACAATCTGTACGACCAAGCCAAATCTGACGACCGAGCCAGGTGGGAGGACGCGATGTTCAAGCTGAAGATGACGGACGAGGAAGTCGTCGGCGTGATGACCGACATGACTGCCCGGATGGACCGCGGCGGCATGAAGGACGCCAACCGCCAGACCATGGTGAACCTCGCCGAGCGGCTGATCGCGCTGTCGGATGAGGGCCGGCCGGAAGAGACCGACAGCTTCATGGAGGTCGACGCCCGCAACTATACCGACCCGGATATCTTCGCCGCCGAGCGCCGTGCCATTTTCGACGAAACGCCGTTCGTCGCCGGCCTGTCGCAGGACATCGCCAATCCCGGCGACTATCTCAACATCGACGATTTCGGCACGCCGACCATCGTCACCCGCAACAAGGCGGGCCAGGTGAAGGCCTACGTCAATGCCTGCCGCCATCGCGGCGCAGCCCTGGTCTATGACGAGCGGGGCAATACCGGCGCGGGCTTCACCTGCCCCTATCATGCCTGGGCCTACGACCTCGACGGGAAACTCAAGGGCATCAGCTGCAATTCCAGCTTCGGCGATCCCGACAAGGCCGAGCATGGGCTGGTGCCGCTGGATGCGATCGAGCGCCACGGCATCATCTTCGTCGCCCCGAAGGCAGGCCTGAAGATCGACTGGGATGCGTTCATCG
>DATBAZ010000326.1:0-4552 GCA_036271255.1 Alphaproteobacteria bacterium
CCGCCCATCTCCTGGTATGGCTGGATCGCGGCGGCTTTGCTGGTCAGCGCGCCGATCACCTTGCTGGTGCCGCGGCGGTTGGCCGACCGGCTGTCGCCAACCTGGGCGGGCCTCATTCCAGCGGCGCTTGTGCTGGTCGTCCTGATCTATGAAAAGCGCTGGTTTTTTTAAACGACCATCCCCAAATTTTTGACTGTGGGGGATGAGGTATCTTATGATTGAATCGTCTATGGAGGATTCAATGAAACGCCCAGTGAAACTACTGGCCTTGGGGGGAAGCATTCTCGGGCTGAGCCTGATGGCATCGGCGCCGACTTTCGCCAATGGCGGCGAATTCTTCCTGCCCGCGCCCGAGCACGGCCATGTCGATCTGGTCTATTTCGGCCATATCAAGGACACGGACGGCAACTATCTCGACAATGTCGAGATGACGATCCATGTCGACGGAGTCGGCATGACCTTCCCGTTCGACAACGACTCCGTCGGCCATTACCGCAGCCCGGATGTCGGCGCCCAGATCAAGGACAATGGCGAGGCCATCGACCCCAGCAAGATCACCATTCAGGCTGCCAAGAAGGGCTATAAGATCGTGACGCCGAAGACCGATGCCGTGCCGCAGAAGGGCGAGGGCACGTTCGAGATCGACTTCGTCATGGCGAAGGAAGTTGCCGCGAATTAACGTAGCGGGGGCGCGTACATCAGGCCCCCGTTCGTCCAGAGGTTGTTGCGGCCGCGATCGAGCTTGATCACGCTGTCGGAACCGAGATTGCGGGAAAACATCTCGCCGTAATTTCCCAGGGCTTTGATGATTTGGTAGGCCCAATCCTCGGTAAGACCTAAAGCCTTACCGTTGCCTGGAATTTTTCCTAGCAGCCGCATGATATCCGGGTCGTCGCTGCCAAGCTTTGCGTCGATATTTTTCGACGTAACGCCCAGCTCCTCAGCTTCGATCATGGCGAAGATCGTCCAGCGGACGATTTGAAAAAACTGGTCGTCACCCTCGCGCATGATCGGGGCCAGCGGCTCCTTCGATATTTCGTCTCCCAGGATGACGGAATCATCCAGATGCTTCTCGCTCGCCCGCACCGCGCCCAGCATGGATTTGTCGGCACTGTAGGCGTCGCATTTTCCTGAGAAGAGACGCTGCTGGCTATCCTCGGGCCCGGCGGTGACGATCACTTCGGCCTTGACGTTGTTCATCTTCACGTAGCGGATGAGATTTCCAGCCCAACTCTCTCCAGGGTCGACACAAATGCGCTTGCCATTAAGCTGGAGGCCGGATGCGATTCCGCTTGCCTTCAGCACCAGGAAACCCTGGCCGTCATAAAAGGTGATGGGGCCGAATATCAGTCCGTCAGTTCCTTCACGGGTCAGAGTCCATGACAGGCGCCTGACGGCGAGATCGATATCGGGATTCGTCTTCAGATCCTGGAAGGACCCGGCATCAACAAACCGCACTCGGCTGGGATCAGCGAAAATCGCCACCGAGACCGCCCGACACGTGTCGGCGTCAAAACCCAAAGCGCCCGCATCGGGATACACGCGCGAAAACCCCGGAATCCCAGGTTTATAGCCGCAAGTCAGATAGCCCCGCGCCTTGATCTGCTCCAGCCGGCCCGCCTGCGCTTGCAGCGGAAGACAGAGCACCACAAGAACGAGCAGAAATACGGCCGGCAGTCTCACTTGTTGCGCATCAGCCGGGCCTTATCGCGCTGCCAGTCCCGATCCTTCTCCGCCTGCCGCTTGTCGGCCAATCGCTTGCCCTTGGCCAGGCCGAGTTGGACCTTGGCCATGCCGCGCGGATTGAAATAGATCGACAGCGGCACGATGGTGACGCCCTCCCGTTTGATCGAGGCCATCAGCTTGGCCATTTCCTTGCGGTGGAGGAGCAGCTTGCGCGGCCGCTTGACCTCGTGCTGCAGCAGCTTGTGGGCCTGCTGGTATTCCGGGATATGGGCGTTGACCAGGAACAGCTCGCCGCCATCCTCCCGCGCGAAGGCCTCGGCGATGCTGGCTTGGCCCGTGCGCAGCGACTTCACCTCGGTCCCGGCCAACACGATGCCGGCCTCGACCGTGCTCTCGATCAGATAGTCGTGCCGCGCCCGGCGGTTCTGCGCGGCGATCTTACCCGGCTGGGGCTCTGAAGCGGCCATGGCGTCAGTTCAGCAACCCGGCGAAGCGCATCGCCTCGTCGACCAGCGCCCGCGTTTCGGCCGAGGCCTCGATCAGCGGCAGGCGCAGCGACGCGGAGCCGAAGCCGAGGCGGCTCGCCGCATATTTCACCGGCACCGGATTGACCTCGGCGAACAGGGCGGCGTTGAGCGGCGTCAGCAGATCGCGGACGCGCGCCATTTCCTCGATATTGCCGGCACGCCAAGCCGCCTGCAGGCCGGAGCACAGCGCCGGCGCGACATTGGCGGTAACGGAGATGCAGCCATGGCCACCCTGGGCCAGGAAGGCGCAGATCGAGGGATCCTCGCCCGACAGCTGGCAGAAATCGGGGCCGATGGCGTGGCGCATCCGGGTCGGCCGCGTCAGGTCGGCGGTCGCGTCCTTCACGCCGGCAATGCGCGGCAGCTTGGCCAAGCGCGCCATCGTATCCACGCTCATATCGACGACGCTGCGGCCCGGGATGTTGTAGATGATGATCGGCAGGCCCGACGAATCGTGGATCGCCTTGTAGTGCTGATACAGCCCCTCCTGGCTCGGCTTGTTATAATAGGGCATCACCACAAGGGCCGCGTCGGCGCCGAGCTTCTCGGCGGCGCGGGTCAGGCTGATCGCCTCGGACGTCGAGTTGGACCCGGTGCCGGCGATGATCGGCACACGTTTGTCAGTTGCCTCAATGCACAAGCGGATGACATGCTCGTGCTCCTCATGGGACAGTGTCGCCGACTCGCCGGTCGAACCGCTGGGCACAAGTCCGTTCGAACCTTGTTTGATTTGCCAGTCGACGAAGCGCTGGAACGCGGCATCGTCGATCTTGCCGTTCGCGAAGGGCGTAATGAGGGCAGTGATGGATCCGGAAAACATGCATAACCTCCGCGGGGCTTGCGCCCCATTCGGCTGGAACTTAGTCGGCAGCGCACTGCCCGGCAAGGCGAGGCTTCTGGCTGGCTCGCTTGCGCTGGCGGCAATGCTCACCGGGGTACCTGCGCAGGCCTTCACCGGCAGCGAGACCGCCGCCGCCAAGGATGCGATCCTCGACGTCGATCATGGCAAATGGGAGGCGGCCTATGCCGCGGCCGACAACGCGCATTTCCCGCTGCTGACCAAGCTCATCAC
Source organism: Alphaproteobacteria bacterium (assembly GCA_036271255.1). Lineage (GTDB taxonomy): Bacteria > Pseudomonadota > Alphaproteobacteria > BOG-932 > Roseiterribacteraceae > BOG-932. The sequence goes on from DATBAZ010000326.1 coordinate 3,286, forward strand.
TTGGATGGACCTAGTACGGCCGGGCACTGGGGCGGACTTTTCCCATCTGCGCAGCTTCATCCAGGAAAACCCCGACTGGCCGCAGCAGAACACGCTCCGCCGCCATGCCGAGGACGCCATCACCGAGTCGATCCCCGCGACCGAGGCGGTGAGCTGGTTCCAGCAGTCGGCGCCGGTGGGCCCGATCGGCGCCGGCCATTATGTCGACGCGCTGAATGCGACCAACCAGCATGCCCAGGCCGAGGCCACCGCCCGCCAGTTCCTGGTCGACGGCACGATGAATTCGACCGAGCTCACGGACTATGCCAGCCGCTACCAGCCGATGCTGCGGCAGGTCGATTTCGAGCTCAGGGCCGACCGGCTCATCTGGGCCGGCAAATACAACGACGCCAATGCTTTGGTCTCCTACCTGCCCAACAACAGCCGCCCGGTGATTCAGGCCCGTATCGCCCTGGAGACCCAGGCCGGCAATGCGCAGGCGCTGCTGTCCGGGCTTTCGAACGACCAGATGAACGATCTGGGTCTGCTCTATGACCGGATGCGCTGGCTCAGGAAGGAAAATCGCGACAGCGAGGCGATCGCGCTGCTGGCGATCGCCCCGCCTACCCTGCCCCATGCCGAGCAGTGGTGGAACGAGCGCGCCGTGCTTGCCCGCCGGGCTCTGGAAAATGGCGACGTCAAAGGCGCCTATGCGCTGGCGCGTGACCATCGCCAGGCGAGCGGCCAAGCGCTGGCCGACGGCGAGTGGCTGGCCGGCTGGATCGCGCTGCGCTTCTTGAACGATTCCAAGGCCGGCCTGCAGCATTTCCAGACGATGCTGACCTCGGTCACCACGCCGATCTCCACGGCCCGCGCCGCCTATTGGGCGGGTCGCGCCGAGGAGGCCGCGGGCGACGAGGCCGGAGCGACGCGCGACTACACCAAGGCGTCGCAATATAACGGCACCTATTACGGGCTGCTGGCGCTGGCCAAGCTCAATGCCGCATCCAAGCTGGTGCTGCCGAAGCAGCCGGAGATCGCCGGGCTGGACGCTCGCGCCTTCAGCAACCGTGAGCTGGTTCAGGTGACGCAGCTTCTTGAGGCGATCGGCATGGCGGAGCGCGGCGATGCCTTCGTCCGCCGCATCACCGAGCTGGCGCGCACGCCGGAGGATGCTCTTCTGGCCATGAAATTGGCCAAGACCAATAATTCACTGGCGGCCGAGGTTTCGGTCGCCAAGAAGCTGATGCAGGGCGGCATGCCGGTGCTGGCCGATGGCTACCCGGTG
>DATBAZ010000327.1:0-9653 GCA_036271255.1 Alphaproteobacteria bacterium
AGATTGCTGGCCGATTGGCCCAAGGATCGCACGCTGTTCGTCTGCGCCGAAGCCGGCGAGGCGCTCCCCATTGCCGAGGCCGCGGCCCAGCACAAGGGCAAGCCGGCGGGCTTCCTGATCGGACCGGAGGGCGGCTTTGCCGCGGCGGAGCTTGACGCCCTGCGCAAACTCCCCTTTGTTGTCGCCATCGGTCTCGGCCCCCGGCTCCTGCGGGCCGAAACCGCGGCGGTCGCCGCCCTGGCCTGCTGGCAGGCCGTGGCAGGCGACGGCGCGGGCACCGACTCCCGTCCGCCGTTCCGTCATGAATTCACAACATAATTTCCATCTCCGAGGCGATCGATGTCTGTAGCTTCCAACGCGGGCGACGAGATCGTTTCCGACAGGCGCCAGCTGGTCGCCTATCTGGAGACGGGCTCAAAACCCGCGTCCGAATGGCGGGTGGGGACGGAGCATGAGAAGTTCCTGTTCCGCCAGGCTGGCCACGGGCCCGTCGCCTATGACGGGCCGGACGGCGTGCGCGCCCTGCTGGAAGGGCTGCAGCGCTTCGGCTGGAACCCGGTCCGCGAAGGCGAAACGCTGATCGGCCTCGCGCAAGGCATGGCCAATGTCTCGCTCGAGCCCGGCGGCCAGTTCGAGCTTTCCGGCGCGCCGCTCGATTCAATCCATGAGACGGCGGCCGAGGTCGCCACGCATCTGGCTCAGGTGAAGGAGGTCGGCTCCCGGCTCGGCATCGGTGCGCTCGGCATGGGTTTCCAGCCCAAATTCGCCCGCGCGGACGTGCCGTGGATGCCCAAGGGCCGCTACGCGATCATGCGCGCCTATATGCCCAAGCGGGGCAATGAGGGGCACGACATGATGCTCCGCACCTGCACCATCCAGGCCAATGTCGACTTCGAATCCGAAGAATGCATGGCGAAAAAGTTCCGCCTATCGCTGGCCTTGCAGCCCATCGCCACCGCGCTCTTCGCCGCCTCGCCGTTCAAGGACGACAAGCCGTCCGGCTTCAAGAGCCGCCGCGCCCAGGTCTGGACCGACACCGACCCCGACCGCACTGGCGACCTGCCCTTCGTGTTCGAGGACGGGTTCGGGTTCGAGCGCTATATCGACTATGCGCTGGACGTGCCGATGTATTTCGTGCTGCGCGACGGCAAGTATATCGACGTTTCCGGCCAGTCCTTCCGCGACTTCATGGCCGGCAAGCTGCCGGGCCTGCCCGGCGAGTTGCCGACGATGAGCGACTGGGCCGACCACATGACCACGATCTTCCCCGAGGTCCGGCTCAAGAAATATCTCGAGATGCGCGGCGCCGACGGCGGTCCGGAAAGCCACATCGTGGCGCTGCCCGCCTTCTGGGTCGGCCTGCTCTACGACAAGCCTGCGCTCACCGCCGCCTGGGATCTAGTCAAGGACTGGACCCAGGAAGACCGCACCGCCTTGAAGGCCGCCGTACCGCGCGACGCGCTCGCCGCCACCGTCGCCGGCCGCACCGTCCGCGACGTCGCCCGCGACCTGCTGGTGATCGCCCGCGCAGGCTTGCACAACCGCACCCGGCTGAACGCGAAGGGCGAGGATGAGGGCATTTTCCTCGCGCCCCTGGAAGAAATCGCCGAAACCGGCAAGACGCTTGCCGACCGCATGCTGGACGCCTATCACGGCCCGTGGAAAGGCTCGGTCGAGCCGGCTTTCGTGGACTATGCCTATTGAGAGCTTGGGGTTTAACGATGGGCTTGCATAAGATTGCGGTGATTTCGGTCATGGCGGTCGGTCTCGCCTGCGGCGCTGCTGGCCGGGCCGCGCATGCAGATATCTGCGATCACCTGACCGGTGTCGCGCAGGCGGCCGGGGCGGTCGACCGCATCCAGCAGACCGTGTTCGGCGTTATCGACCGGGCCTCAGTGTTGCTCGAGCGCACGAATTTTCTCATCTCTGCCAGGCTCGACCAGGCGCGCGAAATCGTGGCTCTTGCTGTCGGCGGCGCGAAAGCCGTCGAGGAAAAGGCTTACGGGGATTTGATGAAGCTGGAAACCAGGACCGTCAGCGATATCGGACGGCTGATTCAGCAGGTGAAATAAAGAGCACGGCTTAGGCGGTCACCGGTCCTGCCGCTCGATCGCCTCCAGGGTCTTGGTGCAGGTGTGCTTCTTCAGCAGGAATTTCCGATAGGCGATCAGGTCGTCGACGCTGGCATCCGGCCAGGCTTCGCGGACCTGAAGGATGTATTGCTTGACGGCATCCTGCCGCGCGGTGGCGTCCGCTATGCTCTCAGGGCAGACGAAGCCGCGATCCACCTCGGCGAGCTTTTCCTTGTCCACGTCACCGGCGTGGGCGGGCTGCGCGAGCGCGGCGGCGAGTGCAAGCAAGGGTCCTGAGATTTTCATCGTTTTTCGTACACGGAAATTGCCCGCGTCAGTCTAGTCCCATCGCTGCGCGTTCGCGATAGATCGGATCGTCCCTGTCCCGCCGGCCCACGGCCCAGCCGGGATCGAAGGCCGGGGCGCCCTCGGGGACGTCGGTCATCAGGCTGGAATCGAAGGCGACTGTGCGCCGGGCGATCCGCCATTCGCCGCCGCGCCGTTCGAACCGGTCGATATAGCGGGCCCAGGAAAAGGCATCGGTGGCCGAGCCTGCGCCGCCCGCCACGCCGCCGGTGAAGGCGGCCAGCGCGGCCTTGCCCTCGGCGGAATAGCGCAGGGTGGCGAAGATATAGGTCTCGACCAGCGCGCTGTCCGGCCCGGCGAACTCGATCAGGATGTTGCTGACCATGTGCATCGAGACCGGGATGCCGCGATGCCGGTCGGTCAGCCAGACGATCAGCGCATCGACGCCACCGACGAAGGGGCCGTGATTGTCGATCGCATCCGGATGGAAGACGCCGCGGATGCCCGCAACATCCAGCCGGTCCACCGCCCGGCACCAGCGATACATCACATCCTGGATCTCGGCCCGGTCGGCCAGCCGTTCGGGCGAATAGTCGTTGGCGGTCATCTAGCCCCGCATCGTGATGCCGCCGTCGACGCTGATCACCTGGCCGTTGATCCAGTCGCCGTCGTCGGACATCAGCATGGCGACGGTCGAGGCGATGTCCGCCGGGCGGCCCAGGCGGGCGCTGCGGCCGATCGCCAGTATGTGATCCTGGGCCTCTTTCGGCATGTTGGCGAGCGCGTTGTCGGTCATGATCAGGCCGGGTGCGATGGCGTTGGAGCGAATGCCCTCCTTGCCCCAGCGCGACGCGACATGGCGCATCAGCGCATTGATCCCGGATTTGGAGACTGCATAGGCGACCCGTTCGGGTTCGCCGACATAGGCCGCGCCTGACGAGGTGTAGACCATCGCGCCGCCGCCGCGTTTCAGCAGGGCGGGAATGGCGTGGCGGGTGCACAGCAGATGCCCGCGCAGATTGACCGCCATCGTCTTGTCCCAGATGTCGAGCGAGAGGTCGACCGCGTCGCTGTCCGACAGGCAGAGCGACAGGTCGGCGGCGTTGGCATGCATGCAGTCGATGCCGCCATAGGTCTCGACCGCGGTATCGACCAGATGCTTCACCGAGGCATCGTCGCTGACATCGAACGCCACCGCCGTCGCCGTGCCGCCGCCGGCCCGGATCGTCTCGGCCAGCGCCTTGGCCGTGTCGATGTTCACATCGCCGATGACGACCGAGACGCCTTCCTCGGCCAGCCGCGTCGCCGTCGCCGCCCCGATCCCGGTCGCCCCGCCGGCGATCACCGCTACCTTGCCCTTCAGTCCCCGCATGTCCGATCTCCCCGATGCTCTTTGCGTCTTTATGCTGGGATTTTCGGGGGATGGGTAGAGCGATCAATCCCCATCCGGAATGCTCAACGGATCGACCGGGCGCGCGGCGACGAGGATGGAGTACCATTCGTGCTGCGGCCCGCGCAGCTGGTGGTCGCGTTCGCCGATGCGGATGACGGCTTCCGAGAAGTCCTTCATCAGGCTTTGCAGCAGCGGCAGCGAGGCGGGGGATATCTTGACCGTCTCGACCTCGAACATGCCGCGCGGGTAATCCATGTTGGCGAATTGCTGACCCAGCCACCGGTTGAAAGTCTGACGGATCGGGCCGCCGCTTTTCCAGTCGGGATGCCGGCCGATCAGCACGCGCACGCGGTTGTTGGGCAGCAGCTTGATCACGCCCAGCCGGTCCAGCCGGACCAGATGGTTTACCAGCTGCGCCTCAGTCAGATGGAACTCGGCACGGATATCCTCGGGCGTCCATTTCCGCTGCAGCAGCAGGAAGAAGAAGGTCGATAGCAGGTTTTGCGCCAGCCCGCTCTCCTGGCGGACCGAGATATGGTGCTCGCGCGTGTCCTCCCCGCCCTCGGCCATCTCCATCAGCTCGGGGATCCGCAGGTCGGCAAGGTTGCAAAGCCGCTCGAGGAATTCCAGCGACAGTCCGTGTCCGTTCAGGTTACGCTTCACCGTCGCCTCATGAACGTTCAGCCGCTCGGCCACCGCCTTATAGGTCAGGTTCTTCGCCTTCAGCGCGGCTTTGAGCGCGGTCAGGATGCGGGGAATGTCGCTGGGCAGCATGATCTGGTCTCTCGGGGGCGGGTAGCGCGAGATGCCCCGTAAAGGGGCATTTCGTGCGCCCGATGTTATCGCAACTTTGCGAATCGGCCAGCCGCTGCTAACCGCTGACCCCACCAAAAAGCACTTAAATAGAGTTGTTAAGGGGGAGAGCGGGGATGAGGCGCGCTTGTTGTCATGGTACCGCGATCGCGTTGCTGGCCACGCTCGGAATAATCCCTCACACGGCTTACGCGCAGGTCACGCAGCCAGTCTCCTCTACCGGCCAGCAGCTTGAGGAGATCGTCGTCACCGCAACCAAGACCGGGGCGACGCAGCTGCAATCCACGCCGATCGCGATCACCGCCTTCACGGCGGCGCAGCTCGATCAGCGCAAGATCGACGATGTCCGCGGTCTGGTGGAGTTCACGCCAGGGCTGCAGATCTCCGACATCAACGGCTATGCCCAGCTCTATATCCGCGGTGTCGGCTCGAACACCGTCTATATCGGCTCCGACCCGTCGACCACGATCCATATGGACGGCGTCTATCTCGCCCGGCCGCTGGCCTATTTCTCGGATTTCCTCGACGTCGAGCGGGTCGAGGTGCTGCGCGGGCCGCAGGGCACTCTCTATGGCCGCAACTCGGTTGGCGGTACGATCGACATCATCTCGAAGAAGCCGTCCGACACCTTCACCGGCGAACTCCAGGCCAGCGTCGGCACCTATGACGAATATAGCCTGAAGGGCTATGTTTCGGGCCCGATCGACGGCACCCCGCTGCGCTTCAGCCTGTCCGGCGTGCGCCTGTCGCACGACCCGTATTTCGACAATATCTCGACCGCGGGCGGCATCGGCAACCAGGATTCCTACGGGCTACGCGGCCAGCTCTATCTGGAGCTGGGCGACAGGTTCGAGGCCACCTTCCGCGCCGACTACAGCAATTCCGACGAGGCGATCGGCGGGGCCTCCAAGCTGCTCCAGCCGATCGGCGTCCCGTCCGACGACGCGATCCTGGGCGATTATTTCAAGATCGCCGCCAACTCGTCCGACGCGCTGCGGCTGGAGAATTTCGGCTTCTCGCTGGATATGAAATACGATCTCAGCGACGTGGTGAACCTGAAGTCGCTGACCGCCTATCGCTCGCTGATCTCCAGCGAATACACCGATTCCGACGCCAGCAGCACCGACACCACCCGCGCGATCTTCGATCTCGGCCAGCACCAGGTCAGCGAGGAGCTGAACCTTACCGCCGATCTCGATCCGTTGAAGCTGGTCGGCGGCGTCTATTACTTCGCCGAGAACGACCGCGAGCCGGCCGACGTCATCCTGCCGGGTTTCGGTCTCACCCACTTCCAGCGGCCGACCTTGCGGGACGAATCCTACGCCTTCTTCGCCCAGGGCGAGTACAAGTTCACCGACCAGTGGTCCGCCATCGTGGGCCTGCGCTGGACGCGGGATTCCAAGCATTATGACATCACCGACTTCTGGACCGTTTCGGGCTTCGGCGTAACCGATCCCAATATCGGCATTCTCGGACCGAAGCTGGTCGGCGCTCCCGGCTTCTCCGATCCCTTCTCGACCGCGGCGAACAAGGGTGCGCAGGCCTTCACGCCGAAGTTCGGCCTGAACTACCAGGTTACGCCCGACATGCTGGCCTATGCCTCGATCACGCGCGGCTTCAAGACCGGCGGCTTCGATTTCGGCTCCAGCGGTGCGGCGCAGCAGTCGGCCGGCTACGGGCCGGAATTCCTCTGGTCGTATGAGATCGGGCTGAAGTCCCAGTGGTACCAGAACCGGCTCCGGGTCAATCTTGACGCGTTCTACTATGACTATAGCGACCTGCAGGTCGAACTCTTCACCCCGCCGGCCAGCGCCTTCACCCAGAACGCCGCCGCCGCCTCGGTCAAGGGCATCGAGGCCGAGATCGCCGGCCGGCCGCTGCCTAGCGTCGACCTCTATGCCAACATCGCCTATCTCGACGCCCAGTATGACGAGTATCCCGGTGCCCAGGCCAAGGGCTTGGCCGCGCCGTTCGACGCCTCAGGCAAATATCTGAACGACGCGCCGAAATGGTCGCTGACCGTTGGCGGCACCTATACCTACGACATGGCATCGGCCGGCGATCTCTATCTCGGGCTCGATTACCACTTCCAGACGACCGAGTTCTTCTCGCCGGAAAATGGCGGTGTGGACGGCATCAACGGCTATCCGGCCAAGCAGGGCTCGTTCGGTCTCCTGAACCTGCGGCTGGGCTGGGACAGCGAGGACCATCTGTGGAACGCGGTGATGATCGCGCGCAATCTGACCGACCGGCAATACATCACCGCCGCCGCCAACTATGGCGGCCCGGGCCTCTCCACCGTCGTCGGCCGCCCAGGCGATCCGCAGACCTTCGTGTTCAAGGTCTCGCGGAAGTTCTGATCTTCAGTGTGAAATCCCAACATTTTTTCTTGTTGAATCCGGCGGAATTATCGCTAGCAGTGGACGTCCAAGCGTCAGCCACTGAACGGGACGTTCATGTCGAACACTGCCGGGAAGGCGTATGCGATGAACGTCGTGACCCCGATGTCGCCTTGGGCGACGGGGTTGCAGCGCTTCATCTTCATGATCGCCCGGGCGATGCCCAGTACGCTGAAAGGGCTTCTGGGCCTCAAGATGATCCATTTCGCCCGCTGGGTGCTGATCAAGCGCGACCAGTGGCCGGATATGGGGCAGGGCAAGCAGTCGCTGCAATATGACTACATGCTGTTCTGCTCGAACTTCAACGGCACCTGGGACCAGTATATCGACGCCTTCTCGGACGGCATTCCGGACGGGCTGGACCTGTTCTGGTATTCCAGCCTGAAATACCCGCACTCGATCCCGATCTCCGATTTCAAGAACTACATCACCTATAACCAGGTCGACACCGACTATTACTACAACGCCACGCCCGGCGCGGCGCAGCGGGACATCAAGTCGGCCTTCGCGGTGATGCAGGAGATACGGGCGCTGAAATCGCTCCACGCGGTCTCGACGCCCGAGGCCTTCGCCGCTGCGTATCGCAAGTCGCTCGCCAAGGTGCAGAACTGCCTCGGCTCCCATGGCGTGGCCCCAGCCGCCAGCCTGGATACGGAGAATGTGGACCGTATCCGGGCCGAGCGGGCGAAGGCTTCGGCAAAGGCTGGGCACTGATGCCGAACTTCGATGCCGGCCATTATTTCCTGACGGTGGCGATGCCGGTCCGGATGGATTCTCTCCTGATCGACGGGCAGAGCCATTCCCGCCGGCACCTGATCCGCGAGGCGCTGTCGGCGATGCCGATGGGCGAGCGGACCGAGGCCAGCCAGGGCAAGGGCAGTGCAAGCCCCTTCGCCCGCAGCCGCGGCACCCATTTCGTCCGCCTGTTCGTGCTCGACGATGTCGTGTTCAACGGCCGGATGCCGCGGGACACGCTGCTGGACAAGCTGCGCAAGACCGACATGCTCGCGCCGCAGCCGGTCGATCGCCTCACCACCCCGTTCCTGTTCTTCAATGTCGATTTCGATGCAGAAAATGGGACCGACCGCGAGCGCGACCTGTACCTCACCGACCTGTGGCAGCAGTCGTCGGAGGCGCTGACCAAGGTGTTCCAGCACTGCCAGGGCTTCGACACGGTCACCACAGCGCAGGATTTCTGCCGCTATATCGGCCGCTGCCAAGTCGAAACGACGATGCCTTTCAACGACTACTGGTCGATGCAGCCGACCCTGCACGATACCGACCTGGTCCCATATGCGATCGGCGGCGGGGCGGCGATCCTGGTCGGGCTGGTTGGGCTCGCCATCCATGTGCATTGGCTGTCCTTCGCCGCGCTGCTGGCGCTGATCGCGGCGGTGTGGCTCGCCTATTACAAGGTCATGGAGGTGGGCCGCGCGCCGTTCCCGAAATCCGCGCCGCCCGCGCCGCAGCCCGACCTGCCGACTGTGCTGAAGGCGCTCTATCTCCAGCGCGCCTTCACCGAATTTGCCATCGACATGCAGGGCGAGAGCGACAAGGCCCTGTTCGACCGCTTCGGCGCCTTCATCGCCGAGAAGCGGCCCGACGACCTGTCTTCACCCGCCCAGGAGCCCGGAGTGATCGGCGCATGATGAGAGGATTGGATCTCGCCGATATCCAAGGCAACATCGTTCGCCCCTACGGCCGGTTCGGCTTTCCGGTCACGCGGCACATGTTCTTCAATATCGGCAATGCCGCCGGCGGCCGTGCCTTCGTCGAGGAGGTGCGCCACCTGGTGACGACGGCGGAGCGCTGGGGCGGTGTCGACGCCGGCAAGAGCAAGAATGCGCCGGCCCGACCATTGGTCGCGATCAATATCGGCTTTTCCTGGCGCGGCCTGATGGCGCTGAAGCTGCCGACCCGCACCCTGTCGGGCATGCCGGAGGAATTCATCGACGGGATGGCCGAGCGCTGGAGCATCCTGGGCGATATCGGCTCCTCGGCGCCCCGCAAATGGGACGAGATCTGGCGGCGCGGCGCCAGCGGGGTGCGCGAGGTCCATGTCTGGATCTCGCTCAACGCCCAGGCCGGCGCCGACGGCAAGCCGATCCCCGCCTTGGAGGAAAAGACCGTTTGGCTCAGAGATGCCGCGCAGCGTGCGAACGGCGTGACGGTGCTCAGCGGCCACAAGGGCGGCAGCGCCGATTGGCAGGACAGTTCCGCGATCATGCAGAATCTGCCGGACGGCCGGGTGGTGCCGACGGCGATGGAGAATTTCCGCTTCACCGACGGCATTTCGGACCCTGCCTTCGCCGGCCAGTACGAGGCGGGAGAGGAGGCCGAGGCGGTCATCGGCGGCGGCAAGCTCAAGGACGGGAAATGGGGGCCGCTCGCCACCGGGGAGTTCATCCTGGGCCATGCCAGCGAGGCGCAGGAGCTGCCGCCCTCTTCGGTGCCCTACGACTTCATGCGCAACGGCACCTTCATGGTCTACCGCAAGCTGCACCAGAACCTGGCCGCCTTCAAAGACTACATCGCCGCTCAGGCCGCGTTGATGCGGGGCATCGATCCCAGCTTCAGCGAGGAAGGGGCCGAATGGACGGTCAAGGCCAAGATGGTCGGCCGCTGGCCCTCCGGCATCCCGCTGGCGGTGGCCCCGACCTACAAGGCCGC
>DATBAZ010000328.1:0-3316 GCA_036271255.1 Alphaproteobacteria bacterium
CATCGAATTCCTGATCGCGCTCCGCATCGGCGGCGAGGAGAAGGTCCTGCGCGAGGGTCTGCTGGGCTATGTCGAGTACACGCATAGGGTGCGGTACCGGCTGGTCCCGTATGTTTGGTAGCGCCTGAATTTTTATCCGCAGATGGACGCAGATTTTCGCAGATTAAATCCAATGCTACCGCCCTCGGTGGTTCAAAGCCGCGCAGCGAAACATCTGCGTTCATCTGCGAAAATCTGCGGATAAATTCTTAATCTGGAGTCCGCCTTCGCCGGAATGACGAGCAACTTAGGGCTTTGCCGCCCGCCGGGGCTTCGATTTCGACAGAAAGTGGATGAAGAAGACGGCCAGGACGGCGATGCCGATGGCCCAGTGGGCGATGGCGGTCCAGTTCAGCCAGTCCGGGTCGCCGATATAGTAGAGGGCATAGCCGGAGAGGACCAGGAAGATGGTCGTACCGGCGAGCGTGCCGCCCGAGCGGCGGCGCCAGCGCAGGTCCCAGCCGGTGACGATGTGGCGGCTCCACATCCAGCCGAACAGGAAGGTCGCCAGCACGGCGAAGGCGCCGTGGCTCATCAGCCACCAGCCTTCCCAGGGGTTGGTCTTGAAGCCGAACTGGCCCTTCACCCGCATGAAATAATGCACGATCACCCAGGCGACGCCCGTCAGCCAGATGCCCCAGCCGGTGACGTAGAGCAGCCAGCGGTAAGGCTGGCCGAGCTTCATCGGCCCTCTGAGGGCGGGGCGGGCGGGCGCGGTCACTGAATGGCTCCCAAAGTCTGCCATTGGCCGTCGTGGAAATAGGCGGTGGCGTTGAAGGCTTTCAGAACGCCGTCCGCGCGGCACCCCAGCGCCAGCACGACCTTGGTCAGCGCGTCGGCGGTCATGCAGTCCGGGGCGACGACGGAGACGAAGCTCGCCGTGCCGACGCTGCGATGGGTGCCCCCCTCGACATGCGGCCCGACCTTGCCGGTGCCGGCATCGTGCAGATCGTCCCGCCCGCTGCTGCTGGCGAGCGCCGCGTTCTCCAACTCGACGACCGGCACCTGGCCGCCTTCGGCGGGGGCGCGCAGCAGGATGCGTTCCGGTTCGCCTTGGACGCGCAGGTCGCCGCCGGCATTGACCGAGCATTGCACGTCAGGCGGAAGGCTCATCGCCGCGAAGGCCTGGTCCACCGCATAGCCTTTGGCGATCCCGCCGAGATCGATCCAGAGCGGCCTGCTCAGGCGGATTTCATTGGATGGAAGCAACTCGATGTCCCGCCAGGACGCAGCCCGATCGGGCTCAGGCGCATCCGGCCGAGGCAGGAAGCCCCAGGCGACGAGATCGGGGGCGATTGCGATGTCGAAGACGCCGGCCGACGCTTCGGCCATGCGCTGCGCCGCGGCCAGGACCACATAGGTGCGCGGGTCGACCCTCACGGTACCGCCTCCAGCGCGGTTGATGCGGTTCACATCGCTATCGGGTTCTTGGAAGCTCATCAGCCTGTGGATATCGGCGATCGCGGCGAAGCCGGCCTCGATGGCTCTGGCCGCCTCGGCGTCGGGCAGTCCGACGCCGATCGCGACATAGGTGCCGAGGAGCGGCCGCGCCCGTCTGATGTCAGTCGGCCTTCTCGTAGCGCACGGCGGCGAAGCTGGAGGTGAGCCCCCCGTCGACCACCTGGGCTGTGCCATTGATGAAGGCTGCGCGCGGGCTCGCCAGGAACAGGGCGACCTCGGCGATATGCTGGGATTCGCCGTAGGCGCGGAAGCCCACCATCTTCAGCTCTTCCGGCGCGACATAGGTGTCGACCATCTCGCCGAAATTGAGCGGCGTGTTCACACCGCCCGGCAGGATGGCGTTGATGCGCACGCCCTGCTCCGCCAGCGGCTCGGCCGCCGAGCGGATCAGGCCGATGAGGCCGTGCTTGGACGCGCTGTAGGCCGGATTGTTGGCAAGGCCCAGAATGCCGCCGGTCGAGCCGGTGACGACGATGGCGCCGCCGGACTGGATCGACTTCTTCACCGCCCGGATGCCCAGGAAGCAGCCGCGCAGATTGATCGCGATGATACGGTCGAAGGCCGAGGCGTCATCGTCGTCGAAGCTGGTGCCCGGGCCGTAATAGCCGGCATTGAGGAAGGCGATGTCGAGCTTGCCGAAGCGCTCGACAGTCTCGGCGACCATGCGGGCATTGTCCTGCTCGGACGAGACATCGACCTTGGTCGCGAACACCTCGCCGCCCTTAACGCGGATTTCCTCGGCCACCTTTTCGGCGCGCGGAATGTCCATGTCGGCGATGCAGACCTTGGCGCCCTCTTCGGCCCAGCGATAGGCGGCTGCCTTGCCGATGCCCGATGCCGCGCCGGTGATGAGGACGGACTTGCCCGCGAATTCCTTAGCCATGCTGTTCCCCGAAGTCTCGTTATTTGAATTCAGTAATGTTGCAACGCCTCCCACAACGTCATGCCCGGGCTTGACCCGGGCATCCACGGCGTGCCGTTGGTATTGACCTCCGGCGTTGGCGCTAACGTTACCGCGTGGATGGCCGGGTCAAGCCCGGCCATGACGGTGAAGGGTAGAAGGAGGTCGGCCGGCCGACTACTCGGCCGCCACGGCCATCTTGTTCTTGAAGTGCGGGATCAGATGGTTGCCGATGTTGCGGATGGTCTCCATCGTCGCCTCGTGCGGGACGGTGCCCATCTGCACCAGGAACAGGATCTCGTCGGCGCCGGAGTCGATGAGACGCTGCACATAGCGGATCGCCTGCTCGACCGAGCCATAGGCGTCTTCCTCGATATGGTAGTTGCTGGTCGAGGCGTCCGTGACCGGGATCTTCTCCTGGCCGAGATAGGCGACGATCTGCTCCTTGGACTGCTCCATGGCGGCGATCTGGACGTCGGCATCCAGGTCATCGACGGAGGGCTTGTCGCCGCCGGCATACCAATAGCGGATGGACTCGGCGAAGAAGCGCTGGCCGCGGGTGCCGATGCGGCGGGCCTTTTCCTTGTCGTCCAGGATGATGGCCGGGCACAGAGCGGCCAGATGCTCGGTCGGGCGGAAGCCGACCTGGTCTTCCTTCTTCCGGTTCTTATAGGCCTCGCGATAGATCGCGTTCTTCTTGGCGATCTCGTCCGGGCCGGAGAAGCCCAGCACCAGGGCGCCGAGGCCACGGCTGCCGGCGATCGACAGGGCCTCCTCGCGGGTGCAGGCCATGTACATTGGCGGATGCGGGTCCTGGAACGGCTTCGGATGGATCGGGCGCGGCGGGATGTCGATCAGGCCGTGATGCTCGATCTCGTCCTGCATCCACATCTTCGGGATCAGGTACATCGCCTC
>DATBAZ010000329.1:0-7055 GCA_036271255.1 Alphaproteobacteria bacterium
GCCCGTATCATTTTCCCGACTATGCCGGTCTGCTACAGTTTCTCCAAAAGAAGACCAGGGAGGCGAATATCAAAAAGCGCATTGCAGCCGTCGTTCTGATCGCGATCGTCGCTTTTCTCGCAATCTACCGGCCGTGGGTTCACAAACCGGTCGCCGACAGCAGCGCCCTGCGCCACCCGGCAGCCGGCGATGTCGTGGGTTTTGCCGATACCCATGACACCTACGCCTGGCTCGGCGTTCCTTTCGCTCAGCCTCCCGTCGGCGCCCTGCGCTGGCGCGCGCCGCAGCCTCTGCCCCGCTGGCAAGGCACTCGCGAAGCGCTGGCAATAAGCCCGGTCTGCATGCAGCTCGCCACCGTCGCCATTCTCGACAAGCATGCGACGTCCGGGGCGGAGGACTGCCTCTATCTCAATATCTGGTCGCCGCGCATGACGGCGGATGAGGCCGCGCAGGCCAAACTGCCGGTGATGGCGTGGATCCACGGCGGCGGCGATACAATGGGCTATGCCGGCGCCACGCCGGGCAGCCATCTCTCAGGCGCCGAGCATGTGATCGTGGTGACCTTGCAATACCGGCTCGGCGTGTTCGGCTGGATGAGCCTGCCGGCGCTGCGCAATGCCGCGGCCGCTCCGGCCGATGCCTCCAGCAATTTCGGGCTGCTCGATCTGATCGCGGCGCTCCAGTGGATAAAGGACAATATCGCGGTCTTCGGCGGCGATCCGGGCAACGTCACCATTTTCGGCGAAAGCTCCGGCGCGCACGACGTGATGGCACTGTTGGCCGCCCCGCCGGCTAAGGGCCTGTTCCAACGCGCTATCTCGGAAAGCGGCAGCGTCCACGCGACGCCGCGCAGCGAGGCCGAGAATTACAGCGACGACGCCGAGCCCGGCTCACAAGACAGTTCGCGCGAGTTCATCAACCGGCTGCTGGTGACGGACGGCGCGCCTGACCGCACGGCTGCCAAGGCCAAGCAGCAGAGCATGGACGACCCGGCGCTGCTGAGCTACCTGCGGGGCAAGACCGCCGCCCAGTTGCTGGCGGCGGTCAGGCGCGGCGGCTTCGGCATGTATGAGGCGCCGGTCAATATCCAGGACGGCTATGTCCTGCCCGACAAGCCGATGATCCAGCTCTTCGCCGACCCGGCCGCATATAACGCGGTGCCGGTGATGCTGGGCGCCAACCGCGACGAGTCCAAGCTGTTCATGATGGGCGATCCGAAGCTGGTCACCACGCGCCTGGGCCTTCTGCCGAAGATCAAGGACCTGGCGGCCTATAACCGCGTCACCGGCTATTATTCGGAAGGCTGGCGCGCCGACGCTGTGGAGGAAGTGGCGGCGGTGCTGCACAAGAGCCAGGGCGACACGGTGTATGCCTATCGCTTCGACTGGGACGCCGAGCCGATCTACAGCCTTGCCGACCTGCACGATCTGCTCGGCGCCGCCCACTCGACGGAGATCAATTTCGTCTTCGGCGACGACGTGACAACCGGCCTGCCCTTCATGCGGTCGTCTGCGAACGCCGCCGGACGCGATGCGCTGACCGCGCAGATGATGGGTTATTGGGCCAGCTTCGCGCGTGACGGCAAGCCCGGCAACGGCGGCACTCCGGCCAATCCCGCCTGGCAGCCCTGGAGCGAGACCGGCCCGGCGCTGATGGCGCTGAACAGCCCCGATCGCGGCGGTCCGGCGATGGCCGACACGCACGAGACCGTCGCCCGCCTGAAGGAGCGTCTTCGCACGGACGGCGCGGTCGAAGAGCCTCAGGCGCGCTGCACGCTGTATTACGGCCTGTTCCATGGCGCTTTCGGCGGCAGCGACTATTTCGACCAGGCCGAATATGAGAGCCTCGGCTGCAAGGGGTATGTACCGCCCGCCCGGGGAGAGTAGCTTCCGGTATCCTTCCCTGGCGAGTCCGCATGAACCACGCTTCCTTTACCCTGCGGGACAGGTCTCCGCTCGCGCATTGGGGCCTGCTGCTCGCCGGCTCGGCGATCTTCATCGGCGCGCTGGAGCTGGTCGGGCTACCGGCCGCGATCCTGCTGGGCGCGATGCTGGCGGCGCTGATCGTCTCGTCGCTGGAGGGCACGGTCGCCTTTCCCGACTGGCTCTATGTCTCGGCCCAGGGCCTCGTCGGCTGCCTGATCGCCCGCGCCATCGGGCCGGGCATCCTGTCCGAGATGCTGGCGCGCTGGCCTGTCTTCCTGGTCTGCGTGACGGCGGTGATCGTCTTCAGCACCGCGCTGGGCGGGCTGCTCGCCTGGTTCAAGGTATTGCCGGGAACGACCGCCATCTGGGGCTCGGCGCCGGGTGCGGCCACCGCGATGGCCATCATGGCAGAAGCCTTCGGCGCCGACATCCGCCTGGTCGCCTTCATGCAGTATATGCGGGTGATCTTCGTGGCGACGATCGCCTCCATCGTCGCCCATGTCGTGGCCGTGCATAGCGGCGGTGCGCCGCCGCGCGACTGGTTTCCACCGATCCCCCCTTTGCCCTTGGCCGAGACCCTGGTTCTGGCCATCGGCGGCGCCTTCATCGGGACAAGGCTCAAGCTTCCGGCCGGCGCCCTGCTGGTGCCGCTTTTCGCCGGGATCACGCTGTCAGGCTTCGGCATCGTGACGATCACCCTGCCGCCGCTGCTGCTCGCCGCCTGCTACACGCTGGTCGGCTGGGCCATCGGCCGCCGCTTCAACCGGGAGATCGTGCTTTACGCCGCCAAGGCGTTCCCGCGCGTCGCCGCCTCGACCCTGGCGCTGATCGGGCTGTGCGGCGGCCTGGCCTGGGGCCTGCACGTCGTCGCCGGCACCGACCCGCTGACCGCCTATCTCGCCACCAGCCCGGGCGGCGCCGATTCGGTGGCGATCATCGCCGCCTCATCGAAGGTCGACGTTCCGTTCGTGATGGCGATGCAGACCGCGCGCTTCCTTCTGGTGCTGCTGATCGGCCCCAGCCTGGCGCGCGCCATCGCGCGGCGGATCGAGAAGAAGAATCTTACCGCGGAGGGCACTGAGAACCGCTGAGTGCACAGAGATTTCCCATCGTCATTCCCGCGAAGGCGGGAATCCAGGCTACGGGCGTCCGCCCGTGTAAGACTTATGTCGCCGCTGACGCGGCTCCGTGCTGGATTCCCGCCTTCGCGGGAATGACGATATTGGGGCAGCAGGCATTGTCATGCACGCCCGGCTTCGCTATACCCCCGCTCTCCGACGGCCCGCACTTGCCGGCCCGTCCGCGCTGCTGCCGTAGCTCAGTGGTAGAGCACTCCCTTGGTAAGGGAGAGGTCGACAGTTCAATCCTGTCCGGCAGCACCAGTTTTCCAGCGTCGTCTAACTTCGGAATACGCGGTCTCGACCTGCCCCTCTTTGTCGTCGCAGGCGGAGTACAAGATCGCCAACGCGGCATAAAGCCCCGGATATCCTGCCAGAACTTCAATCCGCGCAACTACATCATCTATCGGCAGGTCTTGTCCACGTATCAATGAGTATGCCGCATCCAGCACAGTAGCTGCGATAGGATGATCGAAATTAGAGCGCGACAGGTCCACTAGTAAAAGAAGCTGGCTAATAGTTACTTGGGCACTAAGCGGTGGACGGCAAATCTCATGCAGAATAAATTTACTTACATCGCCGAAATTCCGCCATCGATGCTGAGTTCCGCGCCGGTCACGAACTTGGCCTCGTCCGAGCACAGATAAACCGCGGCATAAGCCACATCGTCCGGCTCTCCGATGCGGCCCAACGGCACCTGGCGAGCCAGTTTGGCGACCATCTGGTCCTTGTCGCGGCCGCCGGTGAGGCCGTCGATCAGCGGGGTGTCGATGAAGGTGGGCATCAGCGTGTTGCAGGTCACGTTGTAGCCGGCCCGGGCGCAGTGCAGGGCGACCGATTTCGACAGGTGGCGCACGGCGGCCTTGGCCGAGTTGTAGGCGGCCATGTTGGCGGCGGCGATGACGGCGGAGATCGAGGCGATGTTGAGGATTGCGCCGCGCTCGCTAAGCCCATGGGCCCCGCCTGCCGTCGTCCGGGCGATCAGCGGCAGGGCCGTCTTGCAGCCCAGGAAGACGCTGTCGAGATCGACCGCATGGGTCTTGCGCCAGGTTTCCAGCGAGGTCTCTTCCACCGTGCCGGGAATGCAGATGCCGGCGCAGTTCACCAGGATGTTGAGGCCGCCGAATCTGCCTTCCGCCTCGGCCACCGCCGCCGTCCAGTCTTCCGGAACCGTCACGTCGTGACCGATGGCGGCGGCGGATTCGCCCAGCGCCGCGGCCCTGGAGGCCGCCGCGGATGCGTCGATGTCGGTCAGCAGCACCTGGGCGCCCTGGCGCACGAACATCGCGGCGATCGCCGCGCCGATGCCCGATCCCGCGCCGGTCACCAGCGCCCGCTTCCCCGCAAGCCGTCCCTCAGACATCGATTTGCCTCTCGTTTTCCTCGCGGTAAGCCGCCGTCCGATGATAACCTATCGGCAGAACAGCCGATAATCGGGCCGAAAATTCGAGAATGTGGGAAGCATGCCTCTCAAGAAAGATCAGGGCCAGTCGGCGCGGCTGATCGAAACGCTCAAGTCGCTGTTCCGGTCGCATGGTCTGCGCCAGGCCGATATCGCCGTGGCGCTCAAGCTCAGCCGTACCACGCTGAAGCGCCGCCTGTCCGGCCAGGGGCTGACCATCGATGCGCTGGAGGCGCTCTGCGGCCTTGTCGATGTGAGCCTGGCTGAGCTGGTCGAGCTGGCGGCTGTCGGTCAGGACAAAAGGCTGCGGCGGCTCTCGCTGGAGCAGGAAAATGCGCTGCACGAGGATGTGCGGCTGGGCTTCATCTTCACCCGCCTGCGCGAAGGCTGGTCGGCGACCGAGATCCAGCGCGAGTGCCGGATCGGCGAGGCGCCGCTGGTCGGCTATCTAGTGCGGCTCGAGAAGCTCGGCCTGATCGACCTGCTGCCCGGCAACCGGGTGCGGCTGCATACGGTCCGCGACATCGATTGGCGCAAGCACGGGCCGATGTGGCATTCGGTCGACCGCTATCTCGCCGACATTTTCAGCATGATGGATTCGGACGATGCCGAGCTGGACCGGCGCATCGCGGTGGTGAAGCTGACGCCGGCGTCGGTCTCGCAGCTCGACGACATGTTCCGTCACCTGCAGATGGAGGTCCGGCGGTTGGCCAATAAGGATCGCTCGGCCGAGCCCGACGACAAATCCTGGTATGCCGTGCTGATGGGCGCCCGGCCGTTCGAGATGGATTTGGATTCCGACGCCGACATTCCTTGGTGGCGCAAAGGCAATCGGCCGGCGCCCCGCAAATCTGGACCACAAAATGGACCCCCGAGGGGCCATGATATGGCCCATCGCGATTTATCGTGAAGCGGGTGCACAGAGTTGCTGCGCGGTCATGCGTAAAGCCTGATGTTGCGCCCCCGAACTATCCGCCGGCCCTTGGCCTGCAGCCTATGACAGGAGACTGACCATGCCGATCCCCAAGCTGATCTCAGCCGATTCCCATGTGATCGAGCCGCCGGATATCTGGACCGCCCGCCTGCCGGCCAAATTCCAGGACCGCGCGCCTAAGCAGATTCGCGGCGAGCAGGGCGACCAATGGCAGTTCCCCTCCTCCCCGCCCTGGCCCTATGGGTTGAACCAGTGCGGCGGCCTGTCGCCCGAGCATTACAGCCCGTGGGTCAAATGGGAGAATGTCCGCGCCGAGGCCTATAGGGAGCCCGAGCGCACCGCCGGCCAGGGCGGCGCCGGCGTGGTGGCCGAGATCATGTATCCGTCGCCGCGCGTCGTCATCGCCATGCATGCCGAGGACAAGGACCCGGAATATCACTTGGCACTGGTCCGCGCCTATAACGACTGGCTGTCGGATTATTGCGCCGTGAATCCCGACTTCTTCGTCGGCTTGGCGCTGGTTCCGTCTGGCGGCGACGCCAAGGCCGCGGCCGACGAAGTGCGCCGCGCGATGAAGCTGCCCGGCATGAAGGGCGTGCAGATCAACAAATACCCGACCACCGGCCAGCGCCTGCACAAGGATGACGACGTGCTGTTCGAGGCCTGCGTCGAGACCGGGGCCGCCGCCCATATCCATGTCGGCCTGGCCCAGTCCGAATCCTCGATCCCGAAACAGGCGCATGAGTTCGTCGGCGCCTTCACCGGCTGCTTCCGCTTCTACGATTCGCCGATCCGCATGACGGAGATGATCTATACCGGCCTGCTCGACCGCTTCCCGAGCTTGCAGGTGGTGTGGGCCGAGGTCGATGTCGGCTGGGTCGGCTATCTGATGGAACAGCTCGACGACCGCATCGTCCGCCAGAACCCGGCCAACCGGGTGCAGCTCAAGAAGAAGCCGAGCGACTATTTCCGCGAGAATTATTATTACACCGTGGTCAAGGACGCGTATGGCATCCGCAACCGCGATGTGGTCGGGACCGAGCGGATCATGTGGTCGAGCGATTTCCCGCACGCCACCTGCGACTATCCGGATTATGCCGGCGCCATCGAGCACGATTTCAAGGGCGTGCCGGCGGACGAGCTGGGGCTGATGCTGGAAGGTAATGCGGCGCGGCTCTATGGCTTGAGGGTCTGAGCATGGCCCCCATCAGCGCCAAATTCTCGAACGCCAAGCTCAGCACCTTCTGCTGCACCGTCACCTTGTTCGACGAGAACCTGGAATGGGACGAGGCGGCGTCGCGCGCCCATTTTAAGCGTGTCGCCGATGCCGGGGTCGGGCTCTATGTCGGGGGCTCGTCCCCCGGCGAGGGCTATGCCATGTCGGTGGACGAGATCGACCGGCTGCTGCGCGTCGCGGTCGAGGTCGCGGGCGGCAAGGTGCCGGTCCGCGCCATGGGCGTCGAGCCGCGCACGGCGGAGGAGATGTGCGCCTTCCTTAAGCGCGCCGCCAAGACCGGCGTCGATGCCTGCCAGATCTATTCGCTGGACGTCGGCCACGGCTGGAAGCCGGGCACGCGCGAGCTGGAGCGCTATTTCCGCGCGGCGCTGGAGTCCGTCTCCATCCCCTGCATCATCTCGAGCCACAGCTTCATGGGCTACAACGCGCCGATCGAGAT
>DATBAZ010000330.1:0-2292 GCA_036271255.1 Alphaproteobacteria bacterium
CCGTCGCCCCCGTCACGGTGATCAGTCGATCGGCTTGTGCGCCGGCGATACGCTGCAACAACAGCCGCAGCCGGCCGGCAATCGGTTCACCGTAGACATAGAAGAAGAAGGCGACGAACAGCGCCAGCAGGAACATCAGCACGCCGTTGGCGATGCCCAGCAGCAGGCTGAGGCCATTTTCGACGACAATACCGAAATAGGGCCGCAGCGCCTCCAGCATCACGCTGACATCGGCAGCCCACCGGTTCCACAGATCGCCCACGGTCTGGCCGACCAACGGGATATCAAACACCCACTGCGGCGAGTCCGGCAGGCCGGCGCGCAGCCCGTCCATGATGATATGCCGCAGATGGGTCACGTCATCGGCGCTGCCGGGCGCGGCGATGGCAATCGGCAGCACCAGCAGAACCGCGGTCAGCACCACCATCAGCAGCGCGGCCGAGATGCGCGGCAACCGCAGCCGCAGCCGCAGCCAACTGCACACGGGCCACGTCGTGTAGACCAGGATGCCGGCCCAAAGCAGCGCCGACAGGAACGGATACAGCACCACCACGCAGCCGATCGCCACGCCGCCCAGCAGCAGGCCCATCAGGATCCGTTCAGCGATCATGGTTCTCCATCCGCGATTGCTCGCATTGGCGGCGGCCGCCACGCCCTAGCCAAGCCCGCCGCTGGCCTGTAGCGTCCGCCTCAACCGGTGCCCCGAGGGATCGTCCTTTGGGGTGCGGCCAGTGCAGTCGTTGCGTGTTTCGGACGGGCAGACAAGAGGGCATCGTTGCCCGCCGCTGGCAACCGATCGTAAATGCCAAAGGGTAAAAGGAGCTCCGTCATGCCGCGTCTAGCCGCAAATCTGTCCATGATGTTCAACGAAATTCCGTTCCTCGATCGCTTCGCCGCGGCTCGGCGCGCCGGATTCGAGGGCGTGGAGTTCCTCTTCCCCTACGATTTCCCTGCCGCCGATTTGCGTGAACGCCTCGGTGGCGAGGGTCTGACCCAGGTCCTCTTCAACATGCCGCCAGGCAACTGGGCAGCGGGGGAGCGGGGCCTGGCCAGCATTCCCGGCCGTCAGGCGGAATTCCACGAATCGGTCAAGAAAGCCCTGGACTACGCGGCGGCGCTGGATTGCCGCCAGGTGCACTGCATGGCCGGGATCGTGCCCGCGGGCGTCTCGCTGACGACCGCGGCGGCGGTCTATGCCGCGAACCTCGCCTGGGCAACCGAACAGGCTCAGCCGGCCGGCGTGCGGCTGGTGATCGAACCGATCAACCATCGCGACATGCCGGGATACTTCCTCAACACCCAGGCCCAGGGGGCGGCGTTCGTCGAGGCGATCGGACGCGACCGGCTGGGGCTTCAGTTCGACGTCTACCATGTGCAGATCACCGAGGGCGACATCACCAAGCGCATGGAACAGTTCATGCCGGTGATCGCGCATATGCAGATCGCCGATGTGCCGGCGCGCAATGAACCGGGAACCGGCGAAATCGGCTGGTCCTACGTGTTTCGCCGGATGGACGAACTCGGCTACCAGGGCTGGGTCGGCTGTGAGTACCGTCCCGCCGGCGAAACCGTCGCCGGCCTGGGCTGGCGGGAACAATTCGGCGTCTGAGACTTTACGCCTGGGTCAAGCCAACGCCTTGCTCACCGCCATGGCCGGGCGTGTCCCGGCCATCCGCATAAGGCCGGTAAGGGCGGATGACTGAAACACGCCCGGCCATGGCGGAATGGGCACAACTGAAGGAGCGAACGACATGAAAATCGGATTTATCGGCCTGGGCATCATGGGCCGCCCCATGGCACTGAACCTGAAGGCCGCCGGACACGACCTCATCGTCCCCGAACGGTCCAGCCTGACCGCGGAAATCCGCGCTGCCGCCAAGGTGGTCGCGACCCCAAAGGACGTTGCCGCCGCGGCGGAAGTCGTCATCCTGATGGTCCCCGACACCCCCGATGTCGAAGCGGTGCTGTTCGGCAAGGACGGTGCGGCCGAGGGGCTGCAAAAGGGCAGTCTGCTGATCGATATGTCCTCGATCAGCCCGATCGAGACCAAGGACTATGCGAAGCGCGTCAACCAGAAGGGCTGCGATTACCTCGATGCCCCCGTCTCCGGCGGCGAGGTCGGCGCCAAGGCCGCGACCCTGACCATCATGGTCGGCGGCCCTGATGCGGCCTTCGCGCGCGCGAAGCCGCTGTTCGACCTGATGGGCAAGAACATCACCCATGTCGGGTCCGAACCCGGCGCCGGCCAGGTCTGCAAAGTCGCCAACCAGATCATCGTCGCGCTGAACATCC
>DATBAZ010000331.1:0-6873 GCA_036271255.1 Alphaproteobacteria bacterium
CAGGAGGGGGAGCCAAGTCGTCAGCCGGTCCGGGAGGGGGACGGCCGGCTGGTGGGCGCGGGGGTCAGGTCCCGCGCCCGACGGGATCTGTCGGCGTGCTATTCCGTCGCCGATCCGCCGGCCTGGATCTTGTCGACGCGGGCGCGGAAGGTATCGGCGGTATCCTTGATCGCCGCCTTCTGCCCGTCGCGGGCAACCATCGAGTCGGATATGTCCATGGCATCGGGGAAGCGTTTCTGGATGAAGCTGACTTCCAGCTTATTAGTCTGTGAATCGCGGATTTCGCCGGCGATGGTCACGCTGGCGGAAAAGCTGGCAGGCTTGCCCGATTGCTCGTTCACCAGATTCGTCACCAGTCCGACGGGGAGGACATGGCTGGCCGTGCTGACCACCGGCGTCGAATCTTCGAGGCCCCCCAAGGTCAGATGGATACGGGCGACGTCGGGGCCGGGCTTGGTCACGATGGAATAGCGCGAGCCGAGCGCGTTGGCGAAAGTGCTGTGCATGTACTGCGCCAGCTGCTGCTTGTCGGCATCGGTCGCGTCGCCGAACTGGGCGTCCGATCCGCGATACACGGTTACCGTGTCCAGGATAAACCGCTTGTATTTCCGCAAGTCCGCGCCCGGCGCCAAATAGGCCAGGGTCGGCCGGCCACCGATATCCTGTTCGCTCATCGCCGGGCCCGACACGCCCTGAAGCTGCTGCGGCTTCTGGTCTGCGCAGGCGGTGAGCAAAATCGCCGGGGCGAGCATCGCCGCCGTGAAGGTCAGTGGCATCCTCATGCTTTTCTCCTTGGACAGCGGCTGCCTTCGAGCAGCGCGCTTCGGTCCAGCCGGGGGTGACGGTTGCATGCGGAGAAAAGGGCCAGAAGTAGATTACAGTAATCTACGGGTCCGGCAGGCGATTTTGCGGCAATAATCGCGTGTTAAAGCTACGTGACGATCCACGCGCTGTCGTTGAATTCGGCCAGGCCACGCCCAAGCTACCGTGAGGATCGCCCGCGCAAATCGAACTCCGGAGACACCGATGACCGACACGCTGTCACCCGATCTCCTGCGCAAGATGCACGCCTATTGGCGGGCGGCGAATTACCTGTCGGTCGGGCAGATTTATCTGCGCGACAATCCGTTGCTCGAAGAGACGCTGACCCTCGACCACGTGAAGCCGCGCCTGCTCGGCCATTGGGGTACCACCACGGGGCTCAATTTCCTTTATGTCCACCTGAACCGGCTGATCAAGGACCATAATCTCGACATGATCTATGTCATCGGGCCGGGCCATGGCGGGCCGGGGCTGGTGGCGCATGCCTATCTGGAGGGCTCCTATACCGAGCACTATCCGGCGATCGAGCGCAACCGCAACGGGCTGGCGCGGCTGTTCCGCCAGTTCTCCTGGCCCTACGGTATCCCCAGCCACGTCTCGCCAGAGACGCCGGGCTCGATCCATGAGGGCGGGGAGCTGGGCTATTCCATCGCGCATGCCTATGGAGCGGCCTTCGACAATCCGGAGCTGATCGTCGCCTGCGTCATCGGCGACGGCGAGGCCGAGACCGGGCCGTTGGCGACGAGCTGGCATTCCAACAAATTCCTCAACCCTGCCCGTGACGGCGCGGTGCTGCCGATCCTGCATCTTAACGGCTTCAAGATCGCCAACCCGACCGTGCTGGCCCGGATAAGCAAGGGCGAACTCACCGACCTGATGCGCGGCTACGGCTACGAGCCGCATTTCATCGAAGGCGACGAGCCCGAGGCGATGCATCAGCTGAGCGCGCAGACGTTCGACACGGTGCTGGCGGAAATCCGCGCCATCCAGGCCAAGGCGCGCACCAAGGGTACCGTGAAGCGGCCGCTCTGGCCGATGATCGTCTTCCGCACGCCCAAGGGCTGGACTGGTCCCAAATTCGTCGACAACAAACCGGTCGAGGGCACTTGGCGCGCCCACCAGGTGCCGATCTCCAGCTTCAAGAACCCGGAACACCTGAAGCTGCTCGAGGAATGGCTCAAGAGCTACAAGCCCGAGGAACTGTTCGACGGGCACGGTAAGTTCATGGAGGAATTCGCCGAGCTGGCGCCGACCGGGCGCAAGCGTATGGGCTCGAACCCGGTCGCCAACGGCGGCGCGTTGCTGCAGCCGCTGTCGATGCCGCATTTCCATGATTACGGGGTGAAGGTGGAACAGCCGGGCGCCGGCGATGCCGAGTCGACCCGGGTGCTGGGCGGTTTCATCCGCGATGTGATGAAGCACAACCTCGACGCTAGGAATTTCCGCCTGTTCGGCCCCGACGAGACCGCGTCGAATCGCCTGGATGCGGTGTTCGAGGTGACGCCCAAGGAATGGATGGCCGAGGTCGAGGATGTCGACATCAACCTCGCGGCCGACGGCCGAGTGATGGAAGTGTTGTCCGAGCATCTCTGCCAGGGATGGCTGGAGGGCTATCTGCTGACAGGCCGGCACGGCTTCTTCTCGTGCTACGAGGCCTTCATCCATATCGTCGATTCAATGGTGAACCAGCACGCCAAATGGCTGAAGGTCACGAAGGATATCCCTTGGCGCAAGCCGATCGCCTCGCTCAATTACCTGCTGACCAGCCATGTCTGGCGGCAGGACCATAATGGTTTCTCCCACCAGGACCCCGGCTTCATCGACCATGTCGCCAACAAGAAGTCTGATGTGGTCCGGATCTATTTGCCGCCCGACGCCAACACCCTGCTGTCGGTTGCCGACCACTGCCTGCGCAGCCGGCACTACATCAATGTGATCGTCGCCGGGAAGCAGCCGGCGCCGCAATGGCTGGACATGGAGTCAGCGGTTCGCCATTGCGCGGCCGGCATCGGCGTCTGGGATTGGGCGAGCAATGATAACGACGGCGACCCCGATGTCGTGATGGCCGCGGCCGGCGACGTGCCGACCCTGGAAGCGCTGGCCGCGGTTACCCTGCTGCGCGAATACGTACCGGACATCAAGGTGCGCTTTGTCAATGTAGTCGACCTGATGGCGCTGCAGCCGCAGTCCGAGCATCCGCATGGAATGGAGGACCGTGATTTCGACCTGCTGTTCACCGCCGACCGGCCGGTGATCTTCGCCTTTCACGGCTATCCGACATTGATCCACAAGCTGACCTATCGTCGGGCCAACCACCGCAACATCCATGTCCGCGGCTACAAGGAGGAGGGGACGACCACCACCCCGTTCGACATGGTCGTGCTCAACAACCTGGACCGTTACCAGCTCGCGTTCGACGCTATCCGCCGCATCCCGCGCCTGGCCGATCGGGTGGAACAGGAGGAGGCGCGCTATTGGACGTCGATGGAGCATCACAAGCTCTACATCACCGAACATGGCGACGACATGCCTGAGGTCCGCGACTGGCGCTGGACTCCCTGGGCGTGAGCGACGGCGCAATCGCTCTGGCGCTGAACAGCGGCTCGTCGTCGCTCAAGTTCGGGGTCTATCGCGCGGCGGGCGCCCGCCTGCAGCTGCTGTTCGGCGGCGACGCCGATCTGGCCGGCGCGCGCAAGGGCTGCCTCCACGTCCGCGATGCCGACGGACGGACGGTGATGAATGCCAGGGGCCAGACCGATCCGACCGAGGCGATCGAGGCCGTGGCCGGGTTGCTGACGGCCTACCGGTTACCGTCGCCGGCGGCCATCGGGCACCGCTTCGTCCATGGCGGGCCGGAGCTGACCCGGCATGCCGTGATCGACGCCGCGGTTGCCCGCCGGCTCAAGGCAGCCGCTGTCTTTGCGCCGCTGCACGTCCCGCCGGCACTTGCAATCCTCGAGGCCGCGCGGGTGCAGTTTCCCGGCATTCCGCATGTCGCCTGTCTCGATACCGCCTTCCACGCGGGCCTGCCCGAGATTGCCCGCACCTTGCCGTTGCCGGCCGATATAAGGGCGGCGGGGGTTCGTCGCTATGGCTTTCACGGCCTATCCTGTGAATCGATCGTCGATCAGCTGGGTGAGGATCTCCCGGGACGCCTGATCGTCGCCCATCTGGGGTCCGGCGCCAGCATCACCGCGATCCGGGCCGGCCGGTCGGTCGATACCAGCATGGGGCTGACCCCCACAGGCGGAGTGATCATGGCAACGCGCCCGGGCGACTTGGATCCCGGCGTGCTGGTTTATCTGCTGCGCGAGTGCAAGCTCGACGCCGCCGGGCTGGAGGAGCTGCTCGATCACCACTCGGGCTTGGCCGGGATTTCCGGTATCGGCGGCGATATGCGGGTGTTGCATGAGGCCGCGCCCTCGAACGCGGATGCGCGGCTGGCAATCGAGATGTTCTGCTATTCGGTGCGCCGGCAGGTGGCGGCGATGATCGCCGCGCTGAACGGGGTCGACGCGCTGGTCTTCACCGGCGGCATCGGCGAGAACGACGCGGTTTTGCGCTCCAATATCTGCGCCGGCCTGTCTTGGGCCGGCATCGATCCCGACGATCCGACGGCGCGCTGCGCGGTCAGGGTGCTGGCCACCCGCGAGGAGGAGCGGATCGCCCATCACAGCCTGGCGCTGACCGCCGGTAGTTTACCGTAAAATACTGAGCGCCATTGGCAGGCTATGCGATGGTCATCTGAGGATGAACCCGTCGGAGGCTGCACGATGGCACGTTGGTTGGCGCTTTTGCTGCTGCTGCCGCTCGCTGGCTGCGCCGGCACGGGATCGTCGGGGCCGAGCGCGGCGCCCGTCGAGTGGGATGGGCTGCAGCGGGTTCAGGTCAAGGGTCTCGATCTTGTCTACCGCAAGCCGGGCGTCAGCCTGGCCGGCTACAGCAAGATCATGGTCGATCCGCTGCAGATCTCCTTCAGCAAGGACCGCGACGCCAATGGCGGCTGGCGGACGGGTGCCTTCCCGATCGGTGAGAGTGACCGGGAACGCATCCGCACGGCCCTGGCCGGCATCGTCCAGGACGAATTGGTGCGCCAGGTCCAGGACCGCGGCGGTTACCGGATCGTCACCTCGCCCGGCCCCGATGTGCTGCGCGTCTCCGCAGCGATCATCGACATTAACGTCACCGCGCCGGACATGACGCCTGGACGGAGCGTCGTGATCACCGCGTCCAAGGGCAGCATGACGCTGGTGGCCGAGTTGCGGGATTCCGAAACCGGCACGCTGCTGGCGCGCGCCATCGACCACTCGGTCGACGACAGCAGCTTCCGCTGGCAGGTGGCGAACAGTGTCACAAACGCCGATGCCGCCCGCCGCGCAGCCGCCGGCTGGGCCAATATCCTGCGCGAACGGCTGGATGCGGCGCGCGGCGCTGAGTCTTCAGGGTAACCTGCGGCGGCAAACTGCCTCAATAAGGCGCACTGAATGGGCTGAGCGGCCGCCGCTCAGCCCATTTCGCGAGGCATCGCCCGCTCCAGCGCTGCGGTGACGCTGTCGACGATTTCGTGCGCGATCTCCCGCGGCGTGGAGATCATGTCCACCGATGTGGACTCCTGATCGAACGAGCGGGTCCACAGCAGGTGGCCGGTATGCCGGCCGGCGAGATGGAAGATGATGCGGATGCCGTTTTCGGACCGGCGGACGCTGCCGCGCAGGACATATTCAGGTTTCGATGGCGTGGTGGAGAACTCGCACTCCAGCCCGTCGCCGGCGCCGATCGCCGGGACGACGATCTCGATCTCGCGATGCTTGCTGTATATCTCGGTGATGATCTCCTCGATCAGCGCGGTATCGAATGTCGCCTCTTCGGGGCTCGACGGCTGGTCCAGTACCGGCGCCACGATCAGGCTGACATGATCGCCGGTGAGCTCCATCTCCGTGTCGAAGCCGCCGAACTCCTGGGCGCGTGACCGGATCTCGAATTGCGGCACGTATTTCCCTTTGGGGATACTGACGATGACGCCGCTCGTCTTGCCTTCGGTCAGGTAATACCGCTCAAGGCTGCGGCGCAGCCGGCCCGCCTCGATCCGCACGACGGGATCGAGCTGCGGATCGAAGCTGGGGTCGCGATCGAAGACTTCGAGCGCGATCGTGTAGCCTTTCAACCTGTCGCCGTTGCCCGCCAAGGTCTGGTCGACAATGAATTCAAGAAATCGTCGGTTTCTGACCGATGCATCGAAATGGCCGCTGGAGAGAATCTGCTGGACTTGCCGTCGGATAAGCTCCGGAGACAGCATATGGCTCGGCAGTGTATGCACAGGTAATCTTTGATAGGATGACAGCATCGGGATGTCCCCTCTCTGTCCTTTTAGGTCATGGTAGGCCAGTAGATCACTTCATTACTGATTCGTATTACAAAATACGGACAAGATATTACGGAATAAGAACATTGTAACGCGACAATTTCTGTTAATTTATTATAATTTTAGAAAAACTAACCCCGTAGTGGCTTCGATTTTCCTTTTGTCATGCGTTCCTTGAACGTATTCGGCGTCTCGCCGGTCATGTCGCGGAAACGTGTCGTGAAGTGCGCCTGATTGGCGAAGCCGCACTGATAGGCGATTTCCGACAGCGATTTTTCACTGTTCAGCATCATCAGCTTGGCCAGAGATATTCTTTGCGCGATCACGAATTGGTGCGGCGTCCGCCCCACCGTGGACTTGAACAGCCGGCTCAGCTGGTGCGGGCTGACAAAGGCGATCGCGGCGAGCTCCTCGATCGACAGATCGCTGTCGGCGATGTGTTCTTCGATATAGGTCAAAACCCTTTGGATCCGCTCGTCCGGCACGAGGGCGATCCGGTCGGCCGCCGGCGGGCAGCCACCTGAAATCGTCTGGATGACGCGCATCGCCAGCGAATAGCTCAGCCCCTCGATCAAGGTGCCGTTGCGATACGCCGGATCGGTCGCCTCGCGCACCAGCATCAGGGCAATTTCCACGATCGCAGGATCGTTCAGGCTCGGAACCGAGTTGTCAGGCCCCAGATCGTTCAT
>DATBAZ010000332.1:0-9596 GCA_036271255.1 Alphaproteobacteria bacterium
GATTGGTGGCTTCCATAACCGAGAACGACGAATTTTCGCCGGAAGACGTGCTCCCGCGCGACGAGGTCACCGGATTGCCCGCGGCTCTATCCCAGGATGAGCTGTTCGAGCTCGCGGAGCTGGTGGTCAAGGGCCGTATACGCAAGATCATCTGGGCCAAGGACAAGACCAGCCCCCATCTCGCCCGCCTCGAAGTGGAAACCGTCGTCAAGGGCGAGCCGGTCTATCGCTTTCCCCGCATGGCCAAGATGGGGCTGAGCAAGATCATCGAAGTGAAGATGCGCCGGATCAAGCGCGACCGCGCCGGGCGGAAGCTGCCGGGCGAATGGGGGGACGGCTATCGCGCCGGCGACCGGATCATGACCCATCTGTTCTGGGACCTGGACGGCGGCGGCTACCGCACGCTGTGGTGGAACGCGGTCTGGCAGACGCCGAGCTGAGAAGCCGGCTGCGCCAGTAACCTTCCACCCGTACAATACCACAATAATCGTCATGCCCGGGCTTGACGAATTAGGGTGGGTGGTCTGTGAATGATCAGCTCACCTGTACCTTGGATCCAGCGTCGCCAGCATCGGCCGCGCCTTGGTCAAAGCCTCGCGATATTCCCCCATCGGGTCGCTGTCGGCGACGATGCCGCCGCCTGCCTGGGCGATGATGCGGTCCTGGGTCAGGGTCAGCGTCCGGATGGCGATCGACAGCTCCATCGCCCCATCGAGCCCGATCCAGCCGATGGCGCCGCAATAGGCGCCGCGCCGTCCGGCCTCCAGCTCGTCGATGATTTCCATCGCCCGGATCTTGGGCGTGCCGGTGATCGAGCCGCCGGGAAAGCTGGCCCGGATCAGGTCGACCGGCGTCAGCCCGCGCCGCAGCTGTGCCGTCACCGTCGACACCAGATGATGGACGCTGGCGAAGCTGTAGAGCGCGTTGAGCTCCGGCACCGTCACGCTGCCGGTCTCGGCGACCCGGCCCAGATCGTTGCGCAGCAGGTCGACAATCATGAGGTTCTCGGCGCGGTCCTTGGCGCTGTCGACCAGCGCCGCGGCAAGAGCGCGATCCTCGGCCTCGGTGGCGCCACGCCCGCGCGTGCCCTTGATCGGCCGCGTATCGATCCGCCCCGCCGGCGTCAGTCTCAGGAAGCGCTCTGGCGAGGCCGCGACGATCGCCTGCCCTGCGCCGTCCTGGATCAGCGCGGCATAGGGCGCGGGCGAGAGCGCGCGCAGGCGCCGGTAGAAATCCACCCCTTGAAGTCCGGCCGGCCGCGCCGCGATCCAGCGCTGGGTGAAATTGGCCTGGTAGATATCGCCGGCCAGAATGTAATCGAGCACCTTGCCGACGCCGGCGGCATAGTCTTGCGGCGTCCGGTCGGCGATCCATTCGGCCTCGCCTGTCCAATCGACCGGCGGCAGTATGGGAATTGCACGTGTGGCAATCGTCTCCGCCCTGAGCAAGGCAGGCGGCCGCCCGGCGACCAGATCGCCGGCGATGACCGCCGCCCTGCGCTCGGCGTGATCGAAGACGATGACGGTGTCGAACAGGCCGAGCAGCAGATCGTCCGGTTCGTCCTCCCGCGCATGACGCGACGGCAGCCGCTCCAGGGCACAGCGCAGCTCATAGCCGAACGACCCGAACAGCCCCGGCCCGATTGGCCAACCCTCGGGCGAGGCGAATTTCGGCAACGCGTTCCAAAGCTGGCCCAGCCGCTCGAACGCATTTGGCCAGTCGGCCTTCAGCACCAGCGCCGGATCGCACGCAACCGCCGAATAGCGCCCGGTATCTGGCCCTGGCCCCGCGCTCTCCAGCAGCACGGCCATGCCATCGCCTGAGAGAGCTGCGAAAATGTCCAGCGGCTCGGCGTAGGGGATCGGGCGCACGACATAGGTCGCGGTTTGTTTCGGGGACTCGCGCATTTTCCCGCTTGATAGCGCAATAAGGGCGGGGTCCGTTACCCCCTCGGGAAAACCCCGGCCTCGGTGACGATCACATCCAGCGGGATGTCATGCGGCTGAGGCTGGATCGTCGGCATGCGGCCGAGCTCGAAGCCGACGCCGATGGTTGCGGGCCGCCGTGGATAAGCCGCCAGGGTGCGGTCGAAATAGCCGCCGCCGTAGCCGAGGCGAAAGCCGGCGGCGTCAAAGCCCAGCAGCGGTACCAGCAGCACGTCGGGCACCGTCGCCGGGCCGTTCACCGGCTCCGGAATGCCGAAGCTGAACCTGCCCGGCGTCACCGGCGTGTCGGGGGTCCAGGGCCGGTATTCCAGCGGCTGGCCGCCCGCCACGACCGCCGGCAGCGCGACCGCGCCGTTGCGGCCGGAATGCCAGGCGGCGAGCGGCATCGGGTCGTATTCGTCGCGATGGGGCCAATAGGCGCCCAGGAGCTTGGGTGCGAGTTGCGAAAGCCGCTCCACCAAAAACAGCGTGATCGCTTCCGACCAGCAGACATAATCCTCACGGCTCGGCGCCTTGCGCGCAGCCAGCAGCCGCGCCCGCTCGGCCTTGCGCCACGCGGCAACGTCCATCAGGCCGGCCGATCCATCAGGCAGGCTTGGCGCGCGAGAAGGTCTGTCCGATCAGGTCCTGCGCCTCTTCCTGGATCGCATGGAGGTGCTTCTCGCTTCGGAAGCTCTCGGCATAGATCTTATAGACATCCTCGGTCCCGGACGGGCGGGCGGCGAACCAGCCGTTCTCCGTCACCACCTTGATGCCGCCGATCGCGGCGTTATTGCCGGGGGCCTTGTCGAAGACCGCGGTGATCGGGTCGCCGGCCAGTTCCTTGGCGAACACCTGCTCGGGCGACAGCTTTTTCAGGATCGCCTTCTGCTCACCCGTCGCCGGGGCGTCGATGCGCTCATAGAAGGGCTCGCCCAGCTTTTTGGTCAGCTTGGCGAAATTCTCGGCCGGGTCGCGGCCGGTCTTGGCGGTGATCTCGGCCGCCAGCAGGCCGGGGATCAGCCCGTCCTTGTCCGTGGTCCAGACCGAGCCGTCGCGGCGCAGGAACGAGGCGCCGGCGCTTTCTTCCCCGCCAAAGCCGAAACTGCCGTCGACCAGCCCGTCGACGAACCATTTGAAGCCGACCGGCACCTCGACCAGCTTGCGGCCGATCTTGTCGGCAACCCGGTCGATGATGGCGGAAGACACCACGGTCTTGCCGACCGCGCTCGACTTCTTCCATTTCGGCCGGTTCTCGAACAGATAGGCGATCATCGTCGCCAGATAGTGGTTCGGGTTCATGAGGCCGAAGGAGCCGGCGACGATGCCGTGGCGGTCGGCATCTGTGTCGTTGGCGAAGGCGATGTCGAACTTCTTGCGCATCGCCACAAGGCTTTTCATCGCATAGGGCGACGAGCAGTCCATCCGCACCTTGCCGTCCCAGTCGGCGGTCATGAAGCGGAAGGTCGGATCGACCGCCTCGTTCACCACGGTGGCGTCGATCTTGTAGCGATCGATGATCGGCGCCCAGAAATGGACCGCCGCGCCGCCCAGCGGATCGATGCCGATCTTGATGCCCTCCGACCGCACCAGCTCGAGGTCCACGACATTGCCCAAATCCTTCACGTACGGTGTCACATAGTCGTAGCGATGGATGCAGGCAGCGTTCAGCGCCTGGGCATAGGGCATGCGCTTCACACCCTTAAGCCCGGCCTTGATGAAGTCGTTGGCGGTCTTCTCGATCCAGCCGGTCGCGTCCGTGTCGGCCGGCCCGCCATTGGGAGGATTGTATTTGAAGCCGCCGTCGGGCGGCGGGTTGTGCGATGGGGTGATGACGACGCCGTCGGCCAGCCCGTCCTTGCGCTTGCGGTTATAGGTCAGGATGGCATGGGAGATGACCGGGGTCGGCGTATAGCCGTCCTTGTCGTCGATCATCGTCTCGACGCCATTCGCCGCCAGCACCTCGATCGCGCTGACCAGCGCCGGCTCGGACAAGGCATGCGTGTCCTTGCCGATGAAAAGCGGCCCGGTGGTGCCCTGCTTTCCCCGGTAGAGGCAGATCGCCTGGGTGATCGCCAGGATATGGTCTTCGTTGAACGCATTGGAGAGCGCCGAGCCGC
Organism: Alphaproteobacteria bacterium; assembly: GCA_036271255.1. Classification (GTDB taxonomy): domain Bacteria; phylum Pseudomonadota; class Alphaproteobacteria; order BOG-932; family Roseiterribacteraceae; genus BOG-932. Next base: position 4,046 of record DATBAZ010000332.1, read on the forward strand.
GATGGCCGGACGTGCCGAATGCCACGCGCTGGGCCGGAATGTCGGGCTCGGGCTTGCCGGCGAAATAGGCCGTGATCAGCCTTGGAATATTGGTAAGGTTCTTCGGATCGATCGGCTTTCCCGCCAGCTTGCTGACCTGCTCGCCCATATCCCTCTCCGTTTTTGCGAGACCTTAAGAACACGATCCCGGCGTCACGGTTTCTATCATAGTGATACGACGCGCCGCGGCCAGTGGTCCTGTTATCGGACAGGAACATTTCGCCGCTACCGTTCTATCCCATAAGCCCATGGGATGATTATTGAACCGTCCCGACGATTTCCCCGTAAAGCAACTTTAGGAGTGCGTGATCATGCAGCTTGGCATAATCGGTCTTGGCCGTATGGGCGGCAACATCGCCAGGAGATTGATGCGAGCCGGCCACGAATGCGTCGTCTTCGACCAGGCGGCCGATGCGGTGAAAAAGCTGGAATCCGACGGTGCCCAAGGGTCGGGGGATCTCGCCGGGCTGGTGAAGCAGCTCGCCAAGCCGCGCGCCGTCTGGGTGATGCTGCCGGCCGGGGAAATCACCGGACATACGATCGAGACGCTGGGCGGGCTGCTGGAGGATGGCGACATCGTCATCGACGGCGGCAACAGCTTCTTCAAGGACGACATCACCCGCGCCCAGGCACTGAAGGCGAAAGGCATTCACCATGTCGATGCCGGCACCTCCGGCGGAGTCTGGGGGCTGGAGCGTGGTTATTGCCTGATGATCGGCGGCGAGAAGGCCGTGGTCGACCACCTGGACCCGATCTTCAAGACGCTTGCCCCCGGGACCGGCGACGTTCCGCCGACCCCGGGACGCACGGGGGATGATCAGAGGCCGACCGAGGGCTATATCCATTGCGGACCCAACGGCTCGGGGCACTTCGTGAAGATGGTTCATAACGGCATCGAATACGGGCTGATGCAGGCCTATGCCGAAGGTTTCCATGTTCTGCAGCAGGCCGGGATCAAAGACCTGCCGGCGGAGCAGCGTTATGACCTCAATCTGCCGGACATCGCCGAGGCCTGGCGGCGCGGCAGTGTCGTCGGTTCATGGCTGCTCGATCTAACTGCACAGGCTTTTGCTGAAAATTCCGACTTGTCGAACTATAGCGGATATGTGCAAGATTCCGGCGAGGGCCGTTGGACGATTATGGCGGCCATCGAGGAAGGCGTGCCGGCGACCGTGTTGTCGGCTGCGCTCTATGCTCGTTTCCGATCCCGCGAAGAACAGAGTTTTCCGGACAAACTGCTCTCGGCGATGCGTCACGGGTTCGGTGGCCATGTCGAGCTAAAACCAGGAGCCTGATAGATGGATGCCAGCCCCGCCAACACGTCCTGTACCCTGGTCATATTCGGCGGGGCCGGCGACCTGACCAAACGCCTGCTGATGCCGGCGATCTATAACCTGAAGCGCCAGGGCCTTCTGCCTGAGAACTTCGCCCTGGTGGGCGTCGCCCGCACCGACATGAACACCGACAGCTTCCGCGAGGCGCTGGGTGGCGGGCTGGACAAGTTCGGCGTCGATGTCGACCCGGCCGGCCGCGACTGGCTGGTCGAGCGCATGCAGTATGTCCAGGGCGGGTTCGACGATCCCGCGACCTACAAGAAGCTCGGCGAAATGCTGGAGAGCACCGCCCAGAGCAGCAATACCGGCGGCAACGCCCTGTTCTATCTGGCGACCCCGGCGGCCTCGTTCGGCCCGATCATCGAAGAGCTGGGCAAGGCCGGCCTGTCGGATGAAACGGACGGCCGCTGGCGGCGCGTGATCGTCGAGAAGCCGTTCGGCAGCGACCTTGAATCCGCCAAGGCGCTGAACCGGCAGATCCTGGCCGTGCTGGACGAATCCCAGATTTACCGGATCGACCACTATCTGGGTAAAGAGACCGTCCAGAACATCATGGTCTTCCGCTTTGCCAACGGCATGTTCGAGCCGGTGTGGAATCGCGACCATATCGACCATGTGCAGATCACCGTGGCCGAAACGGTGGGCGTAGGCACGCGCGGCAAGTTCTACGACGCCACCGGCGCGCTGCGCGACATGGTGCCCAACCATGTCGGCCAGCTGATCACAATGATCGCGATGGAGCCGCCGGTGCGGATGGACGCCGATTCCGTGCGCACGGAAAAGGCCAAGGCGCTGCAGAGTGTGCAGCACTACAATCCGGACGACATCATGGAGAATGTGGTGCGCGCCCAATACACCGCCGGCACGGTCGGCGGGCAGGAGGTGCCGCGCTTCCTGTCGACGCCCAATGTCGATCCGGAATCGGTGACGGAAACCTATGTCGCGATGAAGCTGAAGATCGACAATTGGCGCTGGGCCGGCGTGCCGTTCTATATCCGCACCGGCAAGGCGCTGGCCAAGCGCCACACCGAAATCGCCATCCAGTTCAAGCGCGCGCCCTTCTCGCTGTTCCGCGATACCGAGGTCGAGCGCATGTCGGCCAACAACCTGGTGCTGCATATCCAGCCCGAGGAAGGCATGACCTTGCGCTTCGGCGCCAAGAAGCCCGGGCCGACCGTGCAGATCGGCCAGGTCGAGATGAAATTCAATTACGGCGACCATTTCCAGGCCCAGCCGGCCACCGGCTACGAAACCCTGATCTATGACTGCATGAAGGGCGACGCGTCGCTGTTCCAGCGCGCCGACAGCATCGAGGCCGGTTGGGCGATCGTGCAGCCGATCATGGATGCGTGGAAAAAGGCGGGGAAGGTCCGCCTGCCGAGCTATGAGGCCGGCGGCGCCGGCCCCAGCGAAGCAACGGCGATGATGGAGCATGACGGCCGGCGCTGGCGGCCGATCGACGGCGGTAAGGCCGAGACGGCGCGATGACCCCAACCGACGCCACCGGCCCCGCCGGGGGCAAGTGGCCCGGCAAGATCTCGCTGCTGCTGTCCGACGTCGACGGCACGCTGGTCACCAGGCAGAAAGTGCTGACGCCGCGTACCGTCGCGGCGGTGAAGATGCTCGGCGAGGCTGGAATCCACTTCACCGTCACGAGCAGCCGGCCACCGCGGGGCCTCGCGCATCTGATCGAACCTCTGAACCTGCAGCTGCCGATCGGGGGTTTCAACGGCGGCGGGCTGATGCGGCCGGACGGCAGCGTGGCGGAATCGCTGATGCTGTCGCCCGATGCGGCGCATGAGGCGTTCCGGATCACGCTGAAACACGGGCTGGACCCCTGGGTCTATACCGTCACCGAATGGTATGTGCGCGATCCGGAGGCGCCGCATGTGGCCCGCGAGGCCTTCACCATCACTTTTCCGCCGCATGTGACGAACGACTTCGAGGCCGCGCTCAACGATTGCGGCAAGATCGTCGCGTGCGGTGACGACCCGGTCGCGGTGCTGGCCTGCAATGCAGAGCTGGACCGGGTGCTGGCCGGGCAAGCCTCGGCGACGCGGTCGCAGAGCTATTTCATCGACATCACCCATCCGCAGTCCAACAAGGGCACGATGGTCGACACGATGGCCCGGCTGCTGAACATTCCGACCAGCGAGATAGCCTGCATCGGCGACATGGCCAATGACATACTCATGTTCAACAAGGCCGGCCTCAGCATCGCCATGGGCAATGCCGCCGACGAGGTGAGATCGCAGGCGATGCTGTCGACCGACACCAATGAGGAGGATGGCCTTGCCAAAGCCATCGAACGTTATCTGCTGGGCATCGGGCCATAGGGTCCTAGGACATGGGGAGTTCCTGACATGACCGAACGCAAGCTGATCGTACTGGATGACGGCGAGGGCGTGGCCCGCCACGTCGCCGACTGGATCGTGGAGTCCGCGATCGCCAAGAAGGGCCGCTTCGCCCTGTCGCTGTCGGGCGGATCGACGCCCAAGCGGCTCTACCAGATCCTGGCCGAACCGGCCTATCAGTCCCGCATGCCGTGGCACGACCTGCATCTGTTCTGGGGCGACGAGCGCATGGTCCCGCGCGACAACGATCTCAGCAATTACCGCATGACCGCCCAGGCGATGCTGGACCATGTGCCGATCCCGCCCGGTAACATCCACGGCATCAAGACCGAAGGGCTGACGGTCGCGGAATCCGCCGAGGATTACGAGGCGATGCTGAAATCCTTCTACGGTTCCGACCGGCTCGACCCGAACAAGCCGCTGTTCGACATCATGCTGCTGGGCATCGGCCCGGACGGCCACACCGCCTCGCTGTTCCCCGGCACGGCGGCGCTCAACGAACGCAGCCGCTGGGTGACGACGGTGGTCGGCGCCAAGCCCGAGGACCGCGTCACCCTGACCTATCCCTGCCTCGACAGCTCGGCCCACGTCGCCTTCCTGCTCGCCGGGCACGACAAGCAGCCGATCCTGAAGCAGTTCATGGCCGAGGATCAGTCCCTGCCCTCGGTCCATGTCGACCCGGTGGGCGAACTGCTGGTGTTTACGGATAAGGCGGCGACGGGGAAGGCTTAGCCCGGACGGCGGCGGGCCGCGAATACAATGCCCGCCACCGGCGCACCGCCTTCCTGGCGCAGCACGGCTTCAGAGAGCTCGACCAGAGCCAGCCCCGCCGCATCCAGCGCGGCGCGCACATGGTCCTCGCCATGCCGATAGCGGCGCTTCTCGCTTAAAGCCTGCCCGCCTTCGATGCGCTTTTCGACCGTGCCGGCGAAAATCCCGCCAGTCCTTAACCGCGCAGCAATGCCGCGGAAGATCGGCGTCAATTCGCCCAGATAATTCAGCATGTCGACCGCGGCGATGACATCCCAGGATTTGGCCGCGCCGGACAGAAATGCCTCCGCCTCTCCGACCGCCAGCGTGTCGTAGATACGCCGCGCCTCGGCCTTGGCGATCATCCCCGGCGACAGGTCGACCCCATCTATCGTCCGCGCAAACGGCTTCAGCGCCGCGCCTGACAGGCCGGTGCCGCAGCCGAGATCGAGCAGGTCGGCGCCCGCCCCGCCACAGCGCGCCAGCAGGGCGGCGACCAGCGTGGGCGCCTGATATTTCAGCGTGCCGACGAGGTCGGCGTCGAAGCGGTCGGCATACTGATCGAACAGCGTGCGGATATAGGCCTCGGTGAGTCCCTCGGCCCCGTCCAGGGACGCCAGGCCGGCCGCAGCCTCCGCACTGTCCGGGTCGATCGACAGAGCACGGGAAAACCAGGACCGCGCCCGCTCGACATCGCCCATTTCCCGCCATAGCCGGCCGAGCTCGAGCAGAAACGCCACGCGATACGGGTCGACCCTCAGCGCCCGCTGATAAAGATCGATCGCCCCAGGACAATCCCCGGAGTTTTCAAGCAAAATAGCCAATTCCCACATGGCGCCAGTGTCTTGCGGCGCCAGCAGGAGCCGCTCGCGCAACTCTTCTTGAGTATTCTTCTTTTCTGGTATTTCGGAAAGACTGTCTTCCACTATAATGCCCAAAAATCGTTATGAAGAGGACCTAAGGATGTTACGCGCAGGGTTGTCAGCTTTCTTACTATGCCTAACCGCATTCCAATCGATGAGTAGCGCTCGCGCGGAAGACTGTCATTTAGCGAAGGTCGCCGATCTCCAAGTC
>DATBAZ010000333.1:0-3485 GCA_036271255.1 Alphaproteobacteria bacterium
CATGGCCCAGTCCCTTCCCGATGAGTGTCCGCCGCCTGGCAGCCCTGTCCGAACCAGACCGCGTCCGTTGATCGTCAACCTCCGACCGCGGAGCCGCGGTTATCGCGGCTGAGGGAGGCTGGCCTGGCAGCCCTGGCTGTACGGGGCGCCACCCTGGCGGCCACCCGTCAGGCGCCGCCAGGCCTGCGCGTCAGCGCGCCATGCCGGTCGCCCCGGCCGGCACGTCGTAGAACGCCAGGGTCATCGAGACGCTGCTGTAATGACCCATCAGCGTGATCACGTCGGTGATCCCGACATGGTCCAGCGCCTTGACCGCCCGTTCGTAAAGGCCGCGGGGAACCCAGCGCCCATTGGCCAGCGCCGTCGCCATCTCGTAGACGACCTGCTCGCGCTCATCGGTGAATGAGGTCGGCAGGCCGGCGACGATGGCCTCGACCTTCTCGGCCGGCAGTCCGACCTCCTTGCCGCGCCGCTCATGCGCGGCGGTCGGGTAGGCCGAGTGAAAATGACTGGTGATGACGCAGACGGCGATCTCGCGCTCGCGTTCACTCAGCGAGTAATGGCCGGCGTGGAAATGCCCTCCGAACGGCCCCGCGACCTTCGCCAGCTTCGGATTGTGTATCCAGATCTTGCTGGGCCCTGGAAGCCCGCCGCGGGACTCCATCATGGCGCGGTAGCCGTCCTGCTGCTCCGGCGTCATCTGGTCGTAGGGAATTTCGGCGTAGCGGCCAAAGGTTGGCTTGTCGGCCATGGTCTGTCTCCTCCCGGGATGGATTTACCGCCCATCCTGCAACCGCCAGGGGGCGCTGTCGATTGCCCCTGGCCGGCGTATCCCCTGGCCGGCGTATCCCCTGACCGGCGTATCCCCTGACCGGCGTATCCCCCAATCGCCATATCCCCCGACCGGTGCATCCCCTGGCCGGTGCATCCCCTGGCCGCCGCCCCTTCCTCGTTGCTGCATCCTCCCCTCGTTCACCCGCCTCTGTGACGATTTGACAAGACCCACCGCTTCGCCGGTTAGTAGCCGCGGGATAACCGGAGCGGGGGGTGTTGATGAAACCGGAAGCAATCGGACTGTCGGCACCGCGGCTGGCGCGCCTCGATGAGGTCATGCGGCGGCGCTACGTCGACAGCGGCCGCCTGCCGGGCCTGCTGACCATGGTCTACCGGCGGGGCGAGCTCGCCCATACCGGCATGGCCGGCCACATCGACCTCGAGCGCGGCAAGCCGATGCGCGAGGACGCGATCTTCCGCATCTACTCGATGAGCAAGCCGATCACCGCGGTGGCGCTGATGATGCTGGTCGAGGAGGGCCTGATCGGCCTCGACGACGACGTCGCCACGCACATTCCCGCGTGGAAAAACCTCGGGGTCTATGCCACCGGCATGCCGAACCTGGTGGCCACCGCGCCGGCCGCCTTCGTCACCACCCGCGTCGTGCGGCCGATGAAGGTTGTCGACCTGGTGACGCACACCTCGGGCCTGACCTACGGCTTCATGAACCGCACCAACGTCGATCGGGCGTACCGGCACGCGCATATCGCCGAACCCAGTGCGGCTGGCGGCCTCGATGCGATGATCGAGGCCCTGTCGAGCCTGCCGCTCGAGTTCTCGCCGGGGACGGCGTGGAACTATTCCGTGGCGATCGACGTGATGGGCTACCTCGTGCAGAAGCTCAGCGGCATGCGGTTCGGCGAGTTCCTGCGCACCCGGCTGTTCGAGCCGCTGGGCATGACCGACACCGCCTTCTGGTGCCCGCCCGAGAAGCTCGGACGCTTCGCCTCCTGTTACCAGCCCGACGGCAGCGGCGGGATCAAGGTGCAGGACGATGCCGGCGCCAGCACCTACGCCGCACCACCCAACCTGGAATCCGGCGGCGGCGGCCTGGTCTCGAGCGCGCACGACTACCTGCGGTTCTGCCGGATGATGCTGGCGGGCGGCACGCTGGACGGGGTGCAGATCCTCAGCCCGAAGACTGTCGCGCTGTTCAGCCTGAACCACCTGCCAAACAACCAGGAGCTGGCGGACATGGCGCCGCCCGGCCTGTTCAGCGAGTCCGGCTATGCCGGCGTCGGCTTCTCGATCGGCTGCGGGGTGAACATCAACGTCGCCCGGACCCGCCTGTCGGGCACGCTGGGCGAGTTCTTCTGGGGCGGCGCCGCCTCGACCGCGTTCTGGATCGACCCGAAGGAGGAACTCACCGTGGTGTTCATGACGCAGGTCATCGGCAGCGAGGCCCGGCTGACGCTGCGCCGCGACCTGCGCACGCTGGTCTATTCGGCGATGACCGAGTCGTTCGCTTAGCACTGGCGAAAAAAAGCTCATTACGGTAACGGAGGAAACAGCAATGGCCCAGTACGGCGACGCCAAAGGCGAATTCCGCGGCACCACCTATCGTAACGACGCCGACCTGCACGCATGGCTGGCGAAGCGCCCGACGGAAGCGGCGCTGGAGCCGGACCTGCCGATCATCGATCCGCACCACCATTTCTGGGACACGCCGCAGCGCGGCCACTATCTGCTGCCGGACCTGCTGGCCGATATCGGCGGCGGGCATAACATCGTCTCGACCGTCTTCCTCGAGTGCCGCTCGATGTATCGCAAGGACGGCCCGCGCGAGATGGCGGCCCTGGGCGAGGTCGAGTTCGTCAACGGCATTGCGGCGATGAGTGCCTCGGGGGGTTACGGGCCCTGTCGCGTGGCCGAGGGGATTGTCGGCGGCGGCGACCTGAGCGTCGGCGCCAGCGTGCGCGCGTTGCTGGAGGCTGAGATCGCCGCCGCCGGCGGACGCCTGCGCGGCCTGCGGCACGGCGTGGCCTGGGATCCCAACGAGTCGGTCGGCCGGTTCGCCTCCCGCATGGTTCCCGGGCACCTGGTGCTGGACGCGAAGTTCCGCGAGGGGTTTGCGCAGCTGGCGCCGCTGGGTCTGAGCTTCGAGTCCTGGCAGTATCATCCGCAACTGTCGGATGCGATCGACCTGGCGCGTGCCTTCCCGGACACCACGATCATCCTCAATCACGTGGGCGGCGTGCTGGGGGTGGGGCCCTATTCCGGCCGGCGGCAGGAGATTCTGGCTGGCTGGCGCAAGGACATCGCCGAATTCGCGAAGTGTCCGAACGTCTACTGCAAGCTGGGTGGCATCGGCATGGTGTCGTTCGGCTTCGACTTCCATGAGCGGGAGCTGCCGCCCTCGTCGGAGGATCTGGCGGCGGCCTGGCTTCAGTACGTCGAGCCCTGCATCGAGGCGTTCGGGGTGGATCGCTGCATGTTCGAGAGCAATTTCCCGCCGGACAAGCAGTCGTGCGGCTACACCGAGCTGTGGAACGCGTTCAAGCGGATCACGGCGAATGCGTCGGCGAGCGAGAAGAAGGCGCTGTACAGCGGCACCGCGGCGCGGGTGTACCGGCTGACGGCGCCCTGAGGGCCTGCGCGGAGATATAATAAGTGCTCGAGTGAACTGCACACTCACCCCGTGTCATGGCCGG
>DATBAZ010000334.1:0-1593 GCA_036271255.1 Alphaproteobacteria bacterium
CACATTGGCGCGGGCCTTCAACGCGAAGCGGCCGAAGCCGCCGCTGCCGGGTGGGGCCTGGCCGGTCCAGCGCAGCGCGTTGCGCAGCGAGGTACTGTCGATGGTGAGCGTGCCTTCCATCATCATGCTGGTGCGGTCGGCCACCGTGCCGTCGAACGCCAGTTTCAACGGCGCGCTCGAGATCCGCGCCTTCAGGCCGGAGCGGTCGCCGGAAAGTGCGGCCAGAAAGTCGCTGGCGCTGATCGAGCCGTCGACCCGCTCGCCGCGCCAGTCGAATTGCCCGGTCGCGGCAAACGAGCGCGAGATCGACGGCCAGGCCAGCGATGGGTCGATATCGTCGAGGCCCTCGGCGACGTGGTTGGCGGCATCCTCATAGGCCAGCACGCCGTCCTGGATCCGGATTTCGGAGAACGAGACCTGGTTGTCGGCGCCGGGCTTCATGGTGCGCGCGATGGTCTCGATGAACGGCGTCCAGTTGCTCTGGCCATCGGCCTCGCGGACGACATGGATATGCGGCCGCAGCATCATGACGTCGGAGATCTGGAAACGTTGCAGCAACAAGGGCAGCAGGTGCAAATTCGCGGTCAGCACGTCGACGCTGAGCGCCGGCGCGGTGGTGGCGCCGCCCTTGAGACCTACGTCATGAAACGAGACGTAGCTGGCCGGAAACACCGAGATGTCGATATTGCCCTTGACCACTAAATCGAGGCCGGTGACGGCCCGGATCTGCGCCTCGACGGCCTGCCGCAGGGCATCCCGGTTGAGGAACCAGGACATCGCGATCAGGCCGATCAGCACCACGCCGAGCAATGCCGCGATCGGCATCCCCAGGCGCTTCATTCCTTGGGCCATCGTCAATGACATATCCTGATCGGGCTGACGTCGCAGTCGTTACTGGAAAATAGGTCGGTGTTGAAGGAGGTCAGGGCAGCGGCCCCGTCCCCAAGGCCCGTCCTTGGAAGTCCTGCCAACCCGCGCAACTTGCGGGGTTTTCTTGACGCTTTCAAGGCCGCAGCGGCGATCGGGCCACCCCCTTTTGGTGCAAACCTCCCGTCATTGACGCGTTGCGAAGATTTCGCCTAATAATCCCAACCAGTGTCCCGGAACCGTCATTATCTGCCGGCGGACACGCTTCATTCGATCAGGTCATGTCATGAACAAGGTCTACCCCGACGCCAAGGCGGCACTCGACGGCATTTTGAAGGACGGCATGATGATCATGTCGGGCGGTTTTGGGCTGTGCGGCATCGCCGAGACGCTGTCGGATGCGATCCGGGAATCCGGGGTCAAGAACCTGACGGTGATCTCGAACAATGCCGGCGTTGACGGCATCGGGTTGAGCCGGCTTTTGGAGACGCGGCAGATCAAGAAGATGATCTCGTCCTATGTCGGTGAAAACAAGCTGTTCGCCCAGCAGTTTCTCGCCGGCGAATTGGAACTCGAATTCAATCCGCAGGGCACGCTGGCCGAGCGGATCCGCGCCGGTGGCGCCGGCATCCCGGCCTTCTACACCAAGACCGGCGTCGGCACGCTGATCGCCGAAGGCAAGGAAGTGAAGGAATTCGACGGCGAGAAATATCTGATGGAGCGCGG
>DATBAZ010000335.1:0-11793 GCA_036271255.1 Alphaproteobacteria bacterium
ATCGGCCCGTAACCCCAGGCCGCGAAGACGCATGGCACGCCCGCCGCCATCGCCGCCCGTACGTCATTATGGTGATCGCCGACCATCACCGCCGCATCCGTGCTGCCGCCGGCCAGCTCCAATGTGCCCAGCAGGTGGCGCGGATCGGGCTTGCGGGCCACGAAGCTGTCGCCGCCGCCGATGGCTGAGAGGAACGGGGTGAGGCCCAGCGCGGCCAGCACCGCGTGGGTGGGCGCGACCGGCTTGTTGGTGCAGACCGCCAGCTTCCAGCCGCTGTCGGCGAAACGGTGCAAGGTGTCGATCACGCCGGGAAACGATTTGGTCGCGTCGGCGGAATGGGCGGTGTAGTCGGCGATGTAGGGCGCCTCGATGGCTTCGTCGAACGGCGCGCCGCGCGCGGCGAAGACCCGCTCCAGGAGGGTCCGCGTGCCGTCGCCCACCATCGGCGTCAGCTCGGCCCGGTCGAACGGGCGAAAGCCGCGCGCGCTGCCCATCCGGTTTACCGCCGCGACGATGTCGGGCACGGAATCGATCAGCGTGCCGTCGAGGTCGAGCAGCAGGGTCGGGGCCATCGGAAAAACCTCTCAGGATCGGATGTATCTGTTTAGACAGCGTGGCCGGCCCTGTCTAAGGTGCCGGGATATAAAGGATAGAGGGAAGCCGTCATGCCTGACCCGATCACATCCCGCTTCACCGAGGAATCGACCGCCGACGAGGTGCTGGCGGGCATCGACCTGACCGGCAAGACGGCGATCGTCACCGGCGCCTCGTCGGGCACCGGCATCGCCACGGCGCGGTCGCTGGCGTCGGCGGGGGCCGAGGTGACCATGGCGGTGCGCAACGTCGCCGCCGGCGAGCAGGTGGCCGAGGAGATCGCACGCGATCGCGGCGTGCCCAAGCCGCGCGTCGAACAGATCGACCTGCTGAGCCTGCGCTCAGTCAAGGCTTTCGCCGAACGCTGGGGCGACCGGCCGCTGAACATGCTGATCAACAATGCCGGGCTGATGGCCGTGCCGTTCGAGCTGACCGAGGACGGGTTCGAAAGCCAGATGGCGGTGAATTTCTTCGGCCCGTTCCTGCTGTCCAAACTGCTGGCGCCGAACCTGATCGCGGCAGCCCCGTCGCGGGTGGTGATCGTCTCCGCTGCTTACCACTGCGCATCGGACATCCATATCGACGACCTCAACTATGCCAATCGGCCTTATGAGAAGTTCAACGGCTATGGCCATGCCAAGACCGCGGCCAACCTGCTGGCGGTCGGTTTCACCCGCCGCTTCGGCGATAAGGGCGTCACCGCCAACGCGCTGACCCCGGGTGCGGTGCAGACCAATCTCGGCCGCCATGTGTCGATCCAGGACGCGATCGATATGGGTTGGCTGAAGGAGGACGGCAGTGTCACCGAAGGGGTGATGAAGAATATCGACCAGGGGGCGGCCACCTCGGTCTGGGTCGCGACCGCGCCGGCACTGGACGGCATCGGCGGCCGCTATTTCGAGGATTGCCACCAGGCCCGCCGCTGGGACGCGGCGAACCCGATCAAGGGCGTGACCGACTATTCGCTCGACCCGGTCCGGGCCGACCGGCTGTGGGAGGCTGCCGAGCGCCTGACCCGCGAGGCCCTTGCCGGATGATGTAACCGGCCGGCCTGCTGCATTCTTGAGCAGGCCGAAAACGGGCCTTCGCGGAAATGCGCCGTTTGTCTGCTGGCATGTTTCTTGCTGATCTTCCGGGCCGAGCGCCGCTTTCGAGGGGCGCGTGGGTCCCGTAGCCTGCAGGTCAAGGCTCGTTGAAGGTACTGCTCGCCGATGACAATCAGGACCGCGCCGAGGCGGTTTTCCGCGATCTGACCGCGGCCGGGATCGACCGGATTGTCCGGCTGGCTCCCGGCAAGCGCCTGATCGAGGCGGTGAAGGCTGAGTTGCCCGATGTCGTCATCGTCGATATGTCCCGCCCCGACCGCGACAGCCTGGAGGCGATTCGCGAGGTATCGGCCAAGGACCCGCTGCCGATCGTCATGTTCGTCGACCGCGACGACGCTGCCTTCATGGAAGAGGCGATCGCCGCCGGGGTCAGCTCCTACAACCTGGTCGGCAGCGCCCTGCCGGATGTGAAACCGATCGCCCAGGCGGCGGTCGCGATCTTCCGCCGCTATCAAAAGATGGCCGACGATCTGCGCGAGGCCGAGGACAGGCTGAACGAACGGGTGATCATCCAGCGGGCGAAGGCCCTGCTGATGCAGCAGCGTAAGATGGCTGAGCCGCAGGCGCATAAATGGTTGCGGCAGAGCGCGATGAACAGCGGCAAGCGCATGGTCGATGTCGCGGCGGCCCTGCTGGAGGCGGCGGAAAAGAGATCATGACCAGGGACAACGCAAAACGGCCGGTCGTGCGTATCGGCATGCTCCGCCTCAGCGACGCCGCGCCGATCGTGGCCGCCAAGGAATACGGTTTCTTCGCCCAGCGCGGGCTCGATGTCCGCATCTCGGTCGAGCCGTCCTGGGCCAATATCGCCGACAAGCTGTCTTATCGGCAGCTCGACGCCGCCGTCACCCTGCCGCCGCTCGTCTTCGCCGTGACCTTGGGGCTGCGCGGCGTCGGCATTCCGCTGATCGTACCGATGCAGCTCAGCCTCAACGGGCTGGCGGTAGGCGTGGGCAAGGGCGTCGCCGACGAACTCGGCATGGAGGGGACGCCGCTCGAGATCGGCCGGCGGCTGGCGGACCTGCTGCCGCCGCGCCGGCCGCGGCTGCGCTTCGCCATCGCCCATGCCTTCTCGACCCACAATCTCTATCTGCGCCATTACCTCGCGGCCGCCGGCATCGATCCGGACCGCGATGTCGAGCTGATGGTCGTGCCGCCCGCCGATACGGTGCGGGCAATGCAGGACGGCGAGATCGACGGCTATTGCCTGGGCCCGCCCTGGGCCGATGTGGCCACCCGGATCGGCGTCGGCCGCACCATCGCGCCATCGTCTGAAATCTGGCGCAACCATCCCGAGAAATGCCTCGCCGTCCGCCGCGATTGGGCCGAGGCCAATCCGGCCGTGCTCGACGATCTGCTGGTCGCCGCCCTCAGGGGCGCGCGCTTCTGCGACGATGCCGCCAATGCCGACGGCATCGCGGCGATTTTGGCGCGGGACGACTATCTCGCGGTCGAGCGCGATACGATCCGCGCCTCCCTGCCGGGCGGCGGGCCGGGCCATTCGGTGTTCTTCGCCGGCGCCGCCAACTTCCCCTGGGTCTCGCATGCCGCCTGGTTCCTGAACCGCATGGCCCGGTGGGGTTATCTGGGCCAGGACGTGGACCGGGCGGCGCTGGCGGCGGGGGTCTACCGCCCGGACCTGTTCCGGGCCGCCGCGGCTAAGATCGGCCTCTCAGTGCCCGTCGTCGACGCCAAGATCGAGGGCGCCCACGACGCGCCGTGGACATTGGCCGGCGACCGGGGCGGCATTCCAATGGACGCGGATCTGTTCTGCGACGGGCAGCCGTTCGATCCGACTGAGTAAAACTGAACGGCTGCCCATAAATTCGGCATTTGTGGGCGCTGTGCGGCAAAAATAATCAGCCTTTCAGGCAAATCGCCTAAGTTCTTGGCGGTTTTCTGGGCATTCCGGCTGGCACGGCTATTGCAGTCCAAAAGGATGGGCCGCCACTTCGATCACAGGCGGCCCACCGACCCTGCTCAATGGCGAGCGCGGTTGCGAAAGCCGGGGCGACCATTCGCCCCTCCTTGTTTCGGTGGATCAACGGCGATCCGCCAAGAGCCAAACGGCTCGGCAAGACTGGATCGATCATCATGAACAAAGGCTTCCTCAAGGCTGGGCACGTGCCCACGCTGGTCTCCGCCTTCCTTTATTTCGACCTCTCCTTCATGGTCTGGGTGATATTGGGGCCCTTGGGCGTCCAGATCGCCAAGACGCTGCATCTCGATCCGGCCCAAAAGGGGCTGATGGTCGCGGTTCCGGTTCTGGCCGGCGCTGCGCTGCGCATCGTCAACGGCGTGCTGGTCGACCATTTCGGGCCGAAGAAGACCGGCATCTTCGCACAGACAGTCGTGATCGCCGGCCTCGCCGTGGCCTGGCTCATCGGCATCCATTCCTATGCGCAGATATTGCTGCTGGGCGCGGTGCTCGGCATGGCCGGCGCGTCCTTCGCGGTGGCGCTGCCGCTGGCCTCGCGCTGGTATCCGCCGGAGCATCAGGGCATGGCGCTGGGCATCGCCGGCGCCGGCAATTCCGGCACGGTGCTGGCGGCTCTGTTCGCGCCCGGCCTGGCCGTCGCCTATGGCTGGAACAACGTGCTGGGCCTGGCGGCGCTCCCGTTGGTCGCGGTGCTGGCCTTCTTCGTCACTTTCGCCAAGGACAGCCCGAACCGTCCGGCATCCAAGTCGCTGGTCGATTATTTCAAGGTGCTGAAGATCGGCGACGCCTGGTGGTTCATGGCGTTCTACAGCGTCACCTTCGGCGGCTTCGTCGGCCTCTCCTCGTCGCTGACCATCTATTACAACGACCAGTACGGGCTGACCCCGGTCCATGCCGGCTATGCCACGGCGATCTGCGTGTTCGCGGGTTCGATGCTGCGGCCGGTGGGCGGCGCGCTGGCCGACCGTTTCGGCGGCATCCGCACCCTCTCGGCCATGTATATCATCGCCGCGGCAGCGCTGATCCTGGTCAGCTTCGGCCTGCCCGCTTTGTGGATGGCGATCGCCACCTTCGTCGTCGGCATGGGCGCGCTCGGCATGGGCAATGGCGCGGTGTTCCAGTTGGTGCCGCAGCGTTTCGGCCGTGAGATCGGCGTCATGACCGGCCTGGTCGGCATGATGGGCGGTGTCGGCGGCTTCTACCTCGCCTCAAGCCTCGGCTTCTCCAAGAGCGCGACCGGCAGCTACCAGGCCGGCTTCCTGATCTTTGCCCTGCTCGCCCTGGTCGCGCTCCTGAGCCTCACCGGCGTCAAAAAGCACTGGCGAGCCGGCTGGGCCAGCCTCACCGGCGCAGTCCGGATCTGAGGAGGCACAGATGAACATGATCAACAAGCGCGAACGCCTCGTCGTCGTCGGCAACGGCATGGCCGGAATGCGGACGGTCGAGGAACTGCTGAAGCGCGACCCGCTTCGCTATCAGATCACCGTCTTCGGGGCCGAACCGCACGTCAATTATGACCGTATTGCCCTGTCCTCGGTGCTGGCGGGTGAGAAGGAGATCGGCCAGATCACCATCCACTCGCTGGCCTGGTACGGCGAGAACGGGGTCCAGCTTCAGGCCGGCGATCCCATCGTCGCCATCGACCGCGAAGCCAAGACCGTGACGTCGGAGAGCGGCCGGGTCGAGCCATACGACAAGCTGTTGCTGGCGATGGGGTCCAAGCCGATCGTGCCGCCGATCCCGGGGCTGGAGCTGCCGGGGGTCTGTGCCTTCCGCGATATCGCCGATGTCGAGCAGATGATCGCGGCATCGACCGAGCATCGCCGCGCCATCGTCATCGGAGGCGGGCTGCTGGGGCTGGAGGCCGCCAACGGGCTGATGAAGCGCGGCATGGCGGTAGCCGTCGTCCATCTCGCCGAAACGCTGATGGAGCGCCAGCTCGACACCGCCGCCGGCAGGCTGCTGCAGCGGGAGTTGACCGAGCGCGGGCTCAACTTCTTCACCAACGGTCAGACCGAGGAGATCTTCGGCGAGGGCCGCGCCGAGGGGGTGCGGCTTGCCGATGGGCGTGAGGTTCCCGGCGACCTGGTCTGCATGGCGATCGGCATCCGGCCAGCCATCGAGCTGGCGAAGACGACTGATCTCGACATCAATCGCGGCATCGTCGTGCATGACGACCTGCGCACCTCCGACCCGGATATCTTCGCGGTCGGCGAATGCGCCGAGCATCGCGGCAAGACCTACGGCCTGGTCGCGCCGCTCTATGAGATGGCCAAGATCTGCGCCGATCACCTGGCCCGCGACGACGCGATGTCCGGGTATACGGGGACCATCCTGTTCACCAAGCTGAAGGTGACGGGCGTGGACCTGTTCTCCGCCGGCGCGCTGGCGGCGGGCGAGGAAAGCGGGGAGCTGACCTATAACGATACGGCGCGGCAGGTCTACAAGAAGCTGATCGTGCGCGACGGCAAGATCGACGGCGTCGTGCTCTACGGCGATGTCGCCGACAGCAGCTGGTATCTCGACATGCTGCGCAGCGGCGAAGATATCACGCCGTTCCAGGATGCGATCCTGTTCGGCCAGTCCGTGGTCGCGGCGATGGGGAAGGTGAAGCCGCCTAGCGTCGGCGACTTCGCCGACAGCTACCAGATCTGCGGCTGCAACGGCGTCTGCAAGGGCACGATCACCGAGGCGATCGCGGACAAGGGCCTGACCACCCTGGAGGAGGTGCGGCTGCATACCAAGGCCTCGGCCTCCTGCGGGTCCTGCACCGGGTTGGTCGAATCGCTGCTGGCGGCGACCGCCGGCGCGGCGGCGAAGCCCAAGAGCCAGGGCATGTGCCGTTGCACCGACCTGACCCATGAGGCGGTGCGCGGGCGCATCGTGGCGGAGGGGCTCCAGACCATCCCCGACGTCATGCGGACGCTGGACTGGAAGAACCCGGACGGCTGCCATTCCTGCCGCCCGGCGCTCAATTTCTACCTGCTCTGCGCTTGGCCGGGCGACTATCGGGACGATGCGCAGTCCCGCTTCATCAATGAGCGCGCCCACGCCAACATCCAGAAGGACGGCACCTTCTCGGTCATTCCGCGCATGTGGGGTGGCGTCACCAACGCCAAGGAGCTGCGCGCCATCGCCGATGTCGTCGACCGGTACGACATCCCTTCGGTGAAGGTCACCGGCGGCCAGCGCATCGACATGCTGGGCGTGCCGAAGGACCAGTTGCCGGCGGTATGGCGGGACCTGAACGCGGCCGGGATGGTCTCGGGTCATGCCTACGGCAAAGCGCTCAGAACGGTGAAGACCTGCGTCGGCTCGGAATGGTGCCGGTTCGGCACCCAGGATTCCACCGGCATGGGCGTCGCGCTGGAAAAAATGACCTGGGGCTCGTGGCACCCGCACAAGGTGAAGCTCGCCGTGTCCGGCTGTCCGCGCAACTGCGCCGAATCCACGATCAAGGACTTCGGCGTCATCGCGGTCGACAGCGGGTGGGAACTGCATGTCGGCGGCAATGGCGGCATCAAGCTGCGTGGCACCGACCTGCTCTGCAAGGTCGATACGCATGAGGAGGTGCTGGAATATTGCGGCGCATTCCTGCAGCTCTACCGCGAGGAGGCCCGCTATCTCGACCGCACCGCGCCGTGGATCGAGCGGGTCGGCCTGGACTATGTGAAAAGCCGCATCGTCGAGGACGAGGCCGGGCGCAAGGAACTGCACGCCCGCTTTCTCCATGCCCAGCAATTCGCCCAGACCGACCCCTGGGAGGAGCGGGCGAACAGCGAGGCGCGGTCGCGCGAGTTCCACGCTTTGGCGCAGGTGGCATGATGGCCGACGGAGCGATGGCCGCCGGCTGGCGCGATGTCGGGGCGCTGGACGAGGTGCCCCGGCTGGGCTCACGCACCGTGACCACGCCGGGTGGCACGGTCGCGGTCTTCCGGACGAAGGACGACGAGGTCTTCGCGCTTGAGGATCGCTGCCCGCACAAGGGCGGGCCGCTGTCCCAGGGCATCGTCCACGGGCATCACGTGACCTGCCCGCTGCACAACTGGCTGATCGATCTGAAGACCGGCCAGGCTGTGGCGCCGGACCAGGGCTGCGCGCCGACGATCCCGGTCCAGGTGCTGCAGGAGAGGATACTCTTGCTGTTGCCGGCTGCGATGTGATGAGGCTCACGGCTGCCTTCTTCTCAGGTAGCGCCTCCCCCCTTGAGGGGGAGGTCGGACCGGAGGTCCGGGTGGGGGGTACTGCCTCCGCTCGGCCGGGCTCAGCGAGAAGGCGGCAACATACCCCCCACCCGCCAGCGCTTCGCGCTGTCGACCTCCCCCTCAAGGGGGGAGGCGCTGTTAGGGAAGGTTGTGGCGGGTAATGGTCGCCCCTGCAGCAACTTCCACCAAAACCACCTGCCCCTATTGCGGCGTCGGCTGCGGGGTCGTCGTCGCGGAGGATCGGACGGTGCGCGGCGATGCCGCCCACCCGACCAACCAGGGACGGCTCTGCTCGAAAGGCTCCGCCCTGGGCGAGACGCTGGACGATTCCGGCCGGCTCACCGTGCCCACCATCGACGGGCAGGCGGCCGGCTGGGACGAGGCGCTGGACCTTGTCGCCCGGCGCTTTGCCGAGACGATCGCGGAGCATGGGCCGGATGCCGTCGCCTTCTACGGCTCGGGCCAGTTCCTGACCGAGGACTACTACGTCGCCAACAAGCTGATGAAAGGCTTCATCGGCAGCGGCAATATCGATACCAACTCCCGCCTCTGCATGGCCTCGACCGTGGCCGGCCATGTCCGCGCCTTCGGCGAGGACATCGTGCCGGGCATCTATGAGGACTGGGAAGAGGCCGACCTGGTGGTGCTGGTCGGCAGCAACACCGCCTGGTGCCACCCGATCCTGTTCCAGCGCCTGGTCGCGGCCCGGGCCGAGCGCGGCGCCAAAATCGTCGTCATCGATCCCCGCCGGACCGCCACCTGCGACAGCGCCGACCTGCATCTGCCGCTGGCGCCGGGCAGCGACGTGGCGTTGTTCGCCGGGCTGCTGAACCATATCGCCGAGACCGGGCACCTGAATGATATCTGGATCTCCGCCCACACCAACGGCTGCGGGGCAGCGCTGGATGTCGCCAGGGCGACCGCGCCCGATGTCGCGCGGATCACCAAGCTGCCGGAGGCGGACATCCAGGTCTTCTACGACCTGTTCGCCTCGACCGAGCGGGTGGTGACGGTGTTCTCGCAGGGGGTAAACCAGTCGTCAGCCGGCACCGACAAGGTGAACGCGATCATCAACTGCCACCTGGCGACCGGCAGGATCGGCCGGCCCGGCATGGGGCCGTTCTCGGTCACCGGGCAGCCCAACGCCATGGGGGGGCGTGAGGTGGGCGGGCTCGCCAACCAGTTGGCCGCCCATATGAGCTTCGACCGTCCGGCCGATATCGACCGCGTGCGCCGCTTCTGGAGCGCGCCCAACATGGCGGCGCGGCCGGGGCTGAAGGCGGTCGATCTGTTCGATTCCGTGCGCGCCGGGCGGGTCAAGGCGATCTGGATCATGGCGACCAATCCCGCCGCCAGCATGCCCCGCGCCGAGCTGGTACGCGCCGCGCTGAAAGCGTGCCCGCTGGTCGTGGCGTCAGATTGCTGGGCGACGGACACGACAGCGCTCGCCGATATCGTGCTGCCGGCGGCGAGCTGGGGCGAGAAGGACGGCACCGTCACCAATTCCGAACGCCGCATCTCCCGCCAGCGCCCGTTTCGCGCGCCCGTCGGCGAGGCCCGGCCGGACTGGTGGATCATGACCGAGGTCGCCCGCCGTATGGGCTGGGCTGACGCCTTTCCATACGCCAAACCGGCCGACATATTCCGCGAGCATGCGGCCCTGTCAGCCTTCGAGAATGACGGCGGCCGCATCTTCGATATCGGCGGCTTGGCGACCTTGAGCGACAATGGCTACGACGCGATGCCGCCGGTGCGCTGGCCGGTTCGGGCCGGCGGCCAGGAATCGGGCCGCCTGTTCGCCGAGGGCGGCTTCGCGACGCCGGACGGCAAGGCGCGGTTCGTGCCGACCGAATGGCGGCCGCCGGTGGCCCGGCAGGATCGGCGCTACCCCTTCATGCTCAATACCGGCCGTATCCGCGACCAGTGGCACACCATGACCCGCACGGGCTTGGCGCCCCGGCTGATGGCGCATCGCGACGAGCCGTACCTGGAACTGCACCCCCACGATGCGATGAAGCTCGGCGTCGGCGACGGCGATCTGGTGCGGGTGCAAACGGTCCATGCCGATGCGGTGCTGCGCGCCCTGGTCACCGACGGGCAGCGGATCGGCGAAGCCTTCGCGCCGATGCATTGGACCGACCAGTTCGCTTCGTCCGGCCCGGTCGACCGCCTGGTCGCCGGCGCCTGCGATCCCGTCTCCGGCCAGCCTGAGCTCAAGGCCACCCCCGCCCGCCTGGCCCCGGTGTCGACCCTGTGGCGCGGCCTGCTGGTGGGGGAGATGCAGCGGCGCGACGGCATTTATCACGCCCGGATCCCGACCGAGGCCGGACAGATCTACGAACTGCGCGGCTGGCAGACCCTGCCCGCGCCTGATGATATCGAGGCCTGGGCCGATGGGCTGATCGGCCGGGCCGGCCAGCGGCTGAAGGTCGTCGATCCGCTCAGCGGCTCCTACCGCTTTGCCAATATCGTCAACGGCCGGCTTGTGTCCTGCCTCATGCTCTCGACCAAGGCGCGCTTCCCGCTGCCCGACCGCGCCGACGTGGTCGCGATGGTGGGGAACGAAATCGGCGAGGCGCAGCGCGCGACCCTGGCCAATGTGCGGGAGGCGGGCGATGACCCGCCGGTGCGCAAGGCGGTCTGCGTCTGCTTCTCGGTCAACCGCGACCAGATCGAGCAGGCGATCCGCACCGGCCGCCTCACCACCCCGGCGGAAATCGGCAAGGCGCTGAAGGCCGGCACCAATTGCGGCTCCTGCATTCCCGAGCTCAAGGAGATCCTGCGGGACATGCAGGTGGCCGCCTAGTTTCCTTCGTCATTCCCGCGAAGGCGGGAATCCAGAATTGAACCGCCAAGGCGCAAAGGCGCCAAGGAAGACGCCAAGTTAAAATCGAAAACCGGATTTCCTTGGCGCCCTTTGCGTCCGCCGCCGAAGGCGGCTCTTGGCGACGCGCAATTAGCGACCTCCGGTCGCGGCGCCTTGGCGTTGAATTCATGCGCGTGCGAATCTGGCTTCCCGCCTTCGCGGGAATGACGGGTCAGGAAACAAGCGCCTCCGCTCGCGCTAAATCCTCAGGCCGATTGATGTTCAGGAATGGGTCGACGGCACCCACCGCGAAATCCGCATAGGCGACCTTATGGCGCCCGGCGAATTCGGTGACCCGGCGCATGCCCCCATCGACCAGCCGATGCAGCTCGTCGGCCAGCCGGACAGGCCAGAGCGCCACCACCGGGTGCGGCTGGCCTGCGCTTCTGGCGACAGCGATATCGGCGTCGTCACGGGCGGCCAGCAGCCGGCCGACCAGGTCGGCGGGCAGGAAGGGCGTGTCGGTCGGGATCGAGATGATGTCGGCGGCGTCATGCGCCCGCGCCCAGACCATCCCGGCATGGATGCCGGCGAGCGGTCCGGGGAAATCGGGGAGGACGTCCGGCACGACAGGCAGGTCCCAGTCGGCCAGCCGCGCCGGATCGCCGTTGGCGTTCAGGGCCAAAGCCGAGACCTGCGGGCGGATGCGGTCGATGACATGGGCGAGGATCGGCCTGCCGGCAAGCAGCTTCAGCGATTTGTCGCCGCCGCCCATGCGGGTGGCGAGGCCGCCGGCCAGCAGGATGCCGGCGGGCTTCACAGGCCCAGGACCTGGAAGGGTATGAAAGGCAGGATCATGCCGGGCTCGATCTCGGCGATGTCCTCCGCGACCTCCAGCAGCCCCTCGCTGTCCGCGACTGAGGACAGCACGCCCGATCCGCCACGCTCGAACCGGCGAGCAAGGAGGGCGTGGCCTTCCCCGTCGAATAACGAGCAACGCAGGAACTCGCGTTTGCCGGTCCGGCGCTTGAGATGGAAGTCGGCCGTGACGGGGAAGCGGCGCAACTCGGCGGCCAAAGCGCCCGACAGCCGCAGCAGGGCGGGGCGGACGATGGTCTGGAAGGTGACGATCATCGCCACCGG
>DATBAZ010000336.1:0-6288 GCA_036271255.1 Alphaproteobacteria bacterium
AGCACCGGCAGCATCAGCCAGGCGGCCAGCGCCAGCATGCCGGCCACCGGCCCGCCGATGCGCCGGGCGGAAAAGAAAACCGCCACCGAAACGCCGGCATCGAGCAACAGATTCATCAACCGCAGCCCGGCCTGCCCCAGCACGGAGGCCAGCGGCGCGTAGGCGGCCATCATCATCGGCAGGTATTTGTAGCCGGGAAAATCGGGATACTCCGGATGCAGGTCGATCGGCGCGGCATAGGGGTTATGCCCGGCGAAGACGGCTTGGATTGCCGCAATCGTAGTGGTGCCGATGTCCTCCATGTCCGGCGCATGCAGGAAGCCAAGTGCGACACGCAACCGGTTCAGCGCCAAGACGACGCAGATCCAGGTCAGGATCGTCGGCAACCGGTCGAACTCAGCGGCACGAATGCCGAGGCGCCCAAGGACCCAGGGCGATGCCGCCAGAACGACAGCTACTGCCGTTTCCGCCATTGTGAGCCGCGACGGCGTCAGCGCGGCGAAAATCGCCAGCACCAGGCCCAAGCCGGCAACGAGCAATCTGGAATTGCGCGGCGATAGGCCGGCTCCCTCCACCGCCAATGTCGCGCCTACCGTCGCGATCCCAAGGCCGAGCAGCATGATCGCCTTCGCCCCGCCGGCGAGATCGAAATCCTGCATCAGCACAATCGCGATCCAGAGCATGCCGAACAGCAGCAGGCCGATCGCCAGGGACCGGGCGGTCATGCCGGTTTTTGCACGTAGGGCCGGTAATACCAGGCGATGCCAGCGACCGCGGCGATCATCGCCGCCGCGCCGATATGGGCGGCATAGAAGGTATCGACCGGAAAATCCGGCACCGAGCTGGCCAGATACTGGGCATAGGCCAAGGCTGACCCGGCCTGGAAAAGCACCGCGATCCACCACGCGCGCGGCACCAGGCAAGCGAACAGGAAGGCGAAGACATCGGCCGGGAAGAAGTAGCGGTCATGCATCCGGGGCAGCAACGACGGCTCCAGCGAAAGCCACAGCGCGATCGCTAGGACGATGAACAGAGGCGGCAAAGGCGGCCTCACCCGGAAATGCGAAGCCAGCACCACGAGGGTCCCCAGCACAGCCAGCAGCAGCCCGGCATAGCCGGCGTAGGATCGCGCCTGCTCGGACAGCCCATCCTGGAAAAACATATAGGCGTTGGGCGCATGCGCCGACAGCGAATGCATGAAGCCCGCCTGGCCCAGATAAACCCCGATCAGGCTGATCCAGCTGCGCCCCGCCAGGGCAGCCGGCAGCATAAGAAGGCCGTAGATGATCGGCGGCAGAATGAGCGCCCGCCACGGTATCGCGCGCACCAGAAACAGATAGACGAAAAACGGCGCCAGAAAGATCGCCTGCAGCTTCAGCGACAGGGCAATGGCGGCAACCAGGACCGCCTGGAAAGGAAAACCGCGGATCAGGTAGTAGGCGAAGGCCAGCAGGAAGGTCGTATAGATGACGTCGCACTGGCCCCACACCGCGCCGTTCAGGATCACCGTCGGTAGGTTGAGGAACACGGCCGCGGCCAGCATCGCCAGCCGCCGGTCGGGCCGCACCAGAAGCGCGATCCGGTAGATCAGGAAGGCGGATATCCCATCGAACAGGATCGAGATCGATTTGATCAAGGTGACCCGGTCGACCACCCCGTCCAGGTACGACACCGCCGTCATCATGTAGATATAGGGCGGCGTGTAATTGTAGAAATTGTCGGACAGCGCGGCGAAACGGCCGTGGGTGACGATGTAGTCGTACCATTGCAGCAGGAAATCCTGCATATCGTGGCTCTGGAACGGCAGGGCCAGCCAGCGCAGCACCAGCGCCAGGATGATAAGCCCGGAGACGAGCGGATAGAACACCCGATCCCGCGCCAAAACCGCCGAGCCCCCAGTCTGGTTCATATGCCGCTCATCCAACGCGCTGCCGGCTGGTCCAAAGCCGGATCATCTTGAAGCTGTAGCACAAAATGCCGAAAAGCGGCGGCCATCGCCGGCCGCCGCTTCAAAAATTCGATGCCGGATCAGGCGGCGTATTTCGGCTTGTAAAGCAGCTCGAACAGGACGGTCAGCAGCGCCATCAGGAAGATGCCCTCGATCACCTGGATGATCAGCATATTCCAGGTGGTGTGATCGACGGCGACGAAGAACTGCATGTTCGGGATGACGACGAAGAACCCGCCCCAGATACCCCACCAGATGGCATTGCCGACGCCGCGCCTGGAATAGAGGCGCAGGAACAGAAAGCAGAACATCGGCATCTGCAGCACATAGGTGACGAACAGGAACGGCAGTAGCGGCTTCGACCCCTCCGGCGAGCGCCCGGGGTAGTCGGCTGCGGGATAGCCGCTCAGTATCTTCGGCGCCAGCATGGTGTGGAACGCGATGTCGAGCACGAAAATCACGATCGACAGTAGGATCGTGACGACCAGGAAACGCGTCCAATCGATCTTCACAGGCACAGGCCCCTCCCCTTTGTTACGTATTTGTGACGCCACCATAGCGCGGCGTTAGTTATGCACAACATCGAACCGGTGATCTGCCCGCTTCGCCCTATGCCGCCCGGATACCGCCTGCTTCAATGTTTTTCGAGATCGCTCTCATAGGAGAGCAGGTCGAGGCTGTTGACGATTTCGATCCCAGCGGGGGGATCGCCGGGGATATCGACCCGACCCGGTCCTTTCGGCCACACCTGCATGACCGCATCGAACAACGGCGCCGGGCGGTCCGGCTCGGCGACGGCGTGGTCGAGGACGACGCGGTCCGCGTGCTGTGCGACGGGAAAACCGAAAAGTATGAGAGCCGCGGCGAAGGCATCCTCGGTCGCGCCGGGTTTGCGCCGAATTAGGACTGCCTGCTTACGTGTGCCCGGCGGATCGTAGGCGCGCTTCGGCCCGGCCACCAGGCGCTCATCGACCGAGAATGTCCGGGGGCCACCATGGTCTTCGTGCGGGCCAGGCTGGGCTCCGATCTTGGGATGGGCGGCGAGGATACGCTGGGCCTCAGCTTCTGTGACCAGCCTTTGCAGCGTCTCCCGCGCCTCCGGGCTGCGATACTGGAATTCGGAAATACAGTCGAAATCGACGTCGCCCATATGGGCCTTTTCGACGAAATCCTGGGTATATCGGGTGAGATAGGGCCGTCCAAAGGACAGGAAATCGGGGGCGTGATGCTCGATATACCATTTGCGGTAATCGGCGGTCGACGCATCCAGACGCTTGGAGATGAAGACCAGGGTCGAGAGGGTCGCATGCTGCGCTTGGGCCGGACCGCCGGATACGCCGCCGCCGAGGACGCTCAGTGTCCCCAGCCCCTTCAGGACAGTGCGGCGGCTGTATTGCATCGGCCGCCTAAGCCAGCCCCGCCACGATCTTCTCCGAAACCTCCCACAGCTTCGCGGCCAGGGCCGGGTCGTTGGCCTCGGCGCGGGATTTGGCGACGTTGCAGTCGGCCCAGTATTCGCCGGAGATGGTGGCCGCCTTCGGGTTGGCGGCGACGTAGCATTGGGTGGCGGCGCCCTGCGGGATGGTCTTCAGGAACAAGGCGTTGGCAGTGCCCCACACTAGGGAGCTGACGAAGGACGACATGCCCAGATGGCGGCCGAGGTTGGTGGCGATCACGCCGGGATGGATGGCGTTGGCAGTCTTCTTCGTGCCGCCGAAGCGGCGGGAGAGTTCCTTGGCGAAGAGCAGGTTGGCGATCTTCGACTGGCCATAGGCGACCCAGCCCTTATAGCCGCGCTCGCCCGACAGATTGTCGAACTGGATGCCGCCCGCCGGCGCCATCTGGTGGGCCGCGCTGGACAGCATCACCACGCGGGCATCGTCGGTCAGCCGATCCAACAGGCCGGTGACCAGGATGAAGTGGCCGATATGGTTGGTGAAGAACTGCAGCTCATAGCCGTGCGACTGGTTGAGCTTGGGCAGCGCCATGATGCCGGCATTGGCGACGATGGCGTCGAGCGGCGCCATCTGCTTCACCGTCTCGACGCAGGCGCGCACCGACGCCGGGTCGGACAGCTCACAGGCGACGCCGGTCGCCTTGCCGGTGACGGTCGCGGCCGCCTCGCTTGCCTTGGCCTCGGTCCGCGCCGCGCCGATGACGTGGGCGCCGCGTGCCGCCAGCACCCGCATCGTCTCCAGTCCCAGGCCGGAATTGCAGCCGGTGACCAACACGGTCTTGCCGGCCAAGGACACGGCTTCAGTCACGTCGGACGCCGACGAGGCGTAGCCGAAGCCGGTCGGCCCCTTAGGTTTGAATGCGGCGATCAGCGACATGAAGAGCCCTCGTTCGGTCGTTATCGTTGGCGTTTCTACAGCATAACCACAGGCGCGTAAGCGGAAATCACGCCTGGGCCGATCAGCCCCTGGGGAGCCCCATGATCCTGGCGGCGGTCTTGCAATCGGCGATCGGCCGGCCGACTTCGCGGGCGATGGCGACGACCTCGTCGATCAGGGTCTTGTTGCTGGGCCGGCGATTGTCGCTGGCATGGTCTTCCAGTCCGATGCGGACATGGCCACCGGCTTCGATCGCCAGGCGGGTCATGCCGGTTTCGGTCACGTCGCCGCCCGGCACCGCGACCGACCAGGCGAGCCCGCTGCCCTCCAGCATCTCGACATAGGCCTCGAATGCCTTGCGAGTCGGGTTCATCGAGAAGAACTTGAAGCCGCCCTTCTTGAAATCGATGAAGTTGTAGTCCCCGGCGAAATAGAGCTTCACCATCGCCCCGGCCGGCAGCTTCCCGGCGCGGTGATAGGCCAGCACGGTTTGGAGATAGGACGGGTCGTAGATCGCGATCGAGGGGCCCAACCGGTATTTTTCCATAATGGCGAGCAGATATTCGATCTCCTCGAATGGCACGGCGTATACCGCGCGGAACGAACCCGGCAGGCCGTTCTCGCCGGAATTGGCCATGTTGACCGAGCCGGGATCGAGCACCGTCATTTTGATCAGCCCGGACTGGGCGATCAGCTCGGTATGCTCCCACCGCTCCTGCAGGGTGCCGCCGGCGCCCGCGGTCGGGCACAGGATTGCGTCGGGGCGTTCGGCGACCACCGCGCGATAGGCCTCCATATAGCCGTCAGCCGCCGGCTTCCCCAGCACCGACAGC
This sequence comes from Alphaproteobacteria bacterium, assembly GCA_036271255.1. Taxonomy (GTDB): domain Bacteria; phylum Pseudomonadota; class Alphaproteobacteria; order BOG-932; family Roseiterribacteraceae; genus BOG-932. The sequence continues at coordinate 5,115 of DATBAZ010000336.1, forward strand.
TTCTCGATATGGCTGTGGATCACGCTGGCGCCGGCATCGATGCAGGCAATGGCGTCGGCTGCGACCTCGGCGGGCGTCTTCGGCACGTGCGGATTGTGCGAGCGCGACGTACTGCCGTTGATCGCAGCTTCGATGATCAGCGGTTCCATGGTTCCTCCCCTATCGCTTGTTCGGGCGATAGTGGCGGGAAACGTAAGGCTTTGGAAGCGGCTTAGCTCGCCGGCTCGGCTTCGGGATTGCCTTCGAGGCAGACGATCTGGAAGAGGCTCAACCTAGCGCGCCGCGGCGCAGAGGGATGCAGCTCGTATGTCAGGATTTCTGGCTGACCGGCAATGTCGGCGACGGACGTCGGTTGGTCAGGTTCGAAAAAGTCGGGCGCCATAATCTCTCCGGTTGCGCGAGCCTGTGCTCAGAGCAACCGGTAGACCGATTCAGGGTTCCGTGTTTAGTCGCGTTGGGCGCGACGCTTCCGCGCGGCATCGCCGAATCGGCTGAACAGGGCCATCGAGAAGGGCGAATTCGCCACGTCCCATTCGGGGTGCCACTGCACACCCAGCGTGAAGCCCTTGGCGTTGGTTACGCGCACGCCCTCGATGGTGCCATCGGGCGCTGTCGCCTCCGCAGTGAGGCGGGGCGAAAGCATCTCGATCCCCTGCCAGTGCAGGGAATTGACGCTGACGGTCTCGACGCCGGGCAGCAGCGCGGCGAGCGCGCCGCCGGGGGCGAGGTTCACCTCATGGGCCGGCGCATATTGCTCGGGCAGCGGCTTCTTGTAGGGCGCGCGGTGGTCGATGCGGCCCGGAATCTCATGCACGCGCGGGCTCAAGGTCCCGCCCAAAGCGACATTCAACTCCTGGAAGCCGCGGCAGACGGCGAGCAGCGGCAGCTCGGTGATCACAGCCAGCTCGATCAGCGGCAGGGTGGTGGAATCGCGCGCCGGGTCGTAAGGCCCGCGCGGCGGCTCGGCAGGGGCGCCGTAGCGCTGAGGCTCGACATTGGAGATCGCGCCGGTCAGCAGCAGCCCGTCAAGCTCGCCGACGAAATCCACCAGCCCATCGTCGAGCCCGAAGCTCGGGATGATCACGGGAAAGCAGCCGGCGCCGAAACGGACGGCGTTCAGGTATTTCTCCTGCGCCATATGGAACGGCAGCTCGCCGACCGGCTGGACGTCGGC
>DATBAZ010000337.1:0-3931 GCA_036271255.1 Alphaproteobacteria bacterium
CTGCTGGAACGCACCGAGGCGCTGACAGCCGACGAGATGGGCAAGCTGCACGGGGTGCTGCGCTCGCCGCACGCCTATCCCAAGCCGGCCCTTGCCGCTCTTTGCGCGAATGGGGTGGACCTGACCGTCGGCGCCCGCGTCCGGTTGAAGCCCAAGGCCGGCGGCGACATCATGGATATCGTCCTGTCCGGCAAGATCGCGATCATCGAGGCGATCGAGCGCGACTTCGAAGACCGCATTCATGTGGCGGTGACGATCGAGGACGACCCTGGGCGCGATCTGGGGCTCGGCCGCTTTCCGGGCCATCGTTTCTTCTTCTCTCGCGAGGAGCTGGAGCCGGTGACGGCGGAGGAAGCGGCATGACCGCCATCCTGGTCGCCGGCATCGGCAACATCTTCAATGGCGACGACGCCTTTGGGGTCGAGGTGGCCCAACGGCTGATGCGACGGCCTCAGCCGCACGGCGTGAAGATTGTCGACTTCGGCATTCGCGGCCTCGACCTGACCTATGCCCTGCTCGACGGCTTTAGCGCGGCGATCCTCATTGATGCCGCCGCAAGGGGTGAGCGGCCCGGGACGGTGACGATCGTCGAACCGACAATCCAGACTCAGGGCGACCTGCAGCCCGAAGACCTGATCGTCTCCGGCCACGACCTGGACCCGGCCAAGGTGCTCCAGGTGGTTTCCGCCCTGGGCGGCGGCTGCCGCCGGATCGTGCTGGTGGCCTGCGAGCCCCTGGACCTCGGGGGCGAGGACGGGGCCATGGGCCTGAGCCCGGCGGTCGCCGCGGCGATCGAACCGGCCGTCGTCACGGTCGAGCGGCTGATTGCAGATTTCCTGAAAACGCAAGGTTTGGGCGAGGCGGCGTGATGAAAAGGAGTGAAGACATGAACGGCTGGGAAATCGCCGGCGCGGTGATCGGCGCCGTCGTGGTGATCGGCGTGCTGGTCAACCTCAAAGACCTGTTCCGCTATCTCAAAATCTCCTCGATGTGACCTGCGTGGAGACCATCGCGTCCCTACCCGATCGTCGCACCTCCGCGTTTGCAACGCGCGCTGTGCAGATCCGCGTGCGCGGCCGGGTGCAGGGCGTCGGCTTTCGGCCGACCGTCTGGCGGATCGCCCACGGGCTGGGGCTGGATGGCGACGTGCGAAACGACGGCCAGGGCGTGTTGATCCACCTGGCCGGTTCGACGGCGAACATCGACGCCTTTCGCGACTGCCTGGCGCGCGAGCCTCCGCCGCTGGCCCGGATCGAGAGCATCCAGGTGACTCCGCACGCCGGCGACCTGGCGCCAGGCTTCGTGATTGTCGAAAGCGCGGGAGGCGATGCACATACCGAGGTGTCGCCCGACGCCCGGATCTGTGAGGCCTGCGCCGGCGAGATATGCGATCCCGCCAACCGCCGTTTCGGCTATGGCCTCACCAACTGCACGCACTGCGGTCCAAGGCTGAGCATCGTCCAGGCGATCCCCTACGACCGCGCGCGCACGACCATGGCGCCCTTCGCTATGTGCTCGGCCTGCGTCGCCGAATACCGTGATCCGGCCGATCGTCGCTTTCACGCCGAGCCGATCGCCTGTCCGGTTTGTGGGCCCGAGGTTTTTTGCCAGGCGCTCGGCGAGGCTTGCACAGCAGCTGCGGGCGCCGATCCCATCGCTTTCGCGGCGCAACGTCTCCTTGCGGGCGAGATCATCGCGATCAAGGGCGTGGGTGGTTATCAACTCGCCTGTGACGCCACGAATGACGAGGCCGTCGCTCGCCTGCGCGCCGGCAAACAGCGAGATGGCAAGCCGTTCGCCCTGATGGCCCGCGATCTTGCGGTCATTGAGCGGTTCGCGGAGGTCTCGGCTCTAGAAGTTCAAGTGCTGTCTTGCTCGGCGGCGCCCATTGTCCTGCTTCAAGCGCGCCCATCCCATCCCCTGCCCGATGCCGTGGCGCCCGGGCTTTCAATGCTCGGGTTCATGCTGTCCACTTCCCCGCTGCACGTCTTGCTGCTGCGGGCGCTTGACCGGCCGATCGTCATGACCAGCGGCAATCTTGCGGACGAGCCGCAGATCATCGACGACGAAAGGGCGCTAGATCAGCTGGCCGGCGTGGCAGCACATGTTTTGTGGCATGACCGGGCGATCGCCAGCCGGATCGACGACTCCGTGGTCCGCATTATGGATGGCGCGCCGCGGCTTCTGCGCCGCGCTCGTGGCTACGCACCCGCGCCTATCCCCCTGCCGCCAGGCTTTGCCGATGCCCCCGAAATCCTCGCCATGGGCGGCGAGTTGAAGGCGACCTTCTGTCTGATCAAGGACGGGCAGGCGATCATCTCGCAGCACCAGGGTGACCTGGAGCATCCCGCGGCCTTTGACGATTACCGCAAAGCCCTGCGGCTTTACGGCGAACTCTTCGACCACAGGCCCGTGGCGATCATAGCTGACGCTCATCCGGAATACCTTTCCTCGAAGCTGGCCCGCGAGCGGCGTGAGCCGATGATCGAGGTGCAGCACCATCATGCTCATATCGCCGCCTGCCTGTGCGAGAACGACCGGCCCCGCGACGCCGCCGCGGTGTTGGGCATCGCCCTGGACGGGCTCGGGTGGGGCGATGACGGCACATTCTGGGGTGGTGAAATCCTGCTCGCCGACTATCGCGGCTATCGCCGACTGGCGGCGCTGAAGCCGGTCGTCATGCCGGGCGGCGTACAAGCGGTCCGCGAGCCGTGGCGCAACCTTTACGCCCACATCGACGCCGCCATGGGCTGGGCCGCGTTCAGCACCGAGTTCGCCGACCTTCCCGCCACGGCGATGCTGGCCGGCAAGCCCCTGGCCACCCTCGATGCTATGATCGCCGGACGGCTCAATGCCCCGCTGGCCTCGTCCTGCGGCCGGTTGTTCGACGCCGCCGCCGCCGCCATCGGCCTGTGCGCGGATCGGCAATCCTACGAAGGCGAGGCCGCGGCGCGCCTGGAGGCGCTGGCCGAAACCGGCGAAGCGGCCGCCGGCGGCGCCTATGGGCTGGTCCTTTCGGATCCCGATGCCGCGGGCCTGCAGGTTCTCGACCCGGCGCCGCTATGGCGGGCCCTCTTTACCGATCTTGCCGCAGGCGTCTGCCCGGCCACGGTGGCGCGGCGATTTCACAAGGGTTTGTCCCAGACGCTGGTCACGGCCTGCACGACCCTGGCAAAGGCGCATGGGACCTCGACGGTCGCCTTGTCGGGCGGGTGTTTCCAAAACCGCCTGCTTTTCGAGTCCACGGCGACCGCGCTGCGCGCCGCTGGATTGGATGTGCTCAGCCATCGCGTGGTTCCGGCCAATGACGGCGGGTTGTCGCTGGGACAGGCCGCCATCGGGGCGGCCCGGCTGATCAAGGCCGGCGAAAGGATCGCACCATGTGCCTAGGCATTCCCGGCCGCATCATCCAGATCGACGACGCCCACGACCTGGTGGCGACGGTCGATGTGCTTGGCGTCAAGCGGCGCATCAACATCGCCTGCATCGTCGATGACGACCATCCGGTGGAGGGCTGCGTCGGCGACTGGGTGCTGGTGCATGTGGGCTTCGCCATGAGCCGGATCGACGAGGCCCGAGCTCGGGAAACCCTGCGCTTGCTGGAAGAACTGGCGGAAATGCAGGACGAGCTGTGGGCGTTCTCCATGCCGTCCGACGGCATGGCGGCGGCGGGGTAGGTTGATGTCCAACCAGACTGGCCTTCAGACGCTATATCCCTTCCTGCACGGCGCGCGGCAGGACCCGGCGAAGATGCGCCTGTCGCTGCTCGACTCGGTGCGCGCCAAGGCTGAGGAGTCGCGCCAGGCCAATGCCGACTTCTTCTCGGGCAATGGCGAGGCCCTGGTCGCCGCCGCCGAGGCGCTGGCCGCCGTCTGGCGCAGGGGCGGCAGGCTGTTCGCCATGGGCAATGGCGGGTCGAGCTGCGACGCCG
>DATBAZ010000338.1:0-2131 GCA_036271255.1 Alphaproteobacteria bacterium
GATTGGGGAGAGCCGACGGCATGGACATTCCAGTCTGGGTCGTGTTGGCGTGACGCGACGCCCGCGAGGATCATTGCCGCCAGGCGGCTTGGCGTCATGACTAATCGACTGACCGTTCAATTCAAGGGGCTTGTTGCCTCAAGCCGCGGTGCGACGAGGTTGCCGCACTGCGACGACGGCGAATCACAGTTTCGGCGGAGGTGCCGAGCCCAGGATCGCCTCGATCGACAATCCAAGCCCGAGCAATTTGGCATCGCTGCCGACGGGACCATCGATCTCGAGCCCGACCGGCAGGCCATCCGGCGTCAGGCCGGCATAGAGCGCCAGGCCGGGAAGACCGGCATTGCTGGCGGGATCGGTGTTGCGGATCATGGTGTCGAAGGTCGGCGCCGGCTCGCCACCATTGACCGACATCTCGCCAGACCCGCTCGTGGCATCGATCACCGGCGCGGGGGCAATGGTGGTCGGAAACAGGATGGCATCCAGACCATTGTCGCGGAAATACGCCGCATAGATCGCCTGCAAGGCTGGCCGCTGCACCCGCATTACGTCGTCATAGGCCGCGCCGAAGGCATCCGCGGTGATGGCTCCGAACGCGCCGACGACGTCGGGGCTGGCGACCCCTGCAGCGATATCGGCAAGTGTGATTCCCGTGAGCCCGGAGGCCTCAAGATAGGCGGGAATATCGGCAATCGGTTCATGCAGCGCGACCACGAACGAGACCTTCTCGTTCTGCTCGAACAAACCGGGCATGTCGACCTCAACCAGCACCGCGCCGGCCTCGGTCAGCCGGGCGCAGGCCGCGCGGCAGGCGGCCTCGACATCGCGGTCCAGTCCGCCCCAGAACGCTGCGGGGACGCCGAAGCGCCGACCGCGCAACGGAATGGCTGACGCCAGCGGCGTGCCCGTGATCACGGAATCGAGCAGCGCGACATCCGCCACCGTGCGGCCCATCGGACCGACGGTATCGCGGGTATGGCTGATCGGAACCACCTGATTGTCGTCGTGATAACGCCGCTCGGCGCCGCCATTGCCGACCGACGGCCGCAAGCCGACGGTTCCAGTCAGCGCCGCAGGCACGCGGGTCGAGCCGCCGGTGTCGGATCCCAGTCCGCAGGTCGCGATGCGCGCGGCAATCGCCGCCGACGTTCCGCCCGACGACCCGCCGGGAATCCGGGTCGTGTCATGGGGGTTTTTCACCGTCCCCGCAAAGGCTGCGAAATTTGTGCTGGTGATGCCGAACGCCAGTTCGTGCAGATTGGTCTTGCCGATGACGACAGCGCCGGCATCGAGCAGCTTCTGCAGCGACGGCGCATTCCGCGCCGGTCGCGCATGTTGCAACGCCGGCGTGCCGCCCGATGTCGGCAGATCAGCGGTGTTGATGTTGTCCTTGACGACGATCGGAAGGCCCGCGAGCGCACCGATCTGTTCGCCGGAATCGACCCGGCGCGCCGCCGCGAGCGCGCCGTCCCGGTTGAGCAGGATAAATGCGTTGAGGTGCTTGAGCCGTTCGGCGCGATCGAGTGCGGCCTGCACGACGCTGACCGCAGTTACCTTCTTATCGCGGATATCAGCCACGATCTCCGCGGCCGTTGCTTCACTCGAATTTGCCATCGAACCCTGCGCCCTCTTGGATTGCGGGCGCGAAGCTAGGCTTTCGGCCGCTTGTCGTAAACCCGTTTCGCCTTGCCGAGCGAACGTTCCAGCGTCTCGGGAGCGACGGCGCGGACGCGGGCGGTGATGCCGATCGTGTTCTTGATGAAGACCGAAACCTTTTCAGTGTGGGCGACGAGCCCACTGCCGTCCCAGCTCTCGGGCCGGGCTTCAGCGAGCACCGTCATCTCGTCCATCCGGCCCTCGCGGGTCAGCTCGATGATGAAGTGGCCGCCGCACCAGTCGGTCGCCAGCAGCGCCTCCTCGATCTGGGTCGGGAACACGTTGACGCCGCGCAGGATGATCATGTCATCGGAGCGGCCGGTGACCTTTTCCATCCGCCGCATGCCGGGCCGCGCCGTGCCCGGCAACAGCCGCGTCAGGTCGCGGGTGCGATAACGGATGATCGGAAACGCTTCCTTGGTCAGCGAGGTGAATACCAGTTCGCCCTTCTCGCCATCCGGCAGGACCTTGCCGG
>DATBAZ010000339.1:0-9887 GCA_036271255.1 Alphaproteobacteria bacterium
GGAGAAGGCGCGCTTCCTGGCGGGCGTCGACTTCTTCATGAAGGTGTCGATGGAGGAAGACCTGCCGGTGCAGCGCAGCTCGCAGATCATGATGGAAGAGGGCGCCGTCCCCTCCGTCATCTTCGGCAAGCGCGAGATCAACCTCACCCGCATGCACAAGGCCTACGACGCCGCGATCGGCCACGACAATGAGGCCTCGGTCCGCGAGCAGAAGCGCAAGATGGGCCTGGTGCCGACCAACTGATCGGCTTCACGCGTAAACGGGAGGGGCGCGCTGCTTCGGCGGCGCGCCCTTTTTGTTTATGGTGGGGGATTATGCGCGTCTTTTCGAACCGTCATTCCCGCGAAAGCGGGAATCCATTTCAGGCCTCCGCGATGGCGGCTCCATGGATTCCCGCTTTCGCGGGAATGACGATCGAGAAGAAGGCAGAAAATCCCGATGCTGGCTATCGTGTCCGATGAACAGGGATTTCGACAGGCTCCGCCGGACTGCTACCCCGCTGGAAAACGCTGTCGTCGACGAGCTGATCGCCGGCCGGCTGGACCGGCGCGGTTTCCTGCGCCATGCACGGCGGATCGGCATGGCCGCGCCGCTGATCGGCGCGCTCGGGTTTTCGCGGACCGCGTTGGCTGAGCCAAAGCGGGGTGGCACAATCCGGGTCGGCATGACGGTGCCGGCCGGTGCCGTCAACCCGCTGACGGTGGCCGATGCCGGCGGGGTCGCGCTGCTGTCCCAGGCCGGGGAATATCTGGCGGTATCCGACCCCGACCTGATGCTCCGGCCGATGCTGGCCGAAAGCTGGGGCCCGAACGAGGACGGCAGCGTCTGGACCTTCACCATCCGCGCCGGCGTGAAATTCCATGACGGCCGGACGATGACCGCCGCCGACGTGGCCGCGACGATGAACCGGCTGGCCGACCCGGCCAACGGCTCGGTGGCGCTGTCGGTCTTCGCCGGCGTGCTGTCGAAGGGCGGGGCGGTGGCCACGGATGAGCATACCGTCGCCTTCCATCTCGACGCGCCCAACGGCAATTTCCCCTACCTGGTGTCGTCGGACAATTACAACGCGATCATTCTGCCGGCAGACTATGGCGGCGACTTCGAGAAGAGCTTCAACGGCACCGGCCCGTTCAGGCTGGAGCGCTTCGTGCCCAGGGCCAGGGCGTCGTTCGTCCGCAAGGACGATTATTGGCGCGGTCAGGCCCTGCCGGATCGGACGGTCTTCATCTTCTATGACGGTATCCAGGCGCAAGTCCTTGCCATGCAAGGCGGGCAGCTCGACGCGCTGCTGCATGTCCCGGTCCAGGGCAGCCAGGCGCTGCTGGTCGACCCGGGCTTGAACGTCGTGCCGCTGAAGTCCAGCGCACATGAGCAACTTCATATGCGCACCGACGCCGGCCCGTTCGCCGACAAGCGGGTCCGGCAGGCGCTGGCCCTCTGCCTCAACCGCGATAATCTTGTCACCGGCCTGTTCCGCGGCATGGCCGCACCGGGCAATGACAGCCCCTTCGCCCCGGCTTTTCCCTCGACGGACACCGGCGTGCCGCAGCGGAAGCAGGATATCGCCCAAGCCAGGGAGCTATTGGCGGCGGCTGGCATACCCAACGGGTTTGATGTCACCTTGACGACCGAGCGCTTCATCGAAATTCCGGACTATGCGGTGGTGGTCCAGAACGCCGCCAGGGAGATCGGCATCCGTATCTCGCTGAATGTCGAGGACCAGTCCTCCTATTACGGCTATGCCACCTTCGGCCGTTCCGACTGGCTGGACTCGGTGCTGGGCATCGAGGATTACGCCCATCGCGGCGTGCCCAACACGCTGCTTACCGCCAGCCTGGGCAGCAAGGGCGCCTTCAACGCCGCCCATTTCAAGAACGCCGAGTACGACCGCCTGGGGGCCGGCTACATCGCCGCCCTCGATCCCGCCGCCCAGCGCGACGCCGCCGGCCGCATCCAGCGCTTGCTGCTGGACGAGACACCGGTGATCACCGCCTATTTCTACGACTGGCTGTCGATCACCTCGAAGCGCATCACCGGTGTGCGACCGACCGCGGCGGGGCAGCTATTCCTGGATAAGGCAGGCTTCGCGTAGGGCGGAAAAGCGAAGCGTATTCCGCCAGCGGCGCGAAGTGCCGCATCTCAGCTGCGACGGCGATACCGGATGGTGGAATACGCTTCGCTCTTCCACCCTACAAATCCCCTGCCGGGATATGGCAGCGGATCGCATGCCCGCTGCCGGCATCGATCAGTTCCGGCTCTCGTTCCTCACAGATGCGGCCGAGCTTGCGTGGGCAACGTGTCTGGAAGACACAGCCGGAGGGCGGGTTGGTGGCGCTCGGCGGATCGCCCTTGAGGCGGGCGCGGTTGGGATCGGCGGCCGACAGCAGGGCCTCTGTATAGGGATGGCGCGGGCCGGAGAAGATCGCCTCGGTCGGGCCGATCTCGACCAGACGGCCGAGATACAGAACGGCAATCCGATCAGCCAGATAATGCACGACATTGAGGTCGTGCGAGATGAACAGATAGCTGACGCCGCGCTGTTCCTGGAGGTCGGCGAGCAGGTTCAGGATCGCCGCCTGGACCGAGACGTCGAGCGCGGAGGTGGGTTCGTCGCAGATGACGATCTGCGGTTCGCCGGCAAAGGCGCGGGCGATGGCCACGCGCTGCTGCATGCCGCCGGAAAGCTGGCGCGGCTTCTGGTTCAGCACGGTGTCGGCCAGGCGCACGTCGTGGGCCAGGGCGCGCAGCCGATCCTCTTTCACAGACCGGCCGACGATCCGGCGAATCGTCTGCGAGCGGTTCAGTGCCGCGCCCGGATTCTGAAAAATCATCTGCAGCTTATTGAGTTGACTGGATAATCGTTGGGTCGCCTTTGCCGCGAGCTGTTCGTCGTCGAGGGAGATCGCGCCTTCGGTTGGAGGGATGAGGCCTACGATGAGGCGGGCTAGAGTGCTTTTCCCGCTGCCGGACTCGCCGACGATGCCGAGTGTCTCGCCTGTGTGAAGGTCGATCGATATGTCATTGACAGCGTGGAGAGATTTTCCATCACCTAAAAACACTTTCGAGAGATTCTCGACCTTAAGAAGCGGCTTTGAACCCTCGCCCCTACGGGGAGAGGGTGACGGCGTAGCCGGCGGGTGAGGGGGTGACTCCGCGGGGTAGTGCGACGAAGAAAGGCTCGCTTCACTCGCCGCCCCCTCACCCTCCCACTGCGTGGGTCCCTCCCTCTCCCCGCTGGGGCGAGGGGCTATTTGCATCGCCTGGTCCGGATAATGACACCGGCTCAGCCTGCCTCCCAGATCGGCCATCGGCGGCGCTTCCGCCCGGCAGCGGTCCGTGGCGATGGGGCAGCGGTCGGCGAAGATGCAGCCGGTCACCTCGGCGCCGGTGCGCGGTGGAAATCCAGGGATGGTTTCCAGCCGGGCGGTGGCTTTGCGCAGGCCCGGCCGCGGGATCGAGCGCAGCAGGCCGGCGGTGTAAGGGTGGCGCGGCTCCCGGATCACCGCCTCGGTCGCGCCTTGCTCGACCAACTCGCCGGCATAGAGCACGCCGACGCGTTCGCAGGTGCGGGCGATCAGGTTCAGGTTGTGGCTGATGAACAGCAGCGCGGTCGAGAATTCCCGGCGCAGCTCGGCGATCAGAGCGACGATCTCGGCCTCCACCGTGGCGTCGAGCGCGGTGGTTGGCTCGTCCAGGATCAGCAGCGCGGGATTGATGGACAGCGCCATGGCGATGACGACGCGCTGCTGCATCCCGCCGGAGAGCTCGTGGGGATAGGCGGACATGACCCGCTCGGGGCTGGCGATCTGGACCCGGGCCAGCATGTCCTGGGCGCGCTCCAGCGCCGGCCTGCCGGTCAGGCCTTCGGAAACTTCAAACACCTCAGCCATTTGCCGGCCGATGCGGAGCGACGGATTGAGCGCCCGGGACGGGTCCTGATAGACCATTGCAACCTTGTGGCTGCGCAGATGGCGCAGCTCCCGGGCCGATAGGGTGGCGACATCCTGCCCGTCGATCAGGATTTGGCCGCGACTGACTCGGCCGTTGCGCGCCAGATAGCGGACAGCGGCGAAGGCAGCGGTGGACTTGCCGCAGCCGCTTTCGCCGACCAGCCCGTACGCCTCGCCGGGGGCGATGCTGAGATTGAGGTCGCGCAGCACGCGCCGATCCTCGCCGCCGGCGCGGTAGCTGACATCCACCCCCTGGAAGGCCAGCGCGGCGCTCATCGCTCGAACACAGTCTGCAGTCCGTCGGCGGTCAGGTTGACGCCCAGCACCAGCGAGGCCGTCGCCAGCACGTCGAACATCACCACCCACCAATAGCTGCCGATCAGGCTGTAATTCTCGGCGACCGCCAGGCCCCAGTCGGGCGAGGGCGGCTGGATGCCGAAGCCGAGGAAGCTCAGCGAGGCGACGAAGAAGATCGCATAGCCGAACCTGACGGTCGCCTCGACCAGCACCAGCGGCAGCACGTTGGGCAGGATCTCAGCGAACATGATCCTGAGCGGCCCGTCGCCCCGCAGTTGTGCCGCCGCGACATAGTCGAGGTCGGCTTCGGCCAGCACCGCCGTACGCACCGTGCGGGCGATCAGCGGCATGAAGACCAGCCCGATCACCAGGATCACCGTCAGGTTCGATGTGCCGACCGCGGCCAGCGCGAGCAGCGCCACGATCACCAGCGGCACCGCCTGCATCGCCTCGATGATCCGCCCGGCCACCGCGTCGAACGCGCCGCGCAGATAGCCGGTGAATAGGCCCAGGATGGTCCCGGCAACCACGCCGAGCAGGGTCGCCAGCGGCGTCACGATCAGTATGTCCCGCGCCCCGACGATGACGCGAGAGAACACATCGCGGCCCAGCTGGTCGGTGCCGAACCAATGGGCGGCGGAAGGCGGCGTCAGCGTGTGCAGCAGATCGTCGGCGTAAGGGTCCTGCGGCGTCAGATGCCGGCCGAGCAGGGCCGCCACGATCCAGACGCCCAGGATGGCGAGGCCGGCGATGAGGGTGGGAGAGCGCTTCATCGCGGGCGCAGCCGCGGGTTGAGCAGCGCGTTCATGAGGTCGGCGATCAGCGACGCGGCGGCGAACAGGGCGCCGACGGTCAGCACCCCAGCCTCCAGCATCGGGAAATCCTTCGCCTTGGCCGCGTCATAGACCAGGCTGCCGATGCCGCGATAGTGGAACAGCGTCTCCACCACCACCAGCCCGCCGGCGAGATAGCCGACCAGGCTGGCGGCCACGGTGATCGTCGGCAGCAGCGCGTTGCGCAGTACATGCCGGCGCAGCACGGTCAGCCACGGCAAGCCCTTCAGCACGGCGGTGCGGGTATAATCGGCGTCCAGTGCCTCGACCGTGCCGACGCGGACCACGCGGGCGATATAGCCGAAAAAGCTGACCGCCAGCGGCAGTGACGGCAGGATCAGATAGCGCAGCTGGGTCAGCGGCCCGGCCCCGTCAGGCCAGTCGGCCGACATCGGCAGCCAGCGCAGCCATACGCCGAAGACCAGGATCAGCACGATCCCGGAAATGAATTCCGGTACCACGCCCAGGGTCTGGCCCAGTATGACGATCGACCTGTCGCCCCAGCGCCCGGCATTGAGCGCGGCGATGACGCCCCCGGCGATCCCCAGCGGCAGCACGATGACGAAAGCCAGCGCCGCCAGCTTCAGCGAATTCCCCAGCGCGTCGCCGACGAACGGGCCGACCGAAGAGCGGAAGACATAGGACGTGCCCATGTCGCCGGTCGCGAACCGGCCGATCCAGTCCCAATATTGCGCCGGCACCGGCCGGTCGGCGCCGATGGAATGGTTGAAGGCTGCCACCGCGCGCGCATCGGCCAGCGGACCGAGCACTGCCCGCCCGACATCGCCGGGCAGCAATTGGCCGGCAGCGAAGATCAGCAGGCTGAGCAGCCACAGCGTGACCAGCGACAGGGCCGCGCGCTTCAGCAGGAATTTCAGGATGGCGCCGGAGACAGGCATCGTACCGACATAAAGCCACAAATCCGTCCCGGCTACCGCTGTTTCGTACAATCCGTGACGAGACGAATCCGCTCTGTCAGACTGTCGCCGCCCAACAGAGAAACGCGGCGGGGGAAACACGGTGCGGTCAGGACTTATCCTATCCATTCTTTTCGCGGCATCCGCCGTTCCGGCCATCGCCGCCGATGCACCCTGGACCAACACCGCACTCTCGCCCGACGAGCGCGCAAAGCTTCTCGACCAGGCGCTGACGCCGGACGAGCGGATCGGCCTGCTGCACGGCATCTATGCGGTGCCGGTTTTCGGCAAGCCGCTGCCCGCCGGCGCGGTCGGCTCGGCCGGCTTCATTCCGGGCGTCGAGCGGCTGGGGCTGCCGGCGCAGCAGGAATCGGATGCCAGCCTGGGCGTTGCCAATCCCTTCAATGTCCGGCCGGGCGCCGGCAACACACCGCTGCCCTCGGGCCTCGCCTTGGCTGCGACCTTCGATGCCGATGCCGCCTATCGGGGCGGCGCGATGATCGGGCAAGAGGCCTGGCGCTCCGGCTTCAACGTATTGCTGGCCGGTGGCGGTAACCTCGCCCGCGATCCGCGCAACGGGCGCAATTTCGAATATCTGGGCGAGGATCCGCTGCTGGCCGGGACACTGGACGGGGCGTCGATCCGCGGCATCCAGGATCAGCATGTCGTCTCGACGATGAAGCACTTCGCCTTGAACGACCAGGAAACCGGCCGCCGCAGCCTATCGGCCAAGATCGGCGAAGCGGCGTTCCGCGAAAGCGACCTGCTGGCCTTCGAGCTGGCTTACGAGGGTGGCCATCCGGGCTCGGTGATGTGCGCCTACAACAAGGTCGGCGGCATCTATGCCTGCTCGAACGACACGCTGATGAACAAGGTGCTGAAGGGCGATTGGGCCTTCCCCGGCTGGGTGATGTCGGATTGGGGCGCCGTCCATGGCCTGGACGACGTCAAGGCCGGGCTGGACCAGCAGTCGGGCGAACAGTTCGACCGCCAGGTTTTCCTCGGTAAGCCGCTGGCCGACGCGGTCCAGGGTGGGACCGTTCCGGCGGCCCGCGTGTCCGACATGTCCCGGCGCATCCTGCGCTCGATGTTCGCCGTCGGGCTGTTCGAGCATCCGCCGGTCAAGACGCCGATCGACGCCGATGCCGATGCCAAGGTCGCCCGGCGCGTGGCGGAGGAGGGGACGGTGCTGCTCGCCAACCCGTCCGGCCTGCTGCCGCTGTCGCATGACGTGAAGCGCATCGTGGTGATCGGCGGCCATGCCGATTCCGGTGTGCTGTCGGGCGGCGGCTCGTCCCAGGTCGTGCCGGTCGGCGGCGGCGCACCGTCGATCGCGATGGGTGGCGAGGGGCCGGCCGCGGCCTTCCGCGCCATGGTCTTCGACCCGTCACCGCCGCTGAAGGCGATCAAGGCCAAGACCAGCGGGGCAGAGGTCCGCTTCATCGACAGCGCCTATCCATCTGCAGCCGCCGCCATGGCCAGGGGCGCGGACGCGGTCGTGATCTTCGCCACCCAATGGATGATAGAAGGCGAGGACGTGCCCGATCTCACCCTGCCAAACGGCCAGGACGCGCTGATCGAGGCGGTGGCGGCCGCCAACCCCAAGACCGTGGTGGTGCTCGAGACCGGCGGGCCGGTGCTGATGCCCTGGCTGAGCAAGGTCGGGGCGGTGGTCGAGGCTTGGTATCCGGGGGCCAAAGGCGGCGATGCCGTCGCCGACATTCTGTTCGGTGACGTCAACCCGTCCGGCCGGCTGCCGGTCACCTTCCCGGCCTCGACCGCGCAGCTGCCCCGTCCCGAAATCCCGGGCTTCGGCACGAAAGAAGGCACGGAATTCGAGGTCGATTACACGATCGAGGGCGCCGATGTCGGCTATCGCTGGTTCGCGCGCAACAAGGCGAAGCCGCTTTTCCCTTTCGGCTTCGGTCTTTCGTACACACATTTCGATTACGCCAACTTGAAGGTCGAGGGCGGGGATTTGCTCAAAATCGACTTCGATGTGCGCAATTCAGGCAAGACGGCGGGGCAGGATGTGCCTCAACTCTACCTGACCGATGCGGCGGGGAAGGCGCGGATGCGCCTGATCGGCTGGCAGCGGGTCAGCGTTCAGCCGGGCCAAACCGTGCATGTCTCGCTGAAGGCCGATCCGCGGCTGCTCGCGGATTTCGACGAGGCTGCCCATGACTGGCGGATCGATGCCGGACGATACCAGGTCGCGCTGGGTGCGTCCGCCGAGGAGTTGAAGCTGCGCGGCGCCGCGGAACTCAAATCAGCAAAGGTGAAGCCATGACGGCCATTCCATCCGCTTCGATCAAGTCCCAGAACACCTCCGCCGCGCACGGCGTGGTCGCGCTGGTGGTCGGCCTGTTCTTCATCTGGGGCTTCTCGACCTCAATCGTCGACCCGCTGATCCCCAGGCTGAAGTCGATGTTCGACCTCTCCTACACAGAGGTGATGCTCAGCCAGTTCGCCTTCTTCCTAAGCTATTTCATCTTTTCGCTTCCGGCGGCGGCCCTGCTCGACAGGATCGGCTATTTCCGCTGCATCGTGACCGGGCTGGTGGTGATGGCGGCCGGCGGGCTGATGTTCTCGCCGGCGGCCTCGCTGGGCATTTTCCCGCTGTTCCTGCTGGCGCTGTTCGTCATGGCGTCCGGCATCACCTTGCTGCAGGTCGCGGCCAATCCGCTGATCGCCAATCTGGGTGACCCCAAGACCGAATCCGCCCGTTTGACCTTGGCCCAGGCGTTCAACTCTCTCGGCACGTTCCTGGCGCCCTGGGTCGGCGGCGCGATCATTCTGAACAACAATCTCGCCACGCCGGATCCGAAGACCGCGCCGCCGGATGTCCTGGCCGCCGCCCGCGTGGCGCAGGCCCATGCGGTGCAGTTGCCCTTCGTCACGATCGCCGTCGTCCTGCTGGTCATCGCGGTCGTCTTTTGGACCATCCGCAACCGGTCAGATGTGCCGCCGACGGCCTCGTCGGCCAGCCAGCACTCGGTCATCGATCTCTTGCGGAAAAATCCTGCCCTTGCGCTGGGCGCAGTATCGATCTTCGCCTATGTCGGCAGCGAGGTGACGATCGGCAGCACGATGATCAATTATCTCGGGCTGCCGACGACGCTGGGGCTTGCGGCGCATGACGCGGCCAAGCTGGTCAGCTTCTATTGGGGCGGGGCGATGGTCGGCCGTTTCGTCGGCTCGTTCGTGCTTCGGCAGTTCCAGCCGGCAAAGGTCGTCGCTTTCTGCGCCGTCGTGGCGGCGCTGCTGGCGCTCATCTCGATGGCATCGGGCGGCTGGCTCGCTGCCGGGACCATCATCGCCATCGGCCTGTTCAACTCGATCATGTTTCCGACCATCTTCGCCATGGCCATCGGCGGCCTGGGCGAGGATACGCCCAAGGCCTCGGGCGTGCTGTGCATGGCCATCGTCGGCGGCGCGATCCTGCCGCCGGCAGCCGGCTGGGTCGCCGATCACTTCAGCCTGCCGACGGCGCTGCTGGTGCCGGTCGCGGGCTATGCCTGGATCGCGACATATGGGTG
Source organism: Alphaproteobacteria bacterium (assembly GCA_036271255.1). Lineage (GTDB taxonomy): Bacteria > Pseudomonadota > Alphaproteobacteria > BOG-932 > Roseiterribacteraceae > BOG-932. Next base: position 9,538 of record DATBAZ010000339.1, read on the forward strand.
GATCTCGCGGGCACGGGCGTAACCCATAGGATGGGCTGAGCGTCAGCGAAGCCCATCCTACCAATCAGGCTGGCGTTACCGCGAAGATGTGCCCGTTGTAACGGTCCAGCCTGACATAAAGCCCATTCGCCTCCAGATCGTCGCGGTCGCGGAGGTAAGCCTCATTGTTCAGCCGATCGTCGAAATCGTACTGCGCTGATGGTTCCAGGTCTCCGGTCAGCCTGACCCGTCCCTGGGCGGAGTTGGAGCCGAGGTTGAGGATCACGGCGCGATAGCCGTCACTGCCCTTCCAGCGATAGGCCAACAGGTTGTCGCCGGTTTCGTCCAGCCCCTCGACCTCGAGCAGGCTC
>DATBAZ010000340.1:0-7487 GCA_036271255.1 Alphaproteobacteria bacterium
AACGATCCCTTATACCGGACTGGGACGGAGTCGCTTCGGGCTTTCACCAAGACTTACCGCCCTATTCGGAAATACCTGTCCAGCCTTCGATAGAGAAACGGATAAGTCGCAAATCGCCGTTAGGATGTTATAAAATCGGAACCCATGGGGCGCCGGGAAGAATGATCGCGCGGTGAGGACAATGAGGCCAGTCATCCGGAGCCTGACGATCGGGGGAATCCTGCTATGGACTCCTGCCGTTTTCGCCGATCCCCCGACGGCCCCGGCCCCGGCCCCGGCCCCGGCCCCGGCCCCGGCCCCGGCCCCGGCCCCGGCCCCGGCCCCGGCCGAGTCCGACACCGCCGCTCAGTCCCAGCCCGTGGAAGAGATCATCGTCAAGGCGCCCCGGCGCGGCTACCGGTCGGACTACGTCACCAATGTCGGCCCGTTCAAAGGGCTCCGGCTGCAGGACACGCCCTATTCGATCGGGGTCACGCCCGGCGCCCTGATCGAGAACCGGGTCGCCCATACGGTGTCGGATGCGCTGGCGACCAATCCCACGGTGGCGGCGCTCTCGGAATCGAACAGCTATTCCTCGGTGTCGCGGGTGTTGATCCGCGGTTTCACCGCCGGCGAGCAGGGCGACATGCGCGACGGGATCGTCGACCGCAGCTTCACCCATGTGCCGCTCGAGAATGTCGCCCGGATCGAGGTGCAGAACGGCCTGTCCAGCTTCCTCTATGGCTTCGGGGCGGTCGGCGGGACGATCAATTACGTGTCGAAGCAGCCGAGCGAGACTGCGCGCGTCGACGTCACCGCGGGCGACTATGGCGGCGGTATCGCCTATGGGCAGATCGGCGCGACCGGCCCGCTGACCGACGACAAGGCGCTGGCCGGCCGCATCGACCTGTATCGCGAGGACGGAACCACGAATATCGACGGGGGGACGCAGAACCGCACCTTCGGCTCAGGCGTGCTCAGCTACCGGTTCGACAAGGACACGGTGCTCAAATTCGATTTCCTGCACCAGGATTACTCGGTCACGGGACTGGCGACCTATTTCGAGCCGGCCTATTTCGGGGGCAAAGCCTATATCCCGCCGGCGCCCGATCCCACCCGGCAATACGGGCAGCCCTATACGCACAACGAGTCGGAGCGCGATCTTGGCGGCGCCTCGATTGAAACGCCGCTGGGTGACGGTTTCAATCTCAGGGCCGCTTATCGCTACGGGCAAATGTCGCGGCGCTACAACTATATCGACGCGGAGTTCACGCGGGAGCCCGGCATCTATCGGGAAACCTATGTCGATACGCCGGAACAAGATGATCAGACCCATGCGGGCTACGCACTGATCGATACGAAATTCGACACCGGGTCGGTCAAGCACATGCTCACCTTCGGCTCGACAGGTTCATATTTCGACCTTCGGCGCGGCTTCAATCGCTCACAGGAGATCGGCATGTCGTCGATAGACGATCCGGTCTATATCCCGCCGCCGTTCCACGTGCGCCTGGACTTGAACCCGAGGGAGCAGCGACAGCTCCTGACCAACGTCCTGGTCGGCGACCGGATCGAGTTCGATGCCCAGTGGTCCGCCCTGATCGGCGTGAACTATGCGCGGATCGATCAGTTCGGCGGCGCCCGCAATCCCGGCTTTGCCGGCGCCAACATCTCGGACGGCAGGCCTTCGCCGAGCGTCTCTGTGGTCTACAAGGCGATCCCGTCAATCTCTCTCTACGCCACCTATATGCAGGGCCTGGTGAGCGGCGGAGAGGCGCCGGACATCTATACCGTCAACAACGTCACCAAACCGGTGGTGAATGCCGGCGAGCTGCTGCCGCCGAGGGTCAGCGAACAGTATGAGATCGGGGCCAAGGCAACGGTCGGCAGCATGTTCCTGACCGCTGCCCTGTTCCGCATCGAGAAGGTGAACGAAGGCGTCGACCAGAACAACTTCATCTACGAGCAGGAAGGACGGGAGATCCATCAGGGGCTGGAGGTCACCGCCACCGGCAAGCTGACCGGGCGCTTGACCGCCGTCGGCGGATTCACCGTCATGCAGGCGCGGATCGAGAATGCGCCCCAGGATCTGCGGATCGACGGCAATATCCCGATCAACGTCCCGGAACGGCAGGCGCGGGCCTATCTCGAATATCTGGTCCCCGGGCTGGACGGGCTCACCGGCTCGCTCGGCGTCAACTATCTGGGCGGCCGTCCGGTCGACCAGCTCAACACCGCCTTCCTGCAGGATGCCGTGATCGTCGATCTCGGCATGCGCTACCAGACCGTGCTGTTCGGCCAGGACACGACCTTCAACCTGCGGGTGTCGAACCTGCTCGATACGTCCTACTGGTCCTATGTCCGCATCGGTGACGGCATGCTGCTGGGCGCGCCGCGCACCGTTGCGGGGTTTATGAAAGTGTCGTTCTAGCGGTCAGACTTTGTGGGTCGAGGCCGCGTAGATCACATCGACCGCCTTGGCCAGTGTGGCGTTGAACTCAGCCGCGCTCATCGGTTCCCTCAGGTCATCGAGCAGCGCCCGTGAGAAGCTGGCGATCATGCCGTGATTGTGCGACAGGCGCCGGCAGGCGTCGTTGATCTCATAGCCGCCGGACAGGGCGACGATGCGGACCACCCGGTCGTGATCGACCAGCGGCTTGTAGAGATCGGGCACCTCAGGGATGGTCAGCTTGATCATGACCTTCTGGTCGCCGGTCAGCTTGTCGAGCCCCCTCAGCAGCTCGTCGCGCAGGATCGCCTCGGCCTCGGCCTTGTTCGGGCTTTTGATCAGCACTTCGGGCTCCAGGATCGGGACCAGCCCATGGTTCCATATCTGCTTGCCGACCTCGAATTGCTGGGCGGCGATCGCGGCGATGCCGGTCTTGGAGGCCAGGTGGATAACCGAGCGCTCCTTGGTGCCGTAAACGCCGAGCTTTGCCGCCCGATCGAGCAGGCTGTCGAGCTCGGGCATCGGCTTCAGCAGGCTGACCCCGTCCGCCTCCGGCTGAACGCCCTTGTCGACCTTGATGAAGGGAACGACACCCTTGTCTTGCCACAGATATGCCGGAACGGATTTCCCGTTGGCCTCGCCGTCCATCGTCTTCTCGAACAGGATGGCGCCGATGACCTTGTCACCCGTGAAAGCGGGCGAGGTCATGACGCGCACGCGCATCTCATGCATCAGCCGGAACATCTGGTCGTCGCCGCTATAGGCGCTCTCGGGGATGCCATAGGCTTTCAGCGCTCCCGGCGTCGATCCTCCACTTTGGTCGAGCGCGGCCAGGAAGCCGGGCTTGCTGGAAATCTGGTCCATCATTTTATGATCGGTCATCGTCGTCATCCTTGTTGGTTATGAATGAGATGCCCTGCTTTGAAACTGTCTGTGTTGTACGGATGCTACCAGCCGATTGTTACTTTTTATCTCTATACGCAGTTCCGCGTGGCCGGTTTAAGACCGACAACGTAGCGTGCTTGTGGTGGTAGTCCAGCGCAATCTCCGGTTCTGGAAATATTGCGCAGACGGTGGCCGTGACGCGGCCTACACTGCTAGAATCACGGGATCAATCATCGATGGGGAAGCAGCAAGATGGCGTTCAATGGCCGTTCGACAGCCGACGAGGTTCTGGCGGGGCTGGACCTGACCGGGAAGACCGTGGTCGTCACCGGCAGTTCGGCCGGGCTCGGTTTCGAGACGGCGCGGTCGATGGCGGCCAAGGGCGCCGAGGTCGTGATGGCCGGGCGCGATCCGGGAAAGAACGAAACGGCCGCGGCGCGGATCAGGGCGGGGCAGCCCGATGCCAGGCTCATGCCGGTCACGATCGACCTGGCCGACCTGGACAGCGTGCGGCGCGGCGCGGCCGAGATTCTCGCCGTCCACCCTAAAATCCATGCGCTGATCAACAATGCCGGCATCATGGGTGGGCCCTTGACCCTGACCAAGGATGGGCTGGAGCTGCATTTCGCCAGCAACCATATCGGCCATTTCCTGCTGACCGGGCTTCTTGTCCCCGCGCTCAAGGCCGCGGCGCCGTCTCGCATCGTCTGCCTGACCTCGGCCGGGCACCGCATGGATGGGTTCGATCTCGACGATCCGAATTTCCGCAACCGGGAGTACATCTATTATCTCGCTTATGCCCAGTCGAAGCGGGCCAACGTGCTGCATGCCGTCGCCCTGGCGCAGCGGCTCAAGCCGTTCGGCGTCGCCGCCAATGCCGTCCATCCGGGTGCGATCCGCACCGAGGTGTGGCGTGATCTCGAAGAGGAGCATGTCCAGCAGGCCATAGCCTGGTCCTCGGCCAGCGGCTCACCGGAGAAGACGCCGGCCCAGGGCGCGGCGACCCAGGTCTGGGCCGCGGTGTCGCCCGAGGCGCAGGGTCTGAGCGGCCTCTATCTTGAGGATTGCCGGGTGGCCGAACATATACCCTATGGTGACTTCGGCGCCGCCGGCGTGATCGAGGAGGTGCTGGACCCGCGGACGGCCGACCGGCTGTGGGCCGAATCCGAACGGATCGTCGGCCAAGCCTTTGCATTTTAGCCAGGCCTTCGCCTTTTAAGGGAGCAGAGTGAACCCTCTCCAGCGCGACCAGCTCGTTTCAGCCTTTCCGCCTGAGGACCGCGAAAACCTCAGCCTGCCGGTGTTCGCGCGGCTGCAATGGCCCAATCTCGATTTCCTGGGCTGGTGCGACCGGAACGGCGACAAGGCGTTCCTGGTTCTGGAATCGCATGGGAACGCGAGCGGCATGGTGCTGGATCGGATGGCGATCCGCAGCACGGCGGCGCGGTCCTATATGTGCTCGATCTGCCGCACCATGCACGGGCCGCGCGGCATCGCCCACTTCACCTACAGATCGCGGGACGGCGAAGGCTACAACACGCTGAGCGACACGTTCTGCGCCGACCTGCAATGCAGCCTCTATGTCCGCGGCTTGCTGAACACCGACATGATGCAGTTCCACGAGACCATTTCGGTCGACCGCAAGATCGAGCGGCTGCTGGAGGGCGTCGACCGCTTCCGCGCCAACATCTCTTCCTTCGACGCCCGCAGGCGGCGGCTGAAGCTCCGGGTGGTTTAGAAGACTGATGCTTCCCTAGGCCCTTTGATCGTCAGGCCGAGGCATGACGGTCTGTGCAATGAGCTAAGAGCTGGCGATGTCGAACCCTAGAACTTCACCCTGAACGTCGCGCCGAAGGTGCGCGGCGCGCCCAGGAAGGTGTCGATCACGCCGACGGAGTTGGTCGGCGCATTCTGGAACGGCGCGTCGAAGGCGACCTGCTGATAGTTCTGGTCGAACAGGTTCTCAGCCCACAATTCCACGCTGTATCGCCCGTCCTCGGGGCCCACCGAGACGCGCGCATTGACCAGGGCGAAGGCATCCTGCTCCTTGCGCGGATCGAGGTCCGAACCGGTGTTGTAGCTCGACGAGTATTTGATGCCGACCGTCGCCCGGCCCACCAGATCGGTAAACAGATTGTGGGAATAGGTGCCGGAGAGCGACCAGGAATAAAGCGGCGCCAGCGGCAGGCGTGATCCGGGCTCACCCAGGAAGGTCACGCCGTTGGAATTCAACGCCGACTGGTCGCCGTCGGTGAACTTGGTGTTGGCGACGGTGATGCCGCCCTGGAAAGACAGATCCGCCGTCGGCAGCCACACGAAATCGGCATCCACGCCGCGGCTATAGACGTCGGGCACGCTCTCGACCACGAAGACCAGCCCGTTGAAGGTGTTGAACTGGAAGTTGCGGTAATGCTGCAGGAACAGCGTGGCGTTGAGGATCAGCGTACGGTCGAGCAAGGTCGATTTGATGCCGACCTCATAGGAATCCGCGTTCTCGGCGGGGAAATGCGTGTCCGACGATGTCGCCAGCGAACCCAGCGCGCAGCCCGGCATGTTCGGGCACGACTCGCGCTCCAGATTGAAGCCGCCGGCCTTATAGCCGCGGGCGTAGGAGGCATAGCCCAGCAGATCGGGGTTGAGCCTGTATGACAGCTTGATCGTGCCCGACAGATCCCGCTCGACCGAGCTTTGATGATTGGTGAAATTGTTGAAGCTCGGGCTTTCGAACGGCAGGCAGGTGATGTCCACGACCTGCTGCAGCGCCGGAATCAGCCCGATCAGCGGGCTGGAATTGATCGCGCTGCAGCCCTGGCCGGGATTACCGATGTTGCTGCTGTGCTGGCTCAGATTCTTCTCGTCGTCGGTGAAGCGCAGGCCGCCGGTGATATCGAACGCGTCGGTGACATGCCACGTCTCGTTGGTGAAGATCGCATAGGTGTCGTCGGTCTGGTGATAGTGATCGAGCGAGCCGGCGCCGGGCGCGAAGGTGGCGTTGGGGCCGAACAGGCTTTTCAGGAGACCGGTCGACGGCGGAAAGCCGCCCAGGTTGCTGAACAGCAGGTTCAGGTACTGGTCGTACTGGTTGCCGAACTGCAGGCTGTAATTCGAGTGCAGGTCCTCGTTCGCGTAGAACCCGCCGACCAGATAATCCAGGTTTTCCCATTTGCCGGCAAAGCGCAGCTCTTGGCTGAACACGTCGAAGCTGTCGCTGTTATCGTCGCCGGGATGACGCACCAGGATATCGGCGTTGGTAAAGTCGGGGTCTTGGCCGTAGACCGTCTTCCATTCGCGGTAGGCGGTGATGGCGGTGATCTCGGCATCGATATCTGGCAGCTTATAGTTGAGCTCGGCCGACAGGCCCCAGTCGATGACGTCTTGGTCGGTGTCCTGGTTGGCATAGGCCGTCCGGTCATAGGGGTTGGGCACCTGCGGCTCGCCGCCGCCTGACCCGCCTAATGCGGCGACGATCGGGCCGGGCGGCCCCTGGTTCTTGACCACGGCGACGCAGCAATGCTCGTCGCGATGGCTGTAGTCGGCGATCAGGCGTAACGACGCATCGTCGTTGGGCAAAGCCAGGATCTGGCCGCGCAGGGTGAAGTAATTGTGGTTCTGGTCGTCGTTGATGGTGCGCGGTCCCTGACCGGTCACCACGTTGTAGAAGCCGTCGCGCTGGCGGTCGGCGAAATAGAGGCTGCCCGCCACCGTGTCTTTGACCAGTGGGCCGGTCACCGCGATCGAGCCGCCATAGGCATTGTAATTGCCGACGGTGAATTCGGCGTCGCCGCCGAAATCGAAGGACGGTTTGGAGGTCAGGATGTTGATCACGCCGGCCGAGGTGCTCTTGCCGAACAGCGTTCCTTGCGGTCCTTTCAGCACCTCGATCCGGTCGACATCGCCCAGGTCGCCGAAGCCGACGCCGTTGCGCGGCCGGTAGACGTCGTCGATCACCACGCCCACCGACGATTCCAGCCCGATATTGTCGCCCACCGTGCCGATGCCGCGGATGCGGGCCGTGGTCGATGTTTCGTTGCTGGTGGTGGTGACGAGCAGGCCCGGCGTCAGCAGGGTCAGGTCCTTGATGTCCCTGACGCCGGTATCCTGCAGCAACTCACGATTGAGCGTGGTCACGACGATCGGGACGTCCTGCAGATTCTGCGTCCGCTTTTGCGCGGTG
>DATBAZ010000341.1:0-1714 GCA_036271255.1 Alphaproteobacteria bacterium
CGCGAGGCGGTGCCCGCGATCATCGAGCTTGAGCATTACGGCCTGCCCTTCTCGCGCACCGAGGACGGCAAGATCTATCAGCGCGCCTTCGGCGGCATGACCACCCGCTTCGGCGAGGGCCAGGCCCAGCGCACCTGCGCCGCGGCCGACCGCACCGGCCACGCCATGCTGCACACGCTCTACCAGCAGGCGCTGAAGCACCACGCCGAGTTCTTCGTCGAATATATCGCGCTCGACCTCTTGATGGACCCGGATGACGGGGCCTGCCGCGGCGTGATGGCCTGGAACCTGGATGACGGCACGATCCACCGTTTCCGCGCCCACCAGACTGTGCTGGCGACCGGCGGCTATGGCCGTGCCTATTTCTCCTGCACCTCGGCCCATACCTGCACCGGCGACGGCAACGCCATGGTTCTGCGCGCCGGCCTGCCGCTCCAGGACATGGAGTTCGTGCAGTTCCACCCCACCGGCATCTACGGCTCGGGCTGCCTGATCACCGAGGGCGTGCGCGGCGAGGGCGGCTACCTCACCAACAGCGAGGGCGAGCGCTTCATGGAGCGCTATGCCCCCTCGGCCAAGGATCTCGCCAGCCGCGACGTCGTCAGCCGCTCGATGACCGTCGAGATCCGCGAGGGCCGGGGCGTCGGCCAGCACAAGGATCATATCCACCTGCATCTCGAGCATCTGGACCCGGCGATCATCCATCAGCGCCTGCCCGGCATCGCCGAGACGGCCAAGATATTCGCCAATGTCGACGTGACCCGCGAGCCGATCCCGGTGCTGCCGACCGTCCACTACAATATGGGCGGCATTCCGACGAACTACCTCACCGAGGTGCTGCGTCCGACGGCCGAGAATCCCGATCAGGTCGTGCCCGGCCTGCAGGCGATCGGCGAGGCGGCCTGCGTCTCGGTCCATGGCGCCAACCGCCTGGGCTCGAACTCGCTGCTCGATCTCGTCGTCTTCGGCCGCGCCGCCGGCCATCGCGCCGCCGAACTGGTGAAGAAGGGCGGGGCGCACAAGACCCTGCCGGACTCCGAGACCGATCGGACGCTGACCCGCTTCGACCGCTTCCGCAATGCCAAGGGCGAGGTGCGCGCCGCGCATCTGCGCCTGGAAATGCAGAAGGTGATGCAGAACAACTGTGCCGTGTTCCGCACTGGCGACGTGCTGCAGGAAGGCTACGACCTGATGCAGGGCATCTGGGCCAAGCGGCCCGAGATCGGCGTCAGCGACCGCTCGCTGGTCTGGAACTCGGACCTGGTCGAGGCGATGGAGCTGGACAATCTGATGTCCCAGGCCGTGGCCACCCTGGCCCCGGCGGTCTCCCGCCAGGAAAGCCGCGGCGCCCATGCCCGCGAGGATTTCCCGGACCGCGACGACACCAACTGGATGAAGCATTCGACCGTGTGGGTCGACGAGAACGGCAAGCCCACCCTGGGTGACCGCCCCGTCCATCTCTACACCATGAGCAACGAAGTCGAGACCTTCCCGCCCAAGAAGCGGGTCTATTAGAACGGAAAGTGTAAGTCGGAATTGAGAGCTGCTTCATCTCACATCGTCATTCCCGCGAAAGCGGGAACCCATTTCGCGGCAGCCGCGCTCGTTGATGAATGGATTCCCGCTTTCGCGGGAATGACGACGGTGAGGTGGTTGGGTTAAGAGTGTTTGTCTATCTGCTGTCGAGCAAACCGTACGGAACCCTATATTTGGG
>DATBAZ010000342.1:0-3514 GCA_036271255.1 Alphaproteobacteria bacterium
AAACCCCAGATGGCCGAGATCGAGGAAATTCTCGACTGCCCGCAAGCCCGAAACGGCAACGCCGAGCGAGCCCGCCGTGACCACCAAGCGCTCGGGGTCGGCGCATTCGGGGAAATCGACGATATCGCGGCAAGGCGTGCCGAGGCAGGCCCAGACATAACCGTATCTGACCTGCGACCGGATGGGTCCGCCCGATTCCGCCAGCACGCGCGGCGCGGCGCCCTCAAGCTCGATCACCAGCGGGACGCCGAGCAGGCCGGTCGCCAGCCGGCCGGATTGCATCAGCTGCTCGACCTCCCCGACCACATGCCAGTCGTCCCACAACGCGGCTTCGATTTCCGGATCAGCGATCACACAGCCCCCACATTGGCCCCCATACGGATTACGCGCGCCGCCGACGGCGCGAAAGCGCAAGTTTTCGCCCGATCTGGTGCCCAAACGGCAACGGCTGAAGGTCAGGCGGCCTCAAGCGCGAAGGCCTCTTCCAATGTGTGGGACGGACGGGGACGCTCGTCGATGCGGAAGCCGCGCAGGATCGCGCGGTAATGATCCTCGACCAGATCGCGCGCCCGCCGCGCCTGCCGCTTCTCAATCAGCTGCACCAGCCTGACGTGATCGTCGCACAGGCGGCAGCGGTCATAGTCGCGGGGATAGAGCGACTGCAGCAGCCGGGCGCGCCGATTCAATTGATCGTGCATGTCGCGCAGCACCTGGTTGCCGGACAGCGCCATCAGCACGCTATGAAAGTCCGTGCCGATCCTGTCGGCGCGGGGGTTCTCGCTGGCGTCGGTGGCCGCCCGCTGGCGGGCGATATTGTCGGTGAGGCTCGCAAGATCGGGGCGGATGACGCCGTCGCAGAGACGGGTGACCATGCCCTGCTCCATCAGGGTTAGTGCCTCGTAAACCTCGATCGCCTCGCGCAGCGAAGGGCTGGCGACGAAGGCGCCGCGATTGCGCTCGACGGAGACCAGCCCGTCCTCGGCAAGCCGGATCAGCGCCTGGCGGACCACGATGCGGCTGGCGCCCAATATCTCGCCCAGCTCCCGCTCCCCCAGCTTGGTGCCGGGCGTCAGGCGATGCGCCAGGATCGCCTCCTCGATCCGCCCGGCGAGTTCCACCGACAGGGACGGCATCAGATCGCACTCCGCATCGTCATGCCGCTCGCCGCGTCGGGGCATGTCCCGCAACCAGCCGGATGATGAAGACAAGCAGGCTCGGCCCGCGCCTGGCCCGCCGATATCGGCACCAAGCGGTGCGCGGCACGGTCGACCGCGATCAGCAGCTCGGCCGCGACCATCGCCGCGATCACGGGCGGACGCTTCTCGCGGGTGAGGCCGGCACCGATCGGGCAAACGAGACGCCCCAGATCGCTCGGCTTGCCGCCGCCCGACACGTAGAGCCGTTCGAACTTATGCCGCTTGGTCCGCGACCCGATCAGCCCGACATAGAGCGCGTCGCCACGCCCAAGCGCCGCTGACGCCAGAGCGAAATCCAGCGCATGGTCGTGGGTGAGGATCAGGAACGCCGCCCCGGGTTCGGCCGCCGTCACGCAGGCCACGGGATCGGCGGCGATCAGCCGGGTCACGCCGTCAGGCAGGGCATCGGGAAACTCCTCGGCGCGGCTGTCGATCCAGATCAGCCGCAACGGCAAGGGTGCCAGGGCCTGGACGATCGCCTTGCCCACATGGCCGGCGCCGAAGAGATGGATCGGCGTCATGCTCGCCCGCTCGGCGCATTCAATCCGTTCCAATTCTACCAGCGTGCCGGCATCGGCCTGCTCAAGGCGCAACCCGACATGGCCGCCGCAGCATTGGCCGATGGCCGGGCCGAGCGGCAACTCCATATGGTGGCGGGCCGCGCCGGTCTCGATCAGACGCCGCGCCGCGGCGATCGCCTCATGTTCGAGCCGGCCACCCCCGATGGTGCCGGCGATTCGCCGCGCCCCGACCAGCATGCGCGCACCCGCCTCGCGCGGCGTCGAGCCCAGGGCGCGGGCGACAGTCACCAGAACGGCGGGCTCACCCGCCGCCAATGCGCGGCTCAGCACCTGCGCGACGCCGGTCATTCGCCGACCTCCGCCGCGCGGCGCTTCAGATCGGCGATGGTGAACAACACCCGCTCCGGCGTCGCCGGCGTATCCAGGCGTGGACACAGGCGATAATCGGCAACGCTGGCGATGGCATCCGACAGCGCATGCAGGACGCAGGCGGCCAACATCAAAGGCGGCTCGCCGACGGCCTTGGAGCGGTGGATCGTCTCCGACCGGTTTTCGATCCCTTCCGCCAAACGCACGTTGAAGACCGGCGGGCAATCGCCGCAGGCGGGAATCTTGTAGGTGCTGGGCGCGTGGGTGCGTAAAGCCCCCTTACCGTCCCACCACAGCTCCTCGGTGGTCAGCCAGCCCATGCCCTGGATGAAGCCGCCTTCGACCTGGCCCTTGTCGATGGCCGGATTGAGCGAGCGGCCGACATCGTGGAGGATGTCCACGCGGTCTACCCGGTACTCGCCGGTGAGCGTATCGACCGTGACCTCGGCGGCCGCGGCACCGTAGGCGAAATAATAAAACGGATGGCCGCGACCGGCGGCACGATCCCAATTGATGACAGGCGTCTTGTAATAACCCGTGGACGACAAGGAGACACGGGCGCTGTAGGCCGCCTCGACCAGCTCGTCGAACGTCTCGCAGTGGGAACCAGCGCCGACCTTGCCGCCGGCGAAGACGATCTCGTCCACCGGAACCGACCATTTCTCGGCGGCGAAGGCGGCAAGCCGCTGCTTGATCGTACGTGCTGCTGCCTGGGCCGCCATACCGTTGAGGTCGGCGCCTGACGAGGCGGCGGTCGCGGAGGTGTTGGGCACCTTCCCGGTATTGGTCGCGGTGATGCGGATACGGCCGAGATCTACCTGGAACTCCTCCGCCACCACCTGCGCGACCTTGACATAGAGCCCCTGTCCCATCTCGGTGCCGCCATGGTTCAGCTGGATGCTGCCGTCGGCATAGACATGGACCAGCGCGCCGGCTTGGTTGAAATGCGTCGCGGTGAAGGAGATGCCGAACTTGACCGGCGTCAGCGCAATACCCCGCCGCAGGATCGGATTCCGGGCGTTGTGCTCGCGGATCGCCGCGCGGCGGACCTGATAGTCGGAAGTTCGCTCCAGCTCGTCGACAAGATCGTGGATGATGCAGTCGCCGACCGTCTGGTGATAGGGCGTGACGTTGCGATCGGTCTGCCCGTAGAAATTGCGCCGGCGGATTTCAAGCGGGTCTCGGCCCAGCGCATAGGCGATCTCGTCTATCACCCGCTCCGCGGCCATAACGCCCTGCGGACCGCCGAAGCCGCGGAAGGCGGTGTTCGACTGGGTGTTGGTCTTCAGCGGCAGCGACCGGATCAGCGCGTTCTCATAATAATATGCATTGTCGGCATGGAAGCAGGCACGGTCGGTGACCGGACCGGACAGATCCGCCGAATAGCCGAAACGCGCCGCGAGAACCATCTCGACGGCGCCGACCTGG
>DATBAZ010000343.1:0-2102 GCA_036271255.1 Alphaproteobacteria bacterium
GGCCGGATGTTCGCCACCACGATCGGGGCTGTAGAAGTAGGCGGCCGCCGGCGGTGCGGTCCCGCAGAATGGTCGATCGTCGCGGACATAGACCCAGAGCCGTCCGGTCTTGGTTCGACCGAGCCCGGGCGAGAGCACCGGCACCGTGGTGTCGTCGCCGTGGATCTTGTCGGCGGCGAAGACGTGCCGCTGGATTCCCGCAACGATCGGATCGAGCAGCCACGTCGCCTGGCCGACCCAGTCGCATAGCGTCGAACGGTCGAGATCGAGCCCGTCCCGCGCATAAATCTCGCTCTGGCGATACAGCGGCAGGTGGTCGCAATACTTCGAGACCAGCAGATGGGCGAGCATTGCCGGCGTGGCGCGACCGCGTGGCGTCGGCATCGCGGGCGCCGGGGCCTGGGTGATCGCATCGCACGCCTTGCAGGCGTATTTTGGCCGGACATGCCGGATCACCTGGAAGCGGCCCGGCACGTAGTCCAGCACCTCGGTCACGTCCTCACCGAGCATCGCCATGCCGGCACCGCAGTCAGGGCAGGTGCATGCGCCGTCGGCTTCAGGCTGGTGGACGATCTCCTGCCGGGGCAGATGGTCCGGCAATGGCTTGCGCTTTGGCTTCACGCGCTGACGCATCGGCTCCGGCCGATCTTCCGCCGCCGCCTTGGCGATATCCTCGGCCTCGCCGGTCTCGAGTTCCTCAAGCCGCAATTCCAGCTGCTCGATCTGCCGGGTGATCCGTTCCGACGAGCGGCCGAACTGCATCCGTCGCAACTTCGCGATCTGGAACTTGAGCTTCTCGATCTCCAGCGTCCGCAGTTGAACCGACAATTCGGCCGCCTTCAGCTCGGCCTGGCAGGCCAACGCGAACGCGCGCAACGCGTCCGGATCAGACGGGATGTCGGCGGTGGCGAGCGACATGATGAAACTCTAGCAAATCGAGCGTCGGGTACCAGCATCAGAGGCGAATCGCTGCCTTGTCAGACCAGCATTGGCTGCGCCGGCAACGGCGGTGCTATCGTCCTGCGCCAGTCCATCGCCTCGATCAGCAACGCCAGTTGCGCAGGCGTCAGCGTCATCGCCCCATCCACGATCGGCGGCCATGCGAAACGACCCTTCTCCAGCCGCTTGGCAAACAGGCAGAGACCGCTGCCGTCCCAGTACAACGCCTTCAAGTAATCACCCCGCTTGCCGCGAAACAGAAACAGGTGACCGCTGAACGGATCAGCGCCGATCACCTGTTGCGCCTTGGACGCAAGGCCATCGAAGCCGTTGCGCAAATCAATCGGGCGACAAGCGAGAAAGACCTTGGTGCCGGGCGCCAGGCTGATCACGCCGTGCCCTTCACCGCGCGAAGCACCCGCGACAGCGCCTTCTCATTGACGGAAGCATCGACACAGATCCGGGCGCCGTTCGGCAGCGCTATCTCGATCGATCCGGATTTGCACACCGCGGCCTGAGGCTGATGCGTGGGCTCGGAACTGGGCGGCGCTGGCATCGCCGGGCCATCTGATGCTGGGCCCTCGATCAGGCCGACCGGGATGAACTCAACATTCTCCGGCGCTCCCATCGCCACGGCGGCCGCTTTGCGTGCCGACCGCCAATTGTAGAGCACACTCTCCGAGATCCGATGCCGGCGCGCTACCAGCCGCACCTTGCCGCCTGCAGCGTCGATCTCAGCCAGCAGCGCTGCCTTCTCCTGCGCCGTCCAAACACGCCGACGCTCGACCCGTCCCAGGATATCCACGTCCGACAAAACCGCCTCCTTCTGGAGCTACAGAAGGACCCTCCAGAGACCACCAGGATCGCCGGATATCGGCCCCGCCGCTACACGGCGGAGACCGGACGCTTACGGCTGTTCGACATCGAGCGCGACATCAACGGATGCAGCGCCGATCAGCGCCGGGCCATGCGCCAGCACGCCAGTGCACCCCTGGTGGCCGATCTGCACGCGTGAATGCGAGAGCAGCGCGGCAAGCTGTCCGGCGCGACCGACACGGCCAAGGCAATGGACTACATGCTGAAACGCTGGTCGGTTTTTGCCCGGTTCCTCGATGACGGACGCATTTGCCTGACCAACAATTCCGCCGAGCGGGCGCTCAGAG
>DATBAZ010000344.1:0-10594 GCA_036271255.1 Alphaproteobacteria bacterium
CCTCGCGGATCGCCGCGTCGTCGGGTGCCGGGTTGTCGAGCAGCAGGGCGGTCGCGGCGATGGTGAAGCCTGGCGCGCAATAGCCGCATTGGAACGCAACTTCGGCGATGAGAGCCCCCTGCACCGCCCGGCCCTCCGGCAGCGCCGGCAGGCCTTCCGGTGTCGTCACCGACCGCCCTTCCAATCGATAGAGCGGCAGCAGGCAGCCATTCGCCGGCTGCCCGTCGAGCAGCACAAGGCAGGCACCGCAGCGGCCGATATCGCAGCCGATCTTCGCGGCGGTCAGGCCCAGCCGGTCGCGCAGCACATCGATGAGCCTGGTCTCGGGTTCTGCCTCTACCGTAACCGTACCGCCGTTCAGCGTGAACGAGACCGCGATCATGGCGCGGCTCCTGCGGTTCCGAGCACGTCCAGCATTGCTTCGGGATCGATCGGCAGGGCTGTGGGCCAAGTCCCCGTCGCGTCGCCCACGGCGTTGGCGATTGCAGCGGCAACGGCACCGATCGACAGCTCGCCGATGCCGCGCGCACCGTAGGGGTCGCCGGGGTCGAGTGCCTCGACCGCGTAGGTCCGCATGTCGTGGGGCGCATCGAGGATGGTGGGGACCATGTAAGTGTCCAGATTACGGGTCACGTAGCGCCCCCCCTCAAGGAGCGAGTCCTCGGTCAGCGCGAAGCCCATGCCCTGGACGTTGCCGCCTTCGAATTGGCCGAGATACCCGGCCGGGTCCATCACCGGGCCGGCAGCGGTGTGCTGGTCCAGGTCCAGCACCCGCGTCACGCCGGTTGCGCGATCGACCGAGATGCGGGCAACGGCGGCGGCGTAGGAATGTAAGAACAGCGTGTTCCGGTCCTTCGAATCATTGACTGGGAAGGGCAGCATCACGCTCTCGACGGGCAGCCGATCCGGTCCGATCCACTCTGCCAACCGGTCGAAACCCAAGACCAATCCGCCTTGATCATGGATGCCGCCGCGCCCGACGCGGAGCTCGGCCGCTGGGCGGTTGAGCATCAGCGCCGCCTGCTCGGCAAGGCTGCTTGCCAGCGACGGGCCGAGCGCCCGGGCGACCTGGCCCACCACGGTCGTCGATCGGCTGGCGATGGTGGCTCCCGAGTCGGGCGCCGCGTTGGAATCGCCGACGATCGGCACAATGTCCTCCAGCGCGCAGCCCATCTCGGCTGCGACCGAGGCCTGGATGAGCGCCATCACGCCCTGGCCGAACTCGTCGAGGGAGAAGGCGGCTACAATGTTGCCGTCGGCGCTCAGCGACAGCCGTCCGCCGCCGTTGTCGGGGATCAGCGATCCCAAGCCCAGCGCCTGCACCACAAGCGCGACGCCCGTTCCGGTGACGAAACGGCCGCTCGCATCCGGTCCGCGCGGCTTGGCCCAAAGGTCACTGGCGGCGGCATACTCCAGCACGTCGGCGATCCGCTCTGAGCCCGACATCATGTGCTCGAACACGCCGCGTTCGCCTGGTCTGCGCAGGTTGAGCCGGCGCATCTGAACGGCATCGAGGCCAGCGCGTTCGGCCAGCCGATCGACCTGCGCCTCGATGGCATAGACCATCTGGTTGACGCCGAAGCCGCGGAAGGCGCCGCCGACGCCGTTGCTGGTATAGACCGTGCGCCCGCGCAGGCGGACGTTCGGCACAACATAGGTGCCGCAGGCCTGAGCCATGGCGGAGTGCATCACCGCCGCGCTCCAGGACGAATAGCCGCCAGTCTCGACGACAAGGTCGAGATCCTGCGCGATCAGCCGCCCCTCGGCATCGCAGCCGGTCCGCATGCGGATGGTGAGCGGCGTGCGCTTCCAACCCGAGACCGTGGACTCCTCCCGGTCTAGGTGAAGGCGGACCGGTGCCCTTGCCTTCAATGCCAACAGGGCGAGCATCGGCTGGACGGTCAGCTCGTCCTTGCCGCCGAAAGCGCCGCCGGTCGGGCTACCGACCACGCGGATCTTCGCCTCCGGCAAGTCCAGGATTCGGGCGAGCTGCATCCGGTCGCGGGTGTTGCTCTGCCCGCCGACGAAGACCTCGACCCCGCCCTCCGCAGTCGGCCGGGCGAAGCCGCCCTCGGTCTCCATAAAAACGTGCATCTGCCGCGGCGTGACATAGGTATCTTCGACGATATGGGCGCAGGCCGCCCAGGCCGCGTCGACGTCGCCACGATCATAGGCGTCCGTGTCATGCAGGTTGCCGCCCGCATGGATCGGCGCCGAATCCGGCGCAAGCGCCGCCGCAACGCTGTCCACGACGGGCAGCGGCGCGTAGTCCACCTCGATCAGCGCGAGCGCCCGCGCCGCCGTCTCCGCGTCGACGGCAGCGACCGCCGCAACCGGATCGCCCTCGAAGCGGACCTTGTCGAAGCAGAGGACCGGCTGGTCCTGCACGATGATGCCGTAGGCGTTGAGACCAGGAACGTCGTGCGCCGTCACCACCGCACGGACGCCGGGCAGCGCCTCCGCCTTCGCCGTGTCGACCCGCAGGATCGTCGCATGGGGGATACCGGCGCGCAACACGCGGGCCACCAGCATGCCGTCTTCACGCCGGTCGGTATGATAGCGCAGCCGGCCGGTCACCTTGCCGGCGATGTCCGGCCGCACCGGCCAGGTCCGCGCCTCCGCCCGCGCAACTGGGCGCTGGGGATGCTCAGCCCGGCCAAGTGCCGGGATCGCATGGACACGCCGGGCCGGCGCGGTAAGCCTGCCACCCAGCGCCATGACCAGCGCGTTGGCGGCAGCGATTTTTTTGTAGCGGGCGGTGCGGAATGCATCGCCTTCGGCCTGGATCTCATCGATCAGGCCTTCGCGAAGACTGCCCCAATCCAATTCCCCGCGCCGCGCGCCGATTAACTTGCTGGAGGTATTCGCCAGCAGCGCCGGCCGTACGCCCGCGCCCACCGTGAGCCGCGCCGACGCGATCCGTCCATCCGGGTCCAGCTGCAGCGCCATCGCCACACCGACCACGCTGGGCGAAAAGCCGTGACGGCGGCCGACCTTCTCAGCCACCGCGAAGTTGGGTGTCGGCGGAAGAACGAGGCCGGTCAGGATCGCCCGGCGGCGCCCGGCGGCGCGGTCGTCCAGCCAATCAAGCAAGGGACATTCGCTGGGGCCGCCCCCATCCCACAGCATCGCCCGGGCATTGAGCGCGGCCAGCAACGGAACGGCACAGCCGGCGATCCGTGCGACATTGCCCCCGATGGTCGCCAGCGACCGCACCGACGGCCCCGCGATCTGAGAAATGAGCGCCGCCAAAGCAGGAAAGCCGGCGCGGACCGTCGGATCACGGCCGATCGCGCCGAGTGTCGCCAGCGCCCCGATCCTCAGGCCGCCCTCGGAAGTCAAAGCTATTCCGCGCAGATCGTCACCGAGCGCCGATAGGTCGAGGATTCGGGCCGGCCGGCCCGCCGTCCGCCAATCTATCTGGGCGGCGGTGCCGCCGCCCAAGGGGGCGATGGCCGGATCGACAGCCATCACGTGCCAGGCTTCGCCGAGCGTCCGGGGTCGTTCGATCCCCAACGCAGTCCGTGAGGTTGCGGTCACCCGGCAGCCCTACTCGGCGGCGGCCGGCAGAACAGTCTGATCGCCGTCCAGGAAGCGGCGCAGGCGAAGGTAGATCCAGCGGTTGAACTGCGGCAGCGTCTTTTCCAGGTGAGAATAGCGGCCACGCGTGCCGAAGCGGGATTTCAACCCCTTTTGCAACTCCACATTCGCCTCCTGGTCCTGGATGTTCAGGATGTCGTTGGTCGCGGACTGAGAGTCGAAGGCCCACTGGAAGCGCGGCCACTTGATGCTCTCCTCCGGGAACAGCCAAGTGATCAGCAGGGTGGTCTTGGTCGCGCTGGTCGGCAGCACGAAGAAGGCAAAGACCTGGTCGGGCAGGCAGCAGAAGAACAGGGTCGGCGGCAGGGAGCCGAAGAAGACCTGGTTGCGCTCGACCTCGCCCACGGTCGGCAGGATCGGGAACAGCGCCTTGCCCGCCGGATTGAAGCCGGCGTCGCGCTCGACGAATCCGGTCGGGTGCATGATCTGATAATCCGCATCCTCGAAGTCCATAAAGGTCGCCTTGGTCGCGGGCGCCATTTCGTGGAAGCCGGCATGGACGAACAGCGTGTGATAGGGCTCCAGCGCGTTCTCGTGCAGGATCTTCCAGTTGTAGCTCAAATCCTTCGTCACGATCGTCGGCTGAGCGATCAGATTCTCGATATTGTAGTTCTTCACCGCCTCCTCGAACTTGGCGACCTGCGGCTTCAGCGGCGCCGCATCCTTGTCGAAATTGATGAAGATGAAGCCCTGGATGATCTCGACCCGGAATTTCGGCAGCCTCTCGGCCCGCTTCAGCGATTCCATGTCGATTGTCTGGCGCATATGCGGGGCGGTGACGATCTCGCCTTCCAGGTCGTAGGCCCATTTGTGGTACGGGCAGACGATCGTGCTGCAATTGCCGTGCGCATGATACTCGCCGGTGGTCAGCGGGAAGCCGCGGTGGCGGCAGATGCCGGACAAGGCGTTGATCTCGCCGCTCTGGGTGCGCACCAGGATCACCGGCTCGTCGGCAATGGTCAGCGAGAAATAATCGCCCGGGTTGGGGATCTGGGTCTGGTGGCCGACCGCCAGCCATTCCTTCATATAGATCGCTTCCTTCTCCAGTTCGAAGAAGGCTTCGGAGGTATAGGCCTCGCGCGGCATGGTGACGGCCGACCCTACATCGATCGTGGAGGCCTCCATGGCGTCGACGATGCCGCGGATGTGGCGGGAAACCTCGATCATCTCACTCTCCTATCCCTCGAAAAACGAACAGCAGGTCCACCGGCCTAGGCGCGTCGCGCCACCCAGGTCGTATCGTCGTGCCGCGGCAGGCGGGCCGCCACGGCAACACGTTCGGAGGCGGATTGCGCCGCCTGCATCAGGTCGTCCTCGGCCTCGCCGGCGAGCCAGGCCGGCTGCCGATTGCGCAGGATGACGCGGCCATCGACGATCACCGTGTCCACCTCGTCGCCGCGGCATTGATAGACGATGACCGAGGCCACGCTGTGACGCGGCACCAGATGCGCGGCGCGCAGGTTCAGGATGGTGATGTCGGCCTTCTTGCCGGGCTCCAGCGAACCGATCTCGTCCGCCATGCCGATGGCCGCCGCGCCGTCTATGGTCGCCATCTCGATCACCTTCTCGGCGGTGATGGCGGCGGCGTCGCGGTAATGGCCCTTCTGCACCAGCGCAAGGGTCTTCATGTCGGCCAGGATGTTGGCGCTGCCGCTGGCGATGGCGTCGTCGGTGCCGAGCCCGACCGTAACCCCGGCCTGGATCATCTCCGCCACGCGCGCCACCCCGTTGCCGAGATAGAGATTGCTGACCGGGTTGGTCACGACGTTGGTGCCGCTGGCGCCAAGGATGCGGATGTCCTTGTCGGTCAGCTGCACGCAGTGGGCCGCCAATATGTCCGGCCCCAGGAAACCGATGGCGTTCAGATACTCGATGCTGGTCATGCCGTGCTGCATCCGGTCGGCCGGGGACTCGCCCAGATGCAGACCGACACGCACGCCGAAGCGCTTGGCCAGCGCCTTGGCGCCGAGCAGCCCGTCGCGCGAGCACAGGACCGCGACGCCCGGCGAGGGCCAGACGGAGATACGCCCGTCCGCCGCGCCGTGGTGGCGGCGCATGATCGCCTCGGTCTTGGACAGCGCCCCGTCCAGCGCATAGACGCCCAGATCGTGATCGATATCGGGCGACCGCGCCTCGATCGCCTTGAACAAGGTCTCGATGTCCGGCGGCGTGTAGTCGTAGAACATCTGCGAATAGACGCCGCGCACCCCGCATTCTGCATAGGTGGCGGTGATCAGCCCGGCATAACGCTCCCAGCGGTCGAACTTGGTCTCGACATTATCGACGATCGTCGTGGCCCCGGCCCGCACCGCTTCGAGGCAGAAAAGCCGCGCCGCGGTCGAAACCTCCGCGTCGGAATAGGCCTGGGTGCCGGGCAGCACGATGTTGCACAGCCAATCGTAAAGGCCGCGATCCTCCGCTAGGCCGCCGCGCAGCAGGATGTCGAACGTATGGACATGCGCGTTCACGAAGCCCGGCAGCACCGCCTGGCCGGATGCGTCGATGACACGGGCCGAGCCGGCATCGGGGCATTCCGCCATCGGCCCGACCGCGAGGATGCGGTCGTCTCCGACGGCGACATAGCCGCGATCGATCACCCGCCGCGCCGGGTCGACCGTAACGACAAGCCCGTTCCTGATGATCAGCGAAGGCGCGGTCATCGCCCCTTCCATTTTCGCAGCGCCGATTTCATGCTGCATCACAGCAAGAAACGCCGGCTGGTGCAACCAATTTTCGTACCAATTTTGAAAATTGGTTTGAACCAAGACGGTCAATGGTTGTGCATGATGCCGGTATCGGCATACGATCCGGCATGGACCCGATGAGAGGCGCCGAGCCCGCGACATGAACCCGACCGATATCGACGCCCGCCTGATCAGCATCAGCTATGAGACCGAAGGCATCAATGTCTACGAATTCGCCGACGCGGCGGGCGGGATGCTGCCGCCGGCGGCGGCCGGCAGCCATATCGGCCTGCATCTGCCGGGGATCGGCGAGCGCCACTATTCCCTGCTGCCCGGCAATGGCACCGGGCGCTACAGCGTCGGCGTGCTGCGCGACGAGGCCGGGCGCGGCGGATCGCGGCATGTCCATGACCAGCTGAAGGTCGGCCAGGTCCTGCGCATCACCCCGCCGCGCAATCTGTTCCCGCTGACCGAGGACGCGGCCCATTCCGCCTTCTTCGCCGGCGGCATCGGCGTCACGCCGCTGCTCAATATGGCGGCGCGTCTGGCCGAGCTCGGCCGGCCGTTCGAGTTCCACTATGCCTGCCGGTCGCGCGCCGGGGCGGCCTTCCTGAAGGAGATCGCCGCCCTGACCGCGCCCGGCCTGCATTTCGACGACGAAGCCGGCAGCGTGTTCGATTTCCCCTCGGCCCTGTCCCGCGTTCCGGCCGAGGCACACCTTTATTGCTGCGGGCCGGTGCCGATGATGGACGCCTTCACTGCCTCCGCGCGCGCCCAGGGCTTCCCCGACGACCGGATTCATCTCGAATATTTCAGCGCCAAGGAAGCGCCGGCCACCGCAGGCGGCTTCACCGTCGAGCTGGCAAGGTCCAAACGCTCGATCCCCGTCAAGCCGGGCCAGTCGATCCTGGCCGCGCTGCGCACCGCCGGCGTCGGCACGGTGAGCTCGTGCGAGCAGGGCATCTGCGGCGCCTGTGAGGTCCGCGTCATCTCCGGCGTACCGGATCATCGCGATTCGATCCTGTCCGACGCCGAGCGCGCCGAGAACACGGTGATGATGCTGTGCTGCTCCGGAGCCAAGACGCCGGTGCTGGTCATCGATCTGTAGGTCCCGGCGCGGCCTGGGCCTGCTGGTCGAGGCCGGCCAGCAGCCGCTCCTTGGTGTGCCGCGCATGTTCGCAGACCAGTTCGCCCAGCGTGTCGGCATCACGGTCGGCAAAGGCGGCGATGATCCGGTCGTGCTCGTCCTGTGCCTGCTCGAATCCGCCGGTCAGCTGCATCTCGACCCGGACGTAAGGCTCCAGGTTTTCGCGCACCGTGTTGTAAAGCCGGGTGAAATGGCGCAGCCCCGCCGGCTCGGCCAAGGCCGAATGGAATTCGGTGTTGAGGTCGTACCATTCGGCGACGATGTCGGGATTGGTCTGCGGCGACAGCGCCGACATCTGCGCGGAAATGCCCTTCAGCCGGGCAATGTCCGCGGCGCTTCGCCGCTCCGCCGCCAGACGGGCCAGCCGTTCCTCCAGCACGATACGCAGGTCGAACAGCTCGGCGATCTCGTTGCGGTCGAGCGACATCACGGCATAACCGCGGCGGGGCAGCAGCACGACCAGCCCTTCCGCCTCCAGGCGGGACAAGGCTTCGCGCAGCGGTGCGCGGCTGGCGCCCAGCCGCTGGGCCAGTTCCTCCTGCCGCAGCATCTGCCCAGGCAACAGCTGGCCGGCAACGATGGCAGCCTTGATCTGGCGCTGGATGGTCTCGGGAAGCGGGAGCTGGCGGATGGGTTCGATGCGCATTTCGTGCTCTTGACGATTTTATACAATCTACAATAATGACGTCGATCGCTGTGAGCAAGGACCGACTTCTGGATGCTTGAGAGCAAATCGACCACGTTCGAAGACCTCCCGGTGACCTACTGGGAAGGCGGCGTGGGCGATCCGCTGCTGATGCTCCACGGCTCGGGCCCCGGCGCCTCGACCGAGGGCAACTGGCGGCTAGTGCTGGACCGGCTGGCCGAGCATTTCCACGTCATCGCGCCCGACCTGATCGGGTTCGGCCGCAGCGGCCGCAAGCCTGCCCCGCCTTTCTTCGACATGCCGCTTTGGCAGCGGCAGGCACGAGCCATGCTGGGGATTTTCGGCGAGAAGGCCGTGAACGTGATCGGCCATTCCCTGTCGGGACCGATCGCGCTGCGCACCGCCGCCAGCGACGAGCGGGTGCGCGCAGTGATGGTGACCGGGTCGCTCGGCGTCGCCTTCCCGGTCAATGCCGCCACGGAGCGGACCTGGACCTTTCCCGCCACCCGCGAGGCGATCCGCGTCGCCGGCGAGACCTTGGTCTATCGCCGCGAGCTGATCGACGACACGTATCTCGATGGTCGCGTGCGCATCTTGCATGACGGGCACTATGGCGACTATTTCTCATCGATGTTCGCCGGGCCGAAGGACGTCTTCATCGACGCCGCCGTGCTGAGCGACGGAGAAATCACTGCGCTGACCTGCCCGGTCCTGCTGGTCC
Source organism: Alphaproteobacteria bacterium (assembly GCA_036271255.1). Classification (GTDB taxonomy): domain Bacteria; phylum Pseudomonadota; class Alphaproteobacteria; order BOG-932; family Roseiterribacteraceae; genus BOG-932. The sequence continues at coordinate 8,799 of DATBAZ010000344.1, forward strand.
ACGGCAAGAACGACAATCCGGTGCCCTGGGAAGAGACGGCCGTGCCGCTGGCCCGACGCATTCCCCAGGCCGAGCTCATCCTGATCGACCGCTGTGGCCATTCCCCGGCGCTGGAATATCCCGACCGGTTCGTCGCCATCGTCCAGAGCTTCTTCCAGTAACACCCAGCCCAGAAAGAGCACCCGATGTCAGAGGTCACCTATATCAATCCCGAAAGCGCTCCTCCGGCACAGGGACTCTATTCCCACGCCGCGCATGTCAGCGGCGACAGCCTGATCTTTATTGCCGGGCAGCTGGCGGTGGCGGCGGACGGCAGCGTCGCCGGCAAGGGTGACTTCGCCGTCCAGTTCAAGACGGTGTTCGATAATCTGCGCAGCCTGGTCGAGACGTTCGGCGCCAAGCCGCAGGACATCGTCAAATTCACCACCTTCCTGGTCCATTCCCAGGATATCGACGCCTTTATGAAGCTGCGCGCCGAGTATTTCCCAGCTTGGTTCGGCGCCCCGCCCTATCCGCCCAACACGCTGCTGATCGTCGACCGGCTGGTGAAAGAAGACTTCCTGATCGAGGTCGAGGCGGTCCTCTCCGCCAAGAAGCCCTGAGGAGCCGGGCGATGGCGGAGATCGTCGGCGGGATCAGTGTTTCCCATGCGCCGGGCTGGCTCGGCTGGCCCGATGCGCCACCGGCCGTGCAGCGCGCCAGCATCGCCGCCTTTACGCAGGAGATCGTCGATTACCTCGACGAGATCCGCCCAGACGTCATCGTCGCCATCCTCGACGACCATTTCGAGAACCTCTACCGCAACCTGATGCCGACCTTCGCCATCGGCATCGCCGATGCCCATGCCGGCCCGGCCGATTACTGGCTGGGGGCGTTGGGGCTGAAGGAAAAGCTCAATATCCCGAGCGATCCGGAGCTTGCGCGCGAATTGCTGGGCCATCTGCTGGGCAACGGCTTCGACATCGCCCGGATGGGACCGATCGAATACGGCAACAACCTGATCGTGCCCTGGCATTTCATCCGCCTCCGCAACGACCTGCCGGTGGTACCGATATTCATCAATGTCTTCTCTCCGCCCCTGCCCTCTGTCGCCCGCGCCTATGCGCTGGGCGAGGCGCTAGCCAAGGCCGTGCGGGCGAACACATCCGACAAGCGTGTTGCCTTCCTCGCCACGGGTGGCCTGTCCCACTGGCCGCCCGTCTGGATGGAGCACACCGAAGAGAGCGATCCGTTCCTGGACCGCATGCGCCGGTTCCAGACCGAGGGCCGGCCAATCCTGGAGGCGGACCCCAACCTCATGGTCGATCTCGCGGCCTATGAGATCGAGATGGCGCGCACTGCCAACCGCCCCCTGGTCAATGCCGAGTGGGACCGCCGCTTCCTCGACGCGCTGGGCCGCGGCGATGTGCAGGCGGTCAAGGCCTATGGCTATGACGAGGTCGAGCGTGAGGCCGGCCATGGCGGGCATGAAATCCTGAACTGGGCGGCAGTGATGGGCGCCATGGGCGGCCGTCCGGCGAAGATCGTCGGCTATGAGCCGGTGACCGAATGGATCTGCGGCATGGCCTACGCGACCTATCCCACCGCCGCCTGAAAGAGGGAACCCCGATGGACATACGATCGATCGAGACTGTCATCCCCGAGGGCAACCATCAGGACACTGCGCCGACCTGGTGGCTGGTCGCGCCGGGCTCGATGAAGGACAGCACCCAGGGCGGGCATCTGGAGCATGTCGCCGAATTCACCGTGAAGGGCGGCGGCCGCATCCATTCGCACCGCCATCCGACGCATGAATT
>DATBAZ010000345.1:0-8630 GCA_036271255.1 Alphaproteobacteria bacterium
CGGCGAGCGGCTTGCTTACTTCCCCTTCGCCGGAGTCGGCACTACCGATAGCACGACCAGCGCCAGTCCGCATTGGACCATTCCGATCGCCTTGGCGGCCGCCAGGGACAGGTCGATCTCGCCGCTGTTGGGCATGCCGCGATCGTTGACCTTGACCTGCACCTTCTTGCCGTTGGCCAGGTTGGTGACCTCGACGACGGTGTTGAGCGGCAGCGACGAATGCGCCGCCGTGAGCTTGTTCTCGTCGAACTTCTCACCGCTGGACGTGCGCAGGCCGTGATGCTCCTTGCCGTACCAGCTCGCGGTGACGGTATCGCGGGGGAGATCTTGCCTGGTGTCGCAGGCCCCGGCGAGGACGGAATTGAGCGGGGCCACGATGATGGCGCTCGCCGTGAGAGCGGCGAGGAAGGTTCTATTGTACAACAGGTCCACCCTTACAGTTTGAATCTGTGGTTTATTTAGCGTGCCTTATGAGACGCAGTAGATCAAGGCATTGGCCATGAAAATTCTGTGACCAAGGTCACTTTTCTGTGGACGAATCCAATAACAGGTTCAGTTTCAATACATTGACCCGGGGCTCTCCGAACAGGCCGAAGGTCCTTCCCTTTGTACATTCTTTCACCGCCTTTCTTACGGCTTCCTCCGGGATTCCGCGGGCTTTGGCGACGCGCGGAACCTGGAACTCGGCGGCGGCGGGTGAGATGTCCGGATCTAAACCGCTGGCTGAGGCGGTGACGAGGTCGCCCGGAACCGCGGCGCCCGGATTGTCCGCCTGGTTGGCCTGGACGGCGGCGGTCACGGAATCGACCAGCTTCTGGCTGCTCGGCGCCAGGTTGGTGCCGCCGGAGTTCATCGGGTCGTAGCCAGGCCCTCCGGCTTCCAGCCCGTGGGCGGCAGAGGGGCGGGGATGGAAATATTCGGGCTTGCCGAAATACTGGCCGATCAGCCTGGAGCCGATCACCGCGTCGCCCTGCCTGACCAGGCTGCCGTTGGCCTGGTTCGGGAAGACGAGCTGGGCAATGCCGGTGATGGCGAGCGGGTAGGCGATGCCGAGCAGCACGGTCATCAGCACCAGCATCGAGATCGCCATGCGAAGCGCGGAGGCCATCAGACGATCCCCAGCAGGTTGATCAGGAAATCGATCGCCTTGATGGCGCCGAAGGGCACCAGGATGCCGCCCAGCCCGAACACCATCAGGTTGCGCCTCAGCAGCGCCGAGGCGCTGGCCGGCTTGTAGTTGACGCCCCTGAGCGCCAGCGGGATCAGCGCGATGATGATCACCGCGTTGAACATGATCGCCGACAGGATGGCGCTCTGCGGGCTGCCCAGCCGCATGATGTTCAGCGCTTGCAACTGCGGATAGACGCCGATGAACAGCGCCGGGATGATGGCGAAATACTTCGCCACGTCGTTGGCGATGGAGAAGGTGGTCAGCGAGCCGCGACTGATCAGGAGTTGCTTGCCGACCAGCACCACCTCGATCAGCTTGGTCGGGTCGCTGTCCAGGTCGATCAGGTTGCCGGCCTCCTTGGCCGCCGGGGTGCCGCTGTTCATGGCGACGCCGACATCGGCCTGGGCAAGCGCCGGGGCGTCGTTGGAGCCGTCGCCGCACATCGCCACCAACCGGCCCTGCTTCTGCTCGGCGCGGATCAGCTCCAGCTTCTTCTCCGGCGTCGCCTCGGCCATGTAGTCGTCGACGCCGGCCTCGGCGGCGATGGTGGCGGCGGTCAGCGGATTGTCGCCGGTCAGCATCACCGTGCGGATGCCCATCTGGCGCAGCATGCCGAAACGTTCGCGGATGCCCGGCTTTATGATGTCCTTCAGATGGATGAGGCCCAGGAGGCGTCCGCCGCGCGCCACCGCCAGCGGCGTGCCGCCGGCCTTGGAGATGCGCTCGACCGACTGGGCGACATCGGGGGCGGAGGATCGGGCGCGGGCGCCGGGATCGCCGACGATATAGGCGACGATGGCGTCGACCGCGCCCTTGCGCACTTCCTCGCCGCCCACGAGGTCGGCGCCGCTCATGCGGGTGAAGGCGGAGAACTCGATCGACCGGTCGATCTCTGAACTGTCGGCGCCGATATTGTAGCGCTCGTTCGCCAGCCGGACGATCGACTTGCCCTCGGGCGTCTCGTCGGACAGCGAGGCGAGCAGGGCGGCCTTGACCAGCTCGGCCACCGTGACGCCGGGGGCGGGGATGAAATCGTCGGCCATGCGGTTGCCGAAGGTGATGGTGCCGGTCTTATCCAGCAGCAGCACGTCGACGTCGCCGGCCGCCTCCACCGCCCGGCCCGACTTGGCGACGACGTTGCTGCGTACCAGCCGGTCCATGCCGGCGATGCCGATGGCCGACAGCAGCCCGCCGATGGTGGTCGGGATCAACGTCACCAGCAGCGCGATCAGGAAGACCATCGGGATGGTGGCGCCGGAATAGGCGGCGAACAGTTCCAAGCTGGCGGTGACGACCAGGAAGATGATGGTGAGGCCGACCAGCACGATGGTGAGCGCGATCTCGTTGGGAGTCTTCTGCCGCTCCGCGCCCTCGACCAGCTGGATCATGCGGTCGAGGAAGCTGTGGCCGGGTTTGGCCGTGATGCGGACCGTGATCATGTCCGACACTACGCGGGTGCCGCCGGTGACGCCGGACCGGTCGCTGCCGGATTCCCGGATGACCGATGCCGATTCACCGGTGATCGCCGATTCGTCGATCGAGGCGATGCCTTCGATCACCTCGCCGTCGCCGGGGATGATCTCACCGGCCGAGACGATGACCAGGTCGCCCTCGCGCAGCGTGCTGGACGGCACGTCTTCGGTCTCACTGCCATTTTCGGAGATCAGTCGGTGCGCCTTGGTGTCGGCCTGGGTGCGGCGCAGCGATTCGGCGAAGGCCTTGCCGCGCGCCTCGGCCAGCGCCTCGGCGAAATTGGCGAACAGCACCGTGAACCACAGCCAGATGCAGATCTGGGCGACGACCGCGGTGCGCTCGCCGCCGGTGACCGCCGCCTGATGGATGCCCAGCACAGTGGCGACGAAGGCCACCACCTCGGTCACGAAGATGATCGGGTTGCGGTACAGCGTGACGGGATTGAGCTTGCGCAGCGCCTCGACCGCGGCGGCGGCGGTCAGCCGCCGGTCCAGCAGCTCGGTGCCGCGCGCCGGATGGATGGTGGCGGGCCTCATCAAAACCGGTCTCCCGCCTTCAGCGCGTAATGTTCGACGATCGGCCCCAGCGCCAGGGCGGGGAAGAAGGTCAGGCCGGCGATGATGACCACCGTGCCGATCAGCAGGGCGACGAACAGGCCGGTATCGGTCGGGAAGGCGCCATAGGAGGGCGGCACCGTTTTCTTCCCGGCGAAGCTGCCGGCGATGGCCAGGATCGGGATGATGACGATGAACCGGCCGATCAGCATCGTCGCCGCCAGGGCGACATTGTAGAAGACGTTGTCGTCGGACAGGCCGGCGAAGGCCGAGCCGTTATTGGCGTCGCTGGAGGCGAAGGCATAGAGGATCTCGGAGAGGCCGTGCGGCCCGTCATTGCCGAGCGCGGCGATGCCCAAGGGCGTGATCGCTGCGATCGATGACAGGATCAGCGTGCCGACGGTGGTCGCCAGCAGGCCGAAAATGGCGAGCTTGATCTCCCGCGATTCGATCTTCTTGCCGACATATTCCGGCGTTCGCCCGACCATCAGCCCGGCGATGAACACCGCCAGGAAGACATGCAGCAGGATGCCGTACAGGCCCGAGCCGACGCCGCCGAAAATGACGCAGCCCAAGAGGATGTTGAACAGCGGAATCATCCCGCCCAGCGGCATGAAGCTGTCCTGCATGGCGTTGCTGGCGCCGGCCGAGGTGTCGGTCGCGGTCACCGCCCACAGCACGGAATCGGCGGTGCCGAAACGGACTTCCTTGCCCTCCATATTGCCCTGGGCGGCGCTGTAGCCGGCGATCTGGGTCAGCGCCGGATTGGGCGAGATTTCCGCGAAATAGCAGGCGGTCAGCCCGAAGACGAACATGATCCCCATCGCGCCGTAGATCGCATAGGCCTGTTTGCGCTTGCCGATCATGCGCCCGAACGTGTCGACCATGGCGGCAGGGATCAGGAACATCAGCAGGTCTTCGAAGAAGTTCGACAGTGGGGTCGGGTTCTCGAACGGATGGGCGCTGTTGGTGTTGAAGAAGCCGCCGCCGTTCGAGCCCACCAGCTTGATCGCCTCCTGCGAGGCGATGGGGCCCAGCGCGATGGCCTGCTTCGCCCCTTCGACCGTCTGCGCTTCGACCGGGCCGCCCAGGGTCTGCGGCACGCCCTGCCAGACCAGGATCAGCGCGCTCACGATCGCGATCGGCAGCAGCAGGTAGAGAATCGCGCGGGTCAGGTCGACATAGAAATTGCCGATGGTCTTGACCGACTTGCGCGCCAGCCCGCGGGTCAGCGCGACCGCGACCGAGAGGCCGATGGCGGCGGCGAGGAAATTGCTCACCGCAAGGGTCATCATCTGGCTGAGATAGGAGAGCGTGTTCTCGCCGCTATAGGCCTGCCAGTTGGTGTGGGTGCTGAAGCTGACCGCCGTGTTCATCGCCAGGTCCGGCGCCACCGCGGGCAGAGCTTGCGGGTTGAGCGGCAGCAGCGCCTGCAGCCGCAGGATCGCATAGGTCAGAACCGTGCCGGACAGCGAGAACAGCAGCAGGTTGCCGGCGTATTTCTTCCAGCCCTGCTCGGCGGCCTCATCCACGCCGCAGGCGAGATAGACCAGCCGCTCGACCGGGCGCAGCACGGTGGTGAGGACGGTTTTCTCGCCGCTGAAAACGGCAGCCATATAGCGGCCGAGCGGCTGGGTGGTGGCCAGGATGATGGCCGCGTAGATGGCGAATTGCAGATAGTCGGTCGTATGCACGACAGGCCCCTCGGCTCAGAAACGCTCGGAATGGACCAAGACGAACATCAGGTAGCCCAGGAGGCCCAGGAACGTGATGCCGCCGACCACGATATCGAAACTCATGGTGTCGGGGCTCCGTTACAGCCGGCTGCAGACATAGGAAAAGCCGTAGAACAAACCGTATGCGATCAACAGGCCCGCGAGATAGGCGACGTCGAGCATCAAGGTCTCCGGGAAATGAACGGCCGGACGATAAGCGCGGCGGATGTAAAGGCGATAGGTCGAACGGCCGCGTACCGCGTAAAGAAAGCGTAAAGGTTTTTGGGGCTGTCTATAAATGAACGTCATTGCGAGGAGCGCGGCGACGAAACAATCCAGGGGGCGTTAGCCCGATACCGGTCGGTAAGGCTCTGGATTGCTGCGCAGCGCTCGCAATGACGGTTGGGCGTTACCGGTACATCCCGTCCATCAGCCCGACCAGCACCCGTGCCAGCTCCGGCCCCTGTTCCTCCTGCACGAAATGGCCGGCATCCGCGATCTCGACATGCGGCTGGCCCTTCGCGCCCGGCACGCGGCCGCGGAAGATCGCTTCCCAGCCCTTGGTCGAGGGGTCGCGGTCGCTGAAGGCGGTTAGGAACGGACGGTCGAATTTCTCGATCACCTCCCACGCCTTCCGATTCTCGGCGATGCCGGGCATCGTCTCCTCGATCGGAATGCAGCAGGTGATCTGCAGGGTGCCGGCCTTATAGGAGGCGTCGGGGAAGGGGGCGTCATAGGCGGCGCGGACTGCCTCGGGCAGCCGGTCGACGCCGACGCCCGAAACGATCTCCGAGATCGGCAGATCGTCCGAGGTCCGGCACAAAGCCGCCCAATCCTCGATCTGCTTGCCCGGCCAGCCGGCGACGCCCCGGGGCGGCGGCTCGAAATTGGGGATCAGCGTGTTGGTCGCCAGCACGGCATCGAAGCGGTCGGTGAGTTCGCTCAAGACCCTGAGCCCGATCGGGCCGCCCCAATCCTGGCAGACCAAGGTCATGCGACGCAGGTCCTGGCCGGTGATGAACGCCTTCAGCTGGTCGACGAAGCCTTGATAGGTGTAATCGGCACGATTGGCCGGCTTGTCGGAGCGGCCGAAGCCGATCATGTCCGGCGCCACCGCGCGATAGCCGGCGGCGACCACGATCGGGATCATCTTGCGGTAAAGGAACGACCAGGTCGGCTCGCCATGCAGCATCAGCGCGATGGGGGCGTCGCGCGGGCCCTCATCGACGAAATGCATCCTGAGGCTGCCGAAGCGGTCGTCCGGAAGCTCCGCGTAATGCGGCGCGAACGGGTAGTCCGGCAGGTCGGCGAAGCACGCGTCGGGCGTGCGCAGAACTCCGGCGGCGACCATCACGCGTACTTGGAAATATAGGTTTCGGCGTAGCGCTTCATCGCCTTCATCTTGACCTCCAGCTTGCCGAAATCGTCACCCGGATCGGTCATCTTGACTGCCTCGAACGGCGTGGGGATCCAGGGGCCGATGACGATCAGGTCGTCGATGCCGATTTTCTGCACACCGGCGATGAAATCGTCCGTCAGCGGTTCTGCCGGCGGCAGGCAGATGGTGAAGCCGTCCAGCGGCAGGCCCATTTCGGTGCGCAAACCGCGGATGTGCGCCGCGGCCTCGGTCGCCTGCGCCAGGGTCATCTGCAGCGGCAGCCAGCCGTCGAACATGGCGGCGCGGCGGATGGCCGGCTTGGTGCCGCCGCCGCACCAGATCGGCACCGTCTTCTGCGGGGCGGGCAGCATGCGGGCGTCGAAATTGAAGAACTCGCCGCGATGGCTGACATTCTCGCCGGTCCACAGCTTGCGCATCACATGCAGCAGCTCATTCAGCCGAGGCCCACGCGTGTCGAAATCGATGCCGGCCAGCTCATACTCTTCTCGGATCCAGCCCGAGGCGACGCCGCAGGCGATCCGGCCCTCATTGAACACCGCGGCGGTGGCGACCGCCTTGGCGGCGGTGAACGGGTCGCGCAACGCGGCCAGATAGATGTTGGTCATCATCTGGATCTTCGAGGTGTGGGCGCCCATCGTCGCCAGGGTCACCCACGGGTCGGGCCAGGGTGTGGTTTCCGGCCAGAACACCTCGCCGTCGGCGGTGTAGGGATACTTGCTCTTGATGGTCGTGGGCATCACCAGGTGGTCGGCGCAGGTGATGCCGCCGAAGCCCAGCTCCTCCGCGTATTTCGCGATCGGGATCAGCTGGTCGACCTCCATGACGGAGACGAGCGAGAGCCAGAATTTCATCGAAATATCCCCAGGTGATTCTTCTTACAACGCCGACTGAATGACGTCCGCGCGCTCATAGCCGTGTTTATAGAGCAAGGTCCAGAAGGCGCGCGCGGTCATTTGCTGATGCGGGCTGGGACCGACGAGAATTTCGCAGATCGGCAGCCGGTCGGTGGCGTCGGCGATCTCCAGGTCGATATAGAGCGAGGTGTAGTCCGACTTGGCGACGGCATGGATGCGGCGCGCGCCGACGGCGGTCTGGCTGGGGTTGCACAGGATGACCCGCCACTCGTCCTCGCCCTTGAGGTCCGACTGCTTCATCAGCGCGCCGAACAGGGCCAGCTCGCGCAGCACATAGCGCACCAAAGCGACGCCGGCGCCGGGCGACTTGGCGAAGGTGACGCGGCGTTTCTCGTACAGTTTTTCCGCCAGCTCGATCCCGCGCATCATGATCGCCAGCTTGGTGTCGTCGTCATAGCAGCAGGGGGCAAGCAGGGCGCCGCCGGTCTCCGCGCCCCGCATGATGCCGTTGGCGCTGAAGCCGACCGCCACGGCATGGCCGCAGCCACCCACGGTCTGCCATCGCCGGGCGCTGTCGCGTTCGCTGGAGAAGGTCGCGATCCAGATGTCCGGCGGCACATAGCCGCCGACCTCGGACAGATATTGCTGGATCAGCGCCGCCAGCTCGGCCGTCACCCCGCCGGGATTGCGCTGCTCGCGGACCGCCAGCGCCTCGCGGAAAAATTCCACGCTGTGCGCCATGTCGCGCCCGTCATCCAGATACAGGATGTTGGTCGCCCGCAGCTTGGCATCCTCCAGGATGGCGATCGCGGCGGCGCCGTCGGTATAGTGATAGACCGGATGTGTCAGCGGCCTCAGCAGCGCATTGAACTCGCGCCTGATATATTCCTGCACCTGCCTCACGGCATCGGTATCGATCGCAGCCGTTTCGGCCATTGTTCTGGAGCTCCCCCTCGTTGCGGCTCGTATCTAACACCTGAAACGGGCGATAGGGCGAGGGTTTTGAACTGCTTAAATTGATTTAAGTCGGGCGATCTAAATCCTTCGACGCAAAGGCTTTCTCTGTTACAGAATCCCGGTGAAATCCAAGGGGAGGGTTCGATGAAGAATTTCGCGTGCGCGACGGCCATTCTGCTGGCCGCCGCATCTGCCGCCGGCATGGCCCAGGCCGCCGGCTACCCGTCCTATCAGGGCGAGTGGAAGCTGAACGAGGCCCAGTCCCATTACCCGCCGGGCGTGCCGGAAATGAAGGATCACGTCATCACCGTCACCAAGGACGACGGCACGAACCTCGCCTATTCCGACAACCTGACGGTCGGCGGCAAGCCGATCAGCGCCAGCTTCGACGGCGTCTATGGCGGCAAGCCGATCACGATGAGCAGCGGTCAGGTGACCCAGGTCTATCACGACAAGACCGGCTTCCACGATAAATGGAACGGCCCGGACGGCTCCAGCGGCACCGAC
>DATBAZ010000346.1:0-19466 GCA_036271255.1 Alphaproteobacteria bacterium
CAAGGCGGGTACGCCGGTCCAGTCGATCTTCCCCAAGGAAGGGGCGGTGGAGAGCACCAATTTCTGGTGCCAGCTCGGCGCCTCCACCAAGGTCGCGGAGGCACAGGAGTTCCTCAATTTCTCCTGCACGCCCGAGGCGCAGCAGCTGATCGCCCGTTTCGTCGGCTCGGCCCCGGTTATCGACCGTGGCAAGCTGAACCTGACCGACGCCGAATTCGCCGCCGTATCATCCAACATCCCTTCGATCCCGGCCGCGACCCAGGCGCGCTATCTCCATCTCGACTATATGGAGCGGCAGTTCACCAAGATGGTCACCGCCTGACGTGACTGCCGTCAGCGCATCGCGGCTGCGTCTCGGCCTGCTGCTGTCCTGGCCGATAGTGGCGCTCGCCGGGCTGGGCGCGGTGCCGTTCGTGCTGCTGCTCAGGATCAGCCTGGGGCAGCGTGACCCGAACGGTATGTATCTGCCGGGCATCACGCTCAATTCCTACGGCGCGCTGGGCGAGCCTGAGCTGCTTGGCGCGTTGCTCGATTCCATCCAGCTGGCGGTGATCGTCGGCGCGATCAGCGTCGGGCTGGGCTTTCCGCTGACCTGGCTGATTGCCCGGATGCGCAGGCGGCTGCAGGTCGCCTGGCTGATCTTCCTGCTGGCCACCCTTTCGCTCTCCGACGTGCTGATCGCCTTTTCCTGGCAGGTGATGCTGTCGAAGCGGATCGGCCTGTCCAACCTGTTCGTGGCGCTCGGGCTGATGGACGGCCCGGAATCGCTGACCCCCAGTGCGGGGGCGGTCATCGCCTGCCTGGTCTATCTGGTGCTGCCCTTCACCGTGCTGACCCTGTTTCCGGTGCTCTCAAGGCTGGACCGGGACCTGATCGAGGCGGCGCGGACGCTCGGCGCCTCGCCGCTCAAAGCCTTCGCTTCGGTGGTGGTGCCGATGACCAAGGGGCCGGCAATGATCGCCTTCGTCATGGCGATGGTGCTGACCGTCGGCGCCTATGTGCCGCCGCTGGTGCTGGGCCGGCCGCAAAGCTGGCCGATGGCGGTGCTGATCGGCAGCACCGCGCTCGCCGGCCACGACCTGCCGCGCGCCTCGGCCATGTCGGTATTCCTGCTGGCGGCCACGGTGCTGCTGGCGGTGGGTGCCTTCCAGGCAACGCGGATGCGGAAATCGTGAAGGCCGCGGGAAAGATCGTGTTTCTGACTGTGCTGGCCATCTTCATGGCCGCGCCGCTGGTCGTGGTCGCCGGGGTCAGCTTCAACAGCACGCAGCGGATGAACTTCCCGCCGCAGAACCCCAGTCTCGTCTGGTACGAAACCTTCTTCGGCGATCCGGCCTGGATGTCCGCCTTCAGCCTGTCGCTGATCGTGGCCGTCCTCGCCGCGCTGGCCTCGGTGTCGATCGCGCTGCCGATCGCCTATGCGATCTGGAAATACAAATCGCGCCTGGCGCTGGTTCTGGAATCGCTGGCGCGGATTTCCTTCCTGCTGCCCTCTATCGTGCTGTCGATCGTCTTCCTGGTGTTCTGGAGCTGGATCGGCCATTTCGGGCGGATCGAGGATACGATCCTCTCCCATGCCGTGGTCTTCGTCGCCCTGCCGCTGGCAACCATCGGCATGGGCTTCCGCTCGATCGACATGGCGCTGGTCGAGGCTGCGCGGACCATGGGCGCGCGCGAAAGCGACGTGCTGCGCACCGTCATCCGCCCGATCGTGCTGCCCTATATCGTCTCCGGCCTGGTCTTCGTCTTCATCTTGAGCCTCAACGAATACATCATCGCCTACATGGTCGCCGGCTTCGAGGTCGAAACCCTGCCGATCAAGGTGTTCAACAACCTGCGCATGGGCTTCCAGCCGACCATGTGCGTCGGCGCGGTGCTGTTCATGGCTCTGGGCGTCGTCGCCTTCAGCGCCGTGGCAGTAATCGGCGATCTGCCGAAGCTACTCGGCGGCGCCAGCCGGCGGTAGGGCGAGGCGTAGCAAGCTGAAGGCCCGGAAGAGTTTTACCGCAGAGTGCGTGGAGGTTACGCAGAGCACGCCGATAGGTTGTCATCCCTCTACGCACTCCGCGAAACCTCTGCGCTCTCCGCGGTAGATAGCTTTCCAGTCATCGCCTTCCCTCGAGGGGAGACGATGACTACAGGAAGGCGCTCAAGCCGCCAGCGACGGCTTCATCGCCTCGAAGGCGGCGAGGATTTCGTCGCTGGTGCGGCGTGCCCCGGCCTGGAGATATTCCATCGCGTTCAGCGCCGCATCGTGCGCCGGCCGGCTGGAGCCGCCGACGCAATCCTCGACCACCCGGCAGTAATAATCGCCCTGATGCCCGTCCACGAAGGTGTAATGGACGCAGACATCGGTCAGGCCGCCGGTCAGAATCAGGGTCTGCACCTTCAGCCCTTTCAGCAGGATTTCGAGGTCGGTGGCATAGAAGGCGGAATAGCGGCGCTTCGGCACGTGATAGTCGCCGGGGCCGAAGCCCACCTCCTCGGCGGCGATCTCGGTCGAGCGCTTGCCTTCGATGCAATGCACATCCTCGTCGCCGTCCAGCTCGCGGCCGAAATCGATGCCGTCGGGGCGGTGGACCTCCTGGATATAGATCACCGGCACGCCCGCGGCCCGCGCCGCGTCGACCAGGGGGCGCACCTTCTTGCGCCGGTCCGTGCTGTCATCCATGTGCGGCACGCCGTTCTCCTCGCCCGGCATGTAGGCGCCGCCGCGCTGCCAGTCGACCATGATCAGCGCCGCCTTGCCGACGATCATCGGCTGCTTGGCATTCTTTGCTTCCGCCATCTCGAACTCCGTTTCTGCCCTGCTGGCATGGGCCTTGCACACTTTCCGGATGTGCCGCTGGTGATGGCCGAGGATGTGCGCGATTGCCGCTGCCAAGAATATCGGGTTGCGCAAAAATCGTTGCCGATGCGCGAAAGTAAGGCAGTTCCGATAGTTGCGCTGCCCGGCAACTGTGCTTGTGGAGCTTGATATTGCGGACGGGCGGCGGCGGCCGACATCGTGGCTGGCCGGTAAAGAGGGTACGGATGACGCTGGGCCTCGAAATTCGCGATGTCTCGAAAGCCTATGGCGCGAATGCCGTCGTCAGGAACGTGTCGCTGACGGTGCCGCGCGGCCAGTTCGTCTGTTTCCTGGGGCCGTCCGGCTGCGGCAAGACCACCCTGATGCGGATGGTTGCGGGGCTGGAGACGCCGAGTTCGGGCCGCATCGTCTTCAACGACAGGGACATCACCGACACACCGGTCCATCGCCGCAATTTCGCGATGGTGTTCCAGGCGCTGGCCCTGTTTCCGTTCCTGACGGTCGAGGACAATATCGCCTATGCGATGCGGCTCAGGAATATCGGCCCGGCCGACAGCCGAGCCCGGGTGCGTGAGCTGCTGGCGCTGATCAAGCTGCCCGATATCGGCAGCCGCACCATCGACCAGCTGTCCGGCGGCCAGCGCCAGCGCGTCGCCATCGCCCGCGCCCTGGCGCAGGAGCCGGCGCTGTTCCTCTTGGACGAGCCGCTGTCGGCGCTCGACGCCAAGCTGCGCGACCATATGCAGGTCGAGCTGCGCCAGCTTCAGCAGACGCTGCAGATCACCACCATCCTGGTGACCCACGACCAGCGCGAGGCGATGACCATCGCCGATACGATCGTGGTGATGGCCGACGGCGTGGTCCAGCAGATCGGGCCGCCGACCGAGATCTACCGCAATCCTGCCAACCGCTTCGTCGCCGGCTTCATCGGCCAGTCCAACCTGCTCGACGCCGTGGTCGAGGATGGCGGCCATATCAGGCTGGGCGACACGCTGATCGCCGCGGAGGCGATGCCGGCGGGCGTGCGGCAGGGCGAGACGGTGACCCTGTCGATCCGGCCGGAGAATATCCGCGTCGCCAGGCTGAACGGCGGCGGCGATCCCAACGCTCTCTCCGGCCGCATCACCTTCGTGCGCGATGTCGGCGGGCATATCGAGCTGCGCATCGATTGCGGGGGGCGGGAGCTGATCGGCATGGCGATGCCGGGCGAATGGGCGGCGATATCCGGTTCGGAAACTGTCGCCGTCCATCTGCCGGCCGGTGCATGTACCATCCTGGCCGAGTGAGCCGATCGCCTGGGGTTCTGCCCCAGAGGCCTATCAGCTTTCCAGCAGGATCGCCGCGTCCGCCGGCCAGGTGAGGCAGATGCGGTCGCCCCAGTCGATCGACCATTCCGCCGTGCGGCGTGCATTCTGAGCTGTGACGGTGACCAGCTTTCCGGTTGCCGTCTTGATCCGATAGGTCGAGTGATTGCCGAGATAGCCCAGCTCATGCACCTCGCCCATGAGCTGGTTGGCGTGTCCGGCGGGGCTTGGTTCCTTGGACAGCGCGATCTTCTCGGGCCGCAGCGCCACCCAGACATGCTGACCGACCGAGAAGCGGCCGAGGTCGTCGACCGTCAGTATGCCTCCGGCTTCGGCGCTGTCGATGTGGATGACGCCGGCCTCGATCGACGCAATCGTGCCCTCGAACAGATTGGTGGTGCCGATGAAGTCGGCGACGAAGCGGCTCTTGGGAAATTCGTAGATGTCGGCGGGCGGGCCCATCTGGATCACCTTGCCCTTGTCCATCACCGCGATGCGGGTGGACAGCGCCATCGCCTCCTCCTGGTCGTGGGTCACGAACACAAAGGTGATGCCGAGCTGGTACTGAATGTTTATCAGTTCGAATTGGGTCTGCTCGCGCAGCTTCTTGTCGAGCGCGGACAGCGGCTCGTCCAGCAGCAGCACCTTGGGGCGGCGGATCAGTGCCCGCGCCAATGCGACGCGCTGGCGCTGGCCGCCCGAGAGCTGATGCGGCTTGCGGTGGCCGAGGGCGGAGAGCTGCACCATCTCCAGCGCCTCCTCCACCCGGCGGCGGGACTCTGCCCGGTCCAGCTTCATCCGCCTGAGGCCATAGCCGACATTGCGCTCGACCGTCATATGCGGGAATAGGGCGTAGGACTGGAACATCATGTTGACCGGCCGTTCGTGCGGCGGCACGCCGGTCATGTCGACGCCGTCGATCGTCACCCGGCCGGCGCTGGGGTCGGTGAAGCCGGCCAGCATGCGCAGCAGTGTGGTCTTGCCGCAGCCGGAGCCGCCGAGCAGCGCGAACATCTCTCCCTTGAAGATCGACAGGCTGACATCGTCGACGGCGGCGAATCCGTCATATGTCTTGCTCATTCCCTCGATGACGATCTGCGGCGCGGCAGCGGGATCCAGCCACGGCCGGTCTGCGAAATTCTGGTTCGGAGCGGCGGCGGTCACGGGTTTAGAAATCGGCCGGCGGTGTGGCCCGCCGCCGCTCGGGTGCGAAGAACGGCTTGTCCACGACCTGCGCGCGCGCCATCCGCCGCTCCCAGACCAACTCGCGGTTCAGATAAATTTCAGCCCATACGGTGTGGCCGATATCGAAATGCGGCGCGTCGATCATCGCCAGCGCGATGTTGCGCTTGCAGGTCGGAGACCAGATGGCGGACGTTACCGAGCCGATCTCCTTTATGCCGGTATGGTCGGAATAGATCAGCGCATTGTGCGCCGGCTTGTTGCCGGCGACATCGAGCCCGACCAGACGCCGGCGGACCCCGCGCTGTTTTTCCGTCAGCAGGGCGCGCCGGCCGTTGAAATGGCCTTTGTTGAAATCGACCAGCCAGTCGAGGCCCAGCTCCAGCGGAGAACGGTCGCGGCCGGCGCGGATCGTGTGCTCGGCCGAAACGAAGTCGTGGTTCAGCATGATGAAGCCGGCCTCGATCCGCGCCATGTCGAGCGCCTGCGACCCGATCGGCCGGATGCCGCGCGATTTGCCCGCCGCCATCAGCCGGTCCCAGACGGCCAGGGCGTCGCGCGGGGCCATCCACAGCTCATAGCCCAGGTCGCCGGTGAAGCCGGTGCGCGAAATCGTGATCTCCAGCCCGTCGACCGTGAAGCGCCCGATCTCGAACGGCTTCAGCCGTTCGGCGCCCCTGACGCCGAATTCCTTCAGCACGGCGCAGGAGGTTGGCCCCTGCAAGGCCAGCGCCGCGATCTCCTCGGTGATCTCGTCGATCGCGACGTCGAAGCCGATGGCGGCGTCGCGCAGCCAGTCGAGCTGACGCTCCTGGGCACAAAGGCGAAATTCCTCCGCGCCCATGCGGAAGATCGTCCCATCGTCGATGACATGCCCAGCGTCGTTGCACCATACCGTATAGGCGACGCGCCCTTCCTTCAGCTTGGCGATATTGCGCGTCACGAGGCGATTCAGGAACCGCTCCGCGCCGGACCCCGCGATGCGATACTTGACCATCGGCGTCAGGTCGTAAAGCGACGTCGCGTTGCGGATGGCGAAATATTCCTGCTCCGCGGTGGTGAAAACGTCGACCGTCGTATAGCCGGACCATTGGATGAAGCTGTCCACCTGCGAGAGCGCATGGGTGCGCTCCGAGAAGGGGGTCGGCAGCAGCGGCTGGAGGAAGTGCGGCTTGCCCGGTAATGGCTGCATGTCAGGCTGCCTCGAGCATTTTGGCGGCGGCATTGCGCCCGGCCAGGCCCATCACGCCGCCGCCGGGATGGGCGCCGGCGCCGCAGAGATAAAGGCCGGCCACCGGCGCACGGTATTGTGCCGCGCCGGGCACCGGGCGGACCATGAAGAACTGGTCGAACGCAAGGTCGCCGTGATGCCAGTGGCCGCCGGCGATGCGGAATTCCCGCTCGATGTCGACCGGGGTCAGGAGCTCGCGCGCCTGGATCAGGCTGCGCAGCCCGGGCGCATGATGCTCGATCGTGTCGATAACGATATCGGTGAAACGCTCGCGCCCGGCCTCCCAGCCGCCGGCGAGGTCGTAAGGCGCGTATTGCACCACCGCCGACAGCACATGCTTGCCCGCGGGAGCCAGCGACGGATCGTTCACCGTCGGCAGGGTGATCTCGAGCGCCGGCGCCTTGGAATACTCGCCGTATTTGGCGTGGTTATAGGCATGCTCGACATAGTCCAGCGAGGGGGCGATCAGCAGCCGTCCGCCCAGCGTCGATGGATCGAGGCCGGAGAAGGCGGGCAGTCCGTCCAGCGCCAGATGCAGCTTGGCCGCCAGGCCTTTATGCCGGAAATGCTTGATGCGGCGGACGAAGCCGGTATCGAGATGCTCCGGCCCCAGCAGGCGCATGAAGGTGGTGTGGGGGTCGGCGCTGGACACGACCGATCCGGCGGCGACCTCCTCCCCCGAGGCGAGAACGACCCCGATGGCGCGGTCGTCCTTGACCAGGATGCGTTCGACCGGCGCCTCGCGGCGGATTTCGGCGCCGGCGGCCCGGGCGGCTTTGGCCAAGGCGTCGGCCACGGCGCCCATGCCGCCCTCGGGCTGCACCGCGCGCGGACCGCCGGCGCCGGCTTCGGCGGCCATGCGATACAGCAAGGTCAGCACGGTGCCGGGTGAGCGCGGGCCGAAATTGGTGCCCAGGACAGCGTCGAAGCCGAGCGCGCCCTTCAGCAGCGCGGACTCGAAATGTTCCTCCATCAGGTCATAGGCGTTCATGCCGATGATGCGCAGCAGTTCCCGCATGTCGGTCCGGCCGAGGCGGCGCACCGACCATGCCATCCTGAGGAGACCGCGCCGGTCGCTCCAGGCGTCGGTGCCGAGGCGGGGCGGCGCCATGCCCAGGATCGGCAGCAGGCTGCGGGCGAGCCGATGCATGCGCGCGGTGAAGGCGGGGTACGCGTCCGCGTCGGCGGCCGACCGGCCCGGCGCGGACAGCAGCACCGGCCTTCCGTCCGGTGAGAGGGCCGCGGTGGGCATCGGTCCGGAGACGAAGCGCAGGCCGTGACGCGCAAGTCCCAGGTCGCGGACGATGTCGCTCTGAAACTGCCCAAGCAGATGTGCGCAGGCCGATACGCTGAAGCCGGCGGCGAAGTCGCGCGTCACCGATGCGCCGCCTAGCCGGTCCGACGCCTCCAGAATCAGGACACGCTTGCCGGCCTTGGCCAGGTAGGCGGCGCAGACCAGCCCGTTATGGCCGGCGCCGACGACGATATGGTCGTATCGCGCCGCCAAGGTCAGGCTGCCAGCCGAAGGTCGCCAAGGACCTGCCGCGCCGCGTTATGGCCGGGTGCGCCCATCACGCCGCCGCCCGGATGGGTGGAGGAGCCGCACATATAGACCCCCTTCACCGGCGTCCTGTATTGGGCATAGCCGGGGATCGGCCGGTTGAAGAGCAGCTGGTCCATCGTCAGCTCGCCCTGGAAGATGTTGCCCTCGGTCAACCCGACCTCGCGCTCGATATCCCAGGGCGTGCGGATTTCCGCGTGCAGGATCAGGTCTTTGAAGTTCGGGCTGTGGCGGGCGATCGTATCGATCACGGTGTCGCCGAAAGCCTTGCGCTGGGTGTCGTCCCAGCCGGTCTCGGTCGGGGCGCCGTTGGCGAGGCGATACGGGCAGTATTGCACGAAGACGGACATGTAATGCTTGCCGTCCGGCGCCATGGTCGGGTCGATCTGCGAGGGGATCAGCATGTCGATGTAAGGCGCGCGCGACCAGAACCCGTCCTTCCAGTCGTCATAGGCGCGCTCCATCATCTCGATCGTGTCGGTGACGTGCATGTCGCCCCGAGTGCAGGGCGCGCCCTTCGGAATTGCAGGGACCTCGGGCAGCCCGTCGAGCGCGATATTGAGCTTTCCGGATGACCCCCTGATCTTGAAGTTGCGCACCTGCCGCAGGAACTCGTCCGGCAGATCCTTCGCGTCCATGGTCTGAAGGAACGTTCGCTTCACATCCATGTTCGAGATCACGGTCCGGGCGTAGAATTCGGTGCCGTCCGTCAGGGCGACGCCGACGCCCCGGCCGTTCCGGGTCAGGATGCGCTCCACGCCCGCGCCGGTATGGATGGTGCCGCCTTTTTCCTGGAAGGAAGCGGCCAGCGCCTTGGTCACCGCGCCCATGCCGCCGCGGGCGAAACCCCAGGCGCCGACCGCATCGTCGATATCGCCCATATAGTGATGCAGCAGCACATAAGCGGTGCCGGGCGAGCGCGGCCCCAGGGCCGTGCCGATGATCGAGCTGCCGGCGAAATGCGCCTTGACGATCTCGCTCTCGAAATATTCGTCGAGGAAATCCGCGGCGCTCATCGTCCAGAAGCGGATCGTGTCGTACATCCGCTCCTCACCCATGCCGTTGAAGCGCTTGGCGAGATAGAGCAGCTCCATGATGTCGCGCGGCTTGAACGAGGTCGGATCCGGGGGGCTGCGCATCAGCAGGGGCTTGATGAACTTGCACTGGCGCATGACGTCGCGCGAATAGCGGTCATAGGCCTCGGCGTCGCGCTTGGAGTGGCGGCCGATCTCCCGCCTCAGCGCGTCGTGATTGTCATAGAGGGCGAGATGGCCGCCGTCGCGCATCATCGTGCAGCCGCCCTCATAGGGGATGATCTGCAGCCCATGCCGCGGCAGCTCCAGCTCCCGCATGATCTCCGGCCGCAACAGGCTGCAGACGTAGGAGCAGTTGGAATAGGTGAATTCGGGGTAGAGCTGCCGGCTGACGGCGGCGCCGCCGATATAGTCGTTGCGTTCGAGCACCAGGACGCTGAGCCCGGCTTTCGCCAGGTAACAGGCGGCCACCAGCCCGTTATGGCCGGCGCCGACGATGATGGCGTCGAAGCGCCGCTGGGGGGCGGCTGTCGTGGACAGAGAAGCGGTCACGCCGAGGCTTTGCGCGCGGCCGCGCCGGCATCGGACTTCAAGGTCAGATCGACTGCCGTCTCGAAGCCGGCCAGCGTATCGGCCAGGCAGGCATCGTCGTGGGCGGCGCAGATGAACCAGGGCTCGCGCGAGTCCGGCTCGCACAGCACGCCCTCGTCATGCAGGTGCTGGGCCATCGCGTTGTAAAAGCTGTAATCGCTGCCTTTCCAGTCGCGATAGGTCCGCGGCGGCTGGCTGGCGAAATAGAGGCCGCTCATCGAGGGATGCCCGACGAAGCTGTGGGCGATGCCGCGCGCGGACAGGATCGCGCTCATGCCGTCGCGCAGGCTTTGGCCGTAAGCCGCGACGCGGTCCAGCGCGTCCGTCTCGTCGAGGATCTCCAGCGTCTTGTCCGCGGCGGCCAGCGAGAGCGCGTGGGCGGTGTAGGTGCCGCCATGGGCGACGCCTTGTCCCAGCTTCCGCATGATCTCCTCCCGGCCGGTGAGCACCGAAATGGGATAGCCGTTCGCCACCGCCTTGGCGAAGGTGCAGAGGTCTGCCCTGACGCCGTAAAGCTCCTGCACCCCGCCGCGGGCGACACGGAAGCCGCTCTTCACGTCGTCCATGATGAACAGGATGCCGTATTTGTCGCAGAGCTCGCGGGCCGCGCGGACATAGTCCGGATCGGCGGCGATGCCCAGGCAATTGCCCATGATCGGCTCGATCAGCAGGCAGGCGATCCTGTCGGCATGCCGCTTCATCACCTCTTCGAGGGCGTTGGCATCGTTGGCCTGGACGAAATAGGCGTGGCTGCGGCTGGAGACCGGCACGCCCTCGCTATAGGGGGCGATCTCCGGACTGCCGATCTGGTTCCAGAGATGCATGGGGGCATGCCACATCACGGCGTCGAACAGGCCGTGATAGCCGCCCTCCAGCAGGATATAGTCGTCCTTGCCGGTATAGCCGCGGGCGAGCCTGAGCGCCGCCATCACCGCTTCCGTGCCGGAATTGGAGAAGCGCACCAGCTCGGCCGACGGCACCATCTTGGCGATGCGGTCGGCGACCTTGAGCTCCATCTCCGTTGCCAGGGCGAATACGCCGCCGACCTCCATCCCCTCGCGCGCCGCGGCATCGACGCGCGGATCGGCATAGCCCAGGATCGCGGGACCGTAGCCCAGGCGGTAATCGACATAGACATTGTCGTCGAGATCGGTGATCCGGCCGCCCCGGCCGGACTTCACATAGATCGTCCGATCTTCGCCCCAATACCGAAAGTTGGAGGCGACGCCGAGCGGCAACCGGGCGACGGCGCGCCGGAAATGCTCATTGTTCTTGGTCAGTGTCCTGGCCACGGAATACCCCAAAATCGAATGCGCTCCACCACGCTACATATCATCGGCACAAGGGCGGAGTCCAGATTTTATATGAATATTCAATTTCTACGCGGCTGCGATTTGCCGATCCGCGTATAGAGTTGCACTTCAGCCCCTTGCCATAGCAGGAAACAGGCATCTGCGTCGGTACTAAAGAAGCCGAAGGATGGCAGGCGAGACTGGCGACCGGTTCAAATCCTGTCTTGTCGTTTTAACCGAACTGACGTAAATTGAATGATCATTTAGTTCCGAGGGCCGATTATGCCGGCAGCATCTCAAGCACGCCTCGAGCCTGGAAATGACGGGCTCCCCCGCGGCCTGCCCGCCTGGGCCTATGCCGACGCCGAGCTGACACGCCTGGAGCACGAGCGCGTGCTGATGCCCAGCTGGCAGATCGCCTGCCATGTCCGCTCGATCCCGGCATCGGGTGACTATTTCACCTTCGATATCGGTCCCGACAGCGTGATCGTGCTGCGTGACCAGGCCGGGGAAATCCACGCCTTCCACAATTCTTGCCGGCACCGCGGCTCGCGGCTGGTCGAAGGTGAGGGGAGATGCCCCGGCGTCGTCACCTGTCCCTATCACGGCTGGACCTATGATCTTGATGGGGCGCTGCGCGCGCTGCCGGTGCGCGAATCCTTTCCCGGCCTGGACCGCGCCGCCTATGGCCTGAAGCCGGTCAAGACCGAGATCCTGCTGGGCTTCGTCTTCGTCTGCCTGAGAGGCGATCCTATCCCTCTGGCCGAGACATGGCGTGAGTTCCTGCCGGATTTCGCGCCCTACAATTTCGCGGAGATGGTGCCGCTGGGCCCGGTCTATTTCGAGGAATGGGACGTAGACTGGAAGGTCGCGATGGACAATTACCTCGAATCCTACCACGTGCCGATCGGTCATCCCGGCCTTTATCGTACCTTCACGCCCGATCACGAGGACCAGACCAACCTGCCCAACGGCGTCGCACGCTCGATCGGCTGGATGCGCGACCGGCTGTCGACCAACTGGTCGGAGCGCAGTTATCAGCAGCTGATCGGCGGCGTCACCACCGACCTGCCGGAGGCCAACCGGCGGTCATGGCGGTTCTACAGCATGCTGCCCAATCTCGGCATCGACGTCTTTCCCGACCAGATGGATTTCTTCCAGGTCCTGCCCAACGGCCCTGGGAAATGCATCATCCGCGGCGCCAATTTCGGCCTGCCCGACACAAGGCGCGAGATGCGGCTGGCGCGGTATCTCAACAACCGCATCAACCGCCAGGTGCAGCGCGAGGACGAAACCTTGTGCCGCCGGATCCAGCGCGGCATCAAATCGAGCAGCTATAGCCCCGGCCCGCTATCCGAGATCGAGGCCTGCATGCTGCAATTCCACGACATGCTGCGTGAACGCATCCCGGCGATCCGCGAACCGGCCAGGCCGGCGGTCGTTGTCTGAGGCTCGCAGCCGCCCCCTACAACCGCCCGGCCGCCTTCGGCAGCCGGCTCGCGATCCAGTCGCGAAAAAAGCGCGACGGCGCATCACCCTCGGATTCCGTGCCGGTGTCGTAGAGCGGCGCGGACAGACCGACCTGGGTCGATTCGCAGATAGCCACGGTGTTCCCGATATCCGCCGTTCCGATGCGCCCGCCACAGGTGAGGCGCCGAATAATGCTGCGGCCGGCGGCCGCGCCGAACACCTGCACGACCGAGGCGTCGTCGCCGTCCAGCCGAATCATCGTGCCGGGAAACAGGAAGAGCACCTCCCGGCCCTTCGTGCCGCGCCAAGCGATGCCATCCGGTTGCGCCTCGACCGCGCCGTCGGCGAAGAAACTGTCGAGCCAGAATTCGGCGATCAGCTTCCAGTCGGCGGCGACCGCCGTCTCGTCGGCAGGTGCGATCTGCTTCAATCCGGGGAAGGCCTCGGCTGGGATCGCCGCCAGGTTCGGCGGGACCGGCGGGTCGCGGTCGGACAGGCGGACGAAGATCAGTCCAGCCGCATGGGTTGTCTGGAGCGGTACCAGCCCGTGCCCGCCATTCTCGGCGGCGCCGTCAAAGGCGTAGACGCGGCCATCGACTCCGCAGGCGATGTGGCCGCCCTCGAAATGGCCGGCCGGCCCATCGGCGAGCGCATGCGGACGGGCCGCGCAGGCGTTGCGGAAGGCATGGACCCGGCCGTCTTCGCCGCGCACCACCAGGATGCGTTCACCGGCCAGCTGAAAGGCGACATAGTCGCCCGCGTGGGCGATATCGCCGTCACGCGCGGCCACATGCCAGGCCGGAAACAGAATCAGGTCGCGTTCGATCGCGAAGCGGCCCGGATCGGCATAGGGGCTTTCCAGGGCGCGGGGCAGCCCGGCCTGGCCCGAGGCCGGCTGGTCGGCAAAGTGGTCCGGGAAGACCGAGCGCAGATAGGCACGGCAGCGGCGCTTATAGGCGGGGCGATCGATCTCGGCCTCGTCCTGGAAGGCGATGTTCTGCCACAGAATTTCCAGCGCGCCGATCAACCCCAGGGCGACACCGTCGGCATCCAGGCCGGACTGGCCGGTCTCGGCGATCAGCCGGCCGATCAGGTCCTGCACAAGGGCGGCGAAGCCTTCGTCCTTCTTGCCGCAGATATCGTGATATTCGCTTCGGGAATTGGCCTCGCCCCAGAAGGCGTACCAGACCGAGACCTTGCGCGGGCTGGCGAGCTCGGGGTCGAGATAGAGATCGATCAGCAGGGACAGGGCGCGAGCCGGCTCTGCGCGCAGCGCGCCGACCGGCACCAGAACCTCACGCTCGAACTCGACCGCCAGATGCTCCAGGGCGGCGACCAGCATGGCCGCCTTGGTGTCGAAATAGAAATTGACGATGCCCGGCGACATGTCGGCGATGGTCACGACCTTCTCGATCGTGGTGCTCGACGGCCCATAAAGGTGCAGCGCCGAGATGGAGGCGTCGATCAGGCGCTGCCGCTGCCGGATATGCAGCGCCTTTTCCGGAACCGGCGCGGCGCGCGCCTTGCGTGTTTTGGCCATCGAATTCCGCAACCTACACCCAGTTTCCGCCGTGCGGGGGGTAACCCTCAATGAGCGGCGCGGCGGCTGCCTCTCTCCCCGACACAGGCGCCCACGCTCCGCGTGGATCCAGGCGCAGGCGCCGCTGGCTGATCATACTGCCGCCCTTCCTCTTCCTGCTGCTGTTTTTTCTGATCCCGTACACGTTTGCGCTCAAGATCAGCGTTGCCGAGTCCACCATATCCGTTCCGCCCTTCAGCAATCTGTTCCAGCGGGCATCCGATGGGCATATAGCGATCAATTATAATTTCGACAACTATGATTATCTCCTGACCGATGATATTTATATTCTGTCCTATATTTATTCGCTTAAGACTGCATTTTTCTCGACATTGATTTGCCTTATTGTGGGATATCCCATGGCTTATGCTATGGCGCGATCACGCAAATCTGTGCAGAACGTCTTGCTGCTGATCATCATCCTGCCGTTCTGGACCTCGTTCCTGCTGCGAATCTATGCGCTGGAGGGGATCATCCGGGAGAACGGGCTGCTGAATACCGGCCTGCTATGGCTGGGGCTTATCGATCACCCGCTGCAGATCATGCAGACGACGCCCGCGGTCTATCTGGGCATCGTCTATTCGTATCTGCCGTTCATGATCCTGCCGCTCTACGCGACATTGGAAAAGCTCGACGTCACCCTGCTCGAGGCGGCGGGCGACCTCGGCAGCCCGCCCTGGCGCGCCTTTCTCGACATCACCCTGCCGCTGTCATTGCCGGGGGTCATCGCGGGCAGCATGCTGACCTTCATCCCGGCGATCGGCGAGTTCGTCATCCCGTCGCTGCTGGGCGGCCCCGACAGCCTGATGATCGGCCGGGTGCTGTGGGACGAATTCTTCGGCAATCACGATTGGCCGGCCGCGGCGGCGGTGGCGACGGCGTTTCTGGTGCTGCTGGTCGGGCCGATCGCGGTCTATCAGCATTATCGCTCCAAGGACGCGGCGGTGCCCCTATGAAGGGCGGCCAACCGTGACCGGGGCGCGATCGCTCCCCCTGCTGACGGTCCTCGCCTTCGGGATCGCGTTCCTGTACCTGCCGATCCTGGTTCTGATCGCCTATTCCTTCAACGCCTCGGCGCTGGTTTCGGTCTGGGGTGGCTTCTCGACCCGCTGGTACGGCGAACTGCTGCACAATCGGCAGGTTCTCGACGCGGCGGCCCTCTCGCTCAAGATCGGCGTCGCCGCCTCGACCGCCGCCGTGGTGCTCGGCACGCTGGCGGCGGTCGCGCTGGTCCGATTCCGGCGCTTCCCCGGGAAACTGCTGCTGACCGGAATGGTGAACGCGCCGCTGATCATGCCTGAGATCATCACCGGCATAACCCAGTTGCTGCTGTTCGTCTCGATGGCGCAGATGTTCGGCTGGCCGGCGCGGCGCGGCTTCAGCACCATCGTCCTCGCCCATATCGCCTTCTGCATGTCCTATGTCACGATCACCGTGCAGTCGCGCCTGCAGAGCGCCGACCGCTCGCTGGAAGAGGCGGCGATGGACCTGGGCTCGGGCCCGGTGCGCGCCTTCGTCGACATCACCCTGCCGATCATCGCGCCGGCGCTGATCTCGGGCTGGCTGCTCAGCTTCACCCTGTCGCTCGACGACCTCGTAATCTCCAGCTTCGTGTCCGGGCCCGGTTCCAGCACGTTGCCGATGGTGATCTATTCGAAGGTGAAGCTCGGCGTCAGTCCCGACATGAACGCCCTGGCCAGCCTGATCATCCTGGCGGTCGGGGCCGGGGTCGTCGTCGCCGGCTGGTATATGCGCAAGGCCGAGCGAGACCGGCAGGCGGCGATTCAGGCGGCCGCGTCATAATGCCGGACACACAACCGCAATCTTCTTGTTGTACGATCGTTCATTTACGGCCATGCTCACTCCGGACGTCTCGGAAAGATGGGGGCATGGCGGAACGCTACGGCGGAAACTCGTTTGCTTTCAGGGTCATCGCGGACCTCGCCGCATTTTGCCGGCACGCGATGGCGCCGCTGCTGGTATTGTCTGTGCTGCCTTCGATCACCCAGGCCGCGCCCGCGGAAGCGTCGCCGAGGGGCGTGTTCGATGAGACATGCGCCGTCGCCGGGGCGCGCTGCGGCCATCTGATCCGGCCGCTCGATCCTACCGGCGGCGTGCCCGGTGCGATCCGGATCGGCTTCGTCCTCTATCCCCATCGGGACGTATCGAAGCCGCCAGCGGGTACGATCGTCGCCATGGAGGGGGGGCCCGGTTACCCGACCAGCGGCACTGGCGAAGCCTATCTCGAGCTGTTCGCGCCCCTGCTTGCCGATCACGACCTGCTGCTGGTCGACAATCGGGGCACCGGCCTGTCGCAGCCGATCGATTGCCATGCGCTCCAGACCATGCCGGTGCCGACCGTGTCGGCGGTCGGAGCCTGCGGCCGTTCGCTGGGCGATGCGGCCGACTTCTACGGCTCGCCGCTGGTCGCCGACGATCTGGCGGCAGTGCTGGATGCGCTGGGCATCGGCGCGGTCGATCTCTATGGCGACAGC
The DNA here is from genome assembly GCA_036271255.1 of Alphaproteobacteria bacterium. Taxonomy (GTDB): domain Bacteria; phylum Pseudomonadota; class Alphaproteobacteria; order BOG-932; family Roseiterribacteraceae; genus BOG-932. Next base: position 16,549 of record DATBAZ010000346.1, read on the forward strand.
TACGGCACCTTCACCGCGCAGATCTTTGCCTTTCGTCATCCCGATCGCGTGAAGCGGCTGGTGCTGGATGGCGCCTTCCCCACCTACGGCGAATCAGGCTTCTTTCCCAACACCCCGACGGCCATCCGGCGGAACCTCGATCGTATCTGCGCGCGCTCGGCCGTTTGCCGCGCCCTTCCCGGCACGCCGCTCGAGCGTGCCGAACGGCTGGTGGCGCGGCTCAGGCGCGCGCCGCTCCACGGCGCCGCGCCGAACAGCCTGGGCGGACGGGTGGCGGCCACGGTGGACCCCGCCGCGATCGGCACGATCCTGTACGACGCGACCTACGATCCGGTGAATCTGCGTGAGTTCGATCCGGCGGTGCGCGCCATGCTGGATCATGACGACCCGCTGCCGCTGCTCCGCCTCGCCGCCGAAACCGGGTCCCATTCCGATTCGCGCGATCCCAGCGGCAGTGCCGCGGTCGAGAGCTACGGATTGTTCGCGGCCGTAAGCTGCATGGATTATCCGCAGCTCTACGACATGACGGCCGCCCCCGCGCGCCGGCGGGACCAGCTGGAGCAGGCGGTCGCAGCCAAGCGCCGCGACGAGCCGGATCTCTATGCGCCGCTCACCATCGACGAATGGCGCGGACTGCCGCTGGATTACAGCATCCTGGACCTCTGCCTGGATTGGCCGGTCCATGCGCCGCCCTACGTGCCCGGCGCCCCGGTGGCAAAGCCCCATGACACGGCCGCGGTTCCGACGCTGATCCTGTCCGGGGAATACGATACGACCACGCCGCCGGAGGATGCCGCGATGGCAGCCGGCGCCTTCCCCGGTGCTCGCCGGGTTCTGCTGGCCAACAGCTTTCATGTCGATGCGCTGGGCGACGAGGACGAGTGCGCAGCCCCGATCGTCCGGCGTTTCGTCGCAAGCGGCGACCCCGGCGACATGGCGTGCATCGACCGGATACCGGTCGTCCGGCCGGCCGCCGACTTTGCCCGCCGGATAGATGATGTGATGCCGGCAACCGGCGAAAGGCGCCGCGATCTCGCGGCGGCCGCGGCCGCCGCAGCGACCGTCGCGGACGCGCTGGCGCGGACCTGGCGGGTGTCCGGCGACACCGGGCTAGGGCTGCGGGGCGGCACCTTCGCGATAGAACGTTCGGGCGATCGGACGCGGGCGAAGCTCGACCATGTGCGCTGGGCGGAAGACCTCGCGGTCTCGGGTTCCGCGGCATGGGACCGGCGGTCGGGGCGGGTCGATGCCCGGCTGACCCTGTCGGGCGCATCCGACGGGACGATCGTCGTGAACTGGAACGAGCGGGATGCCGAGCCGCGCGCGACTGTCGTGGGCACCGTGGGCGGACACCCGCTCAGCGCCCGGATTCCAGCGCCGTGACCGGAGCACCGGAAAGTCATGCACCAATGAAATGAGCAGCGGGGGCCGATAATGTCAGCAAAATACCGTTTCCTTATCCCATGTACGTTCCTTGCCCTCGCAACCGAGGCCGGCGGCGCCGTGGCGGCCGATCAATCCGCGCCGCAGAACGAGCAACTGCAGGAGATCGTGGTCACTGCGCAGAAACGATCGGAAAAGCTCGACAAGGTGCCGATCAGCATCACCGCCATCGATCAGGCGACGCTGAACGACCAAGGCGTGAAGGATGTGAAGGACGTCGCCCGCCTAGTCCCGGGGCTGAGCCTGCAGGCCAGTGACGAGCTCGGCGACACCAATATCTCGATCCGAGGCATCACCTCTGATACCGGCGCCCAGACGACCGGTATCTATATCGACGACACACCCGTCCAGGTCCGTCAGAATGTCGTCTCCTCAAACCCCTATCCCAAGATTTTCGACCTCGACCATGTCGAGGTTCTGCGCGGCCCGCAGGGGACGCTGTTCGGAGCGGGATCCGAGGGCGGCACGGTCCGTTTCCTGACCCCGGCGCCCAGCCTGTCGGACTTCAGCGGCTTCGCCCGCAGCGAGCTCGCCTTCACGGCCGGCGGCGCGCCGAGCTATGAGCTCGGTGCCGCGGTCGGCGGCCCCATCGTCCAGGACAAGCTCGGCTTCAGGGTCAGCGGCTGGTATCGCGAGGATGGCGGCTATATCGACCGGGTCAATCCGGAAAACGGCGGGGTCGAGGCGCACGACGTCAACAGCTCGGACAGCAAGGTGGTCAAGGTCGCGTTCCGGTTTGCCCCGACCGACAATTTCAGCCTCACGCCCTCCGTCTACTTCCAGGACATCCACACCGCCGACCGCGACTACTCCTACGAAGGCCAGCGGGCCTTCACCGAGCTGGCGCGCATCCCCCAGCCCCACTCGGACAAATTCGCCCTGCCGAGCCTGACCGCCGAATACGATCTGAGCTGGGTGACGGTCAAATCGATCACTTCCTATTTCAAGCGCACGGTCAACGACGTCTTCGATGCGACGTCGTTCGAGCTGTCGGGCCTGATCCCGTATGCGGGCCAGTATTACGGCGGCATCACCCTGCCGGGCCATCCGGGCTATCTGTCGGTCGGCTCCTACCACCAGGGCCAGAACGACTGGACCGAGGAATTGCGGTTTTCATCTCCGGACGATTCCGATTCGCCCATTTCCTGGGTCGGCGGTGTCTATTACGGGCACAGCATCGCAACCTCGAACGAGCAGTATGCCGAGCCGTTCGATCAGGTCGGCAACTACCTGTCGCAGTATTACGGCTACGGCCCCGGCGATTCCCTGTCTTATTTCGGTGAGGCGCCGGTCGATGGTAAATACTCGTATATCGACCGGTTCAAGGTGCGGGAAACCGACAAGGCGGTCTTCGGCGACGTCACCTATGCAGTGCTCGACGATGTGAAGGTCTCGGCCGGCCTGCGGGTCGCCCTGAGCAGTTTCGATTATATCGACTACCAGGACGGTCCCTATGGCACGGCTGCGCCGGAGAC